>NZ_DASUHS010000194.1:0-60587 GCF_036273375.1 Mycobacterium sp. | reverse complement strand
TGGTCGCGACAACGTTCCCCAAGGGCCGTTTACGCAATGGCGCGATGGCGATGTTCACCGCGATGGGAAGCGTCGGCTCAGTGTTGGGTCTGGTGGTGGGCGGGATAATCACCGAAGTGTCGTGGCGGCTGGCGGTTTTCGTGACCGCACCGATCGGGCTGCTTGCACTCTACCTGGCCCGCATCGCGCTTCGGGAAACCCAGAAGGAGCGGATGAAGCTCGATGCCGCCGGGGCCGTGCTGGCCACAGTGGGCGTCACCGCGGTGGTCCTCGGCTTCTCGACGCAATCGGGGAAGGGAGTACTGTCGGCTGCCACCATCGGGGCGGGTGCGGTGGCTCTGGCGGCTTTCACCGCTTTCGCCGTGGTCGAGCGCAGGGCGGAGAACCCGGTCCTGCCATTCAGCTTGTTCGCCGACCGCAATCGGCTCGCCACGTTCGCGGCCTTGTTTCTCACCGGTGGGGTGATCATGACGCTGATGCTCGTGGTCACCGTGTACGTGCAGGACATCATGGGCTACAACACGCTCCAATCCGGTCTCGCCTTCATCCCGTTCTTCGCAGCGGCGGCCGTCGGGCTCGGCGCGGCCTCGAGGCTGGTGGTGTCGTTCCCGCCGCGGGTGGTGGTGATCGGCGGCAGCATCCTGATGTTCGGCGGCGCGCTGTACGCCTCGCATCTGCACCGCGGTGTCCCATACTTTCCTGACCTTGCGCTACCGATCGTCGTCGCCGCTGTCGGTGTCGCATTGACCGTAGTGCCGCTTTCGCTGGCGGTGATTGCCAGCGTCGGTCCCGACCGCATCGGGCCCACCTCGGCCCTCGCGGTAATGCTGCAGGGTCTGGGCGGGCCGGTGGTGCTGTCCGTCATCCAGGCCGCCATCACCTCGCACACGCTGTCCCTGGGCGGCATCAGCGGCCCGGCGAAGTCCATGAATGCCGCCCAGCTGGATGCGCTCGACCGTGGCTATACCTATGGTTTGCTGTGGCTCGCCGGGGCGGTCGTCCTGCTGGGTGCGGTGGCGCTGTTCATCGGCTACAGCGCGCAGGACGTGGCGCGGGCGCAGGAAGCCAAAATGGCCGCTGACCTGTAGCTGCCTCTGCGCCGCACCTAGCCCGTCCAACGCGGGCGGTCGGCGGCGCAACCACAGTTAGCCCAATTTGCCCTTTTCGAACATCCAGCAGCGAGGGCCCCGGTAATCTCAGGCAGGTGTTTGAGACGTCCATTCCGGATGTGCTGCGTGAGCGTGCAAGTTTGCAGCCCAACGATCCAGCGTTCACGTTCATGGATTACGAGCAGGATTGGGCCGGAATCCCCGAAACGCTGACCTGGTCTCAGCTGTATCGCAGAACTTCGAACGTTGCACACGAGCTCAGCCGCAGCGCATCCAGCGGTGACCGGGCGGTGATATTGGCACCACAGGGGCTCGAGTACATCGCCGCATTTCTCGGCGCATTGCAGGCCGGGCTCATCGCGGTGCCGCTTTCGGCCCCCACTGGCGGGGTCCATGACGAACGGGTTGACTCGGTCCTGCAGGACACGTCGCCGTCGGTCATCCTCACAACGTCCTCAGTCGTCGGCAATGTCGCCGAGTATGTCCAGTCGCGCGACGGTGGTTCCAGTCCGTCGGTCATCGAGATCGACTCCCTGGACCTGGACGCCAGAGCAGCGTCCGACGGCGGCAGCAGCCGGTCCGATACCGCCTACCTGCAATACACGTCCGGATCGACGCGCCGGCCCGCCGGCGTCATGATCTCGTATGAAAACGTGCTGGCCAATTTCCAACAGTGGGTGAAGGCCTACTTCGCGGATTCCGGCATGGACATGACCGTCGTGTCGTGGCTGCCGTTCTACCACGACATGGGCCTGATGGCGGGAATCTGTAAACCGGTCCTCGGCGGAGTTCACGCCGTTCTCATGAGCCCGGTGGCTTTCCTGGAGCGCCCCGCCCGTTGGATGCAGCTGATGGCGACTCATAGGCGTGCCGTTACGGCGGGACCGAACTTTGCTTACGAACTGGCGGTGCGAAAAACCACGGACGAGGACATGGCCGGGCTTGACCTCGGTGACGTGGTGGCGTTCATCAGTGGTAGCGAGCGTATACATGCGGCGACGCTGCGGCGCTTCTCCGAGCGGTTCGCCAAGTTCAATCTGGACCACACGGTGCTTCGCCCCTCGTATGGACTGGCCGAGGCAGTCTTGTATGTGGCGACCAGCGCGTCCGGTCACCCCCCGCGGATCGTCCGCTTCGATTCCGATGCGTTGTCCGCCGGCCGTGCGGAGCCCTGTGTAAGCAGCGGGACCCCGCTGGTCGGTTATGAGCTGCCGCCCTCGCCGATGGTGCGGATCGTCGATCCCGAGACCGGCACCGAGTGTCCGGACGGAACGACCGGTGAGATCTGGGTGCACGGCGACAACGTGGCGACGGGGTATTGGGGCAAACGCGACGAGACGAACCAGACGTTCCGCGCGAAACTCGTCAATCCGTCGACGGGTACACCCGAGGAGCCGTGGCTGCGGACCGGCGATTTGGGTTTCGTCTCGGATGGCGAGTTGTTCGTGATGGGGCGCATCAAGGATCTTTTGATCGTCTACGGGCGCAACCACTCTCCCGACGACATCGAGGCGACGATCCAGGAGATCACGCGGGGCCGCTGTGTGGCGATCGCGGTTGCCGACAACGAGACCGAAAAGCTGGTCGCGATAATCGAATTCAAGAAGAACGGCGACTCCGCGGAGGTCGCGTCAGAAAAGCTTCTGGCCGTCAAACGTAAAGTCGCCTCGGCGATATCCAATTCACATGGGTTGGGTGTGGCGGACCTCGTTGTGGTAGCTCCCGGTTCGATCCCCATCACCACCAGCGGCAAGGTCAGGCGAGCGGCCTGTGTTGAGCAGTACCGGCAGAATCAGTTCGCGCGCTTGGACGCTTAGGCGTTAGCCCAACCCCCAGAGCGTCGGCGGCATTTGCGCCAAGCGCGTGGGATGCTCAGACCATGACAACAGCCCGTGTCCCGGGACTGCCGCCCCGTGAGGCCAAAGCCGCCGCGGACGAAGCTGCCGTGCCCAACTACATGGCCGAACTCAGCATCTTCCAGGTGCTTCTCAACCATCCGCCGCTGGCGCGCGCAATCAACGATCTGCTCGCCACCATGCTGTGGCACGGTGCGCTCGACCCGCGGTTGCGCGAGTTGGTGATCATGCGAATCGGCTGGCTCACCGCGTGCGACTACGAATGGACACAGCATTGGCGGGTCGCGTCGAGGCTGGGCGTGGCCCCCGACGACCTGCTCGGGGTGCGCGACTGGCAAACGCACGCGGGGTTCGGCCCCACCGAGCGCGCTGTGCTGGCCGCGACCGACGACGTGGTGCGTGGCGGTGCGGTGAGCGCCGAGAGCTGGGCGGCGTGTGAGCGTGAATTGAAGGGCGACACAACGGTTCTCGTCGAGCTCGTCACCGCCATCGGCGCGTGGCGGATGGTCGCGTCGATCCTGCACAGCCTTCAGGTCCCGCTCGAAGAGGGCGTGTCCAGCTGGCCGCCGGACGGCCGACCGCCTGCGGACGGCGTAATCGATTGACATATCAATCCGTAGCTCTTTAGCGTCGGGCAATGAGAACCAGGGTCGCCGAGATGCTCGGAGTCGAATTCCCGATCTGCGCCTTCAGTCACTGCCGCGACGTGGTGGCGGCGGTGACCAATGCCGGCGGCTTCGGCGTCCTGGGCGCCACCGCCCACAGTCCCCGACGCCTGCAGAGCGAGCTGACCTGGATCGAGGAGCAGACGGGGGGCAAGCCGTACGGAGTCGACTTGCTGGTGCCGCCCAAATACGTCGGCGCCGAGCAAGGCGGCATTGACACCACACAGGCCCGCACCCTGCTGCCCGACGAGCATCGCGCGTTCGTCGAGGAGCTCCTGGGCCGCTACGGCGTCACGGCGACCGCCGAGGAGCCGCGCGGCTCCGGGGGCGGCCTGAGCGTCTCGCCCAAGATGTACGAGCCACTGCTCGACGTGGCCTTCTCCCATGACATCCGGCTGGTCGCCAGCGCGCTCGGGCCGCCCCCGGCGGACCTCGTCCACCGCGCGCACGACCAGGACGTACTGGTGGCCGCGCTGGCCGGCACCACCCGCCACGCGCAACGGCACGCCGCCGCGGGCGTCGACCTGATCGTCGCGCAAGGCACCGAGGCGGGCGGTCATACCGGCGAGGTGGCAACCATGGTCTTGGTGCCCGAGGTCGTCGATGCCGTAGCGCCGGTGCCCGTCCTCGCCGCCGGCGGAATCGCCCGTGGTCGCCAGATCGCCGCGGCGCTGGCCCTGGGCGCCGAGGGCGTGTGGTGCGGCTCGGTGTGGCTGACCACCGTAGAAGCCGAGACGGTGCCCGTGGTCAAGGAGAAGTTCCTGGCCGCCAGCTCCTCGGACACGGTGCGGTCGCGCTCGATGACGGGCAAGCCGGCACGGATGCTGCGGACGGCCTGGACCGACGAGTGGGAGCGGCCGGAAAACCCGGATCCGCTGGGCATGCCGTTGCAGACCGCGCTGATCACCGAGCCGCAGGTGCGCATCAACCAGGCCGCCGCCCACCAGGGCGCCAAGGCGCGTGAGCTGGCCACCTACTTCGTCGGGCAGGTGGTGGGCTCGCTCGACCGGGTCCGCCCGACGCGCTCTGTGGTGCTCGACATGGTCGACGAGTTCATCGACACCATCGGCCGGCTCGACGGCCTGGTCGAGAAGTGATGCCGGGCGGATCGACAACGACGCCGCGTTGACGTTCTCCTGACCGCTATAGCGGCAAATGCCCAGGACAACACCGTGAACCTGGCGGGATGCTGTGTGCACCCCTCATGAATCCGTACAGAATCTCCGACACGCTATCCAGGGATTTGACCGCGTCATACCCGTCGTGCATGATCGGTCCGGTAAGCACCTCGCTAGGTGAGGCGTCTACACGAATACAGGCCACTGACCCCGAACGTCGAGAGACGCCCCGGGTCAGGACAGCTCCTCCCGGCTTAAGGGTTGAGCCCAGGTGGCTTCCGGCTCGGATTGGTTTTCCAGGCCAGGACACGTCGTGTGGTGCCGAAGCTCTGACGAGAGGGGTGCGGATCTCCGACGGTCGTCGGGTTCTGCTCTCCTGCTGCGCATAGATTGCATGCGACCCGCGCATGCGTCGTGACCGCGAGGAGGTGAGGGACACATGATTTCTAGCGATAGTCCGGACCGAAGTCCGAACTGTGTTTCGTCCCGATCCGGTCTCCGGCGCGACCTTCTCGGCTGAGTCGTCGCAACGCTAAGTGGTTATCGCCCAAGCGTTCTTCAGATCGGAATCGACACGGGACGGGACACGTCAGTCCAATCAGTCCCCGTTGGATCTCCCCTCATAGGAGGCGAAAATGACCGCAGCTTTCTACGACGAAGTAATGACCGTAGCGCCCGCCCGCACGCTGACCGTGGTCCGCGACACCGACCCGTTTCCGGTGCCCGCTCCGGCTCCGGAGGCCAAGGCCCGCCGCCGCGAAGACCACCCGCCGTTCGGCGCCGGTGGTGACCCGCTGGTGGACGGCGCCGCTCGCCTGCTAAGCGTCCCGCTGCGTCACGTGTACGCGGCGCTGTGGCGGGTTGGCGTCCTCGAAGTGCGGGCCTGAAAGCCGAACTTCGATGGACGTCGAGACCCCTTGGAGTGCGCCCGAATTTGCGGGTCTTCGTACAATCGTTCTACTGGCGTCGATCCGGCCATCACCGGGGAGCCTTCGGAAGAACAGCCGTCCTGGCTCAGTAGAACCGAACGGGTAGGCCCGTCACAGCCCTGATCGAGTGGCCACGCGAAAGCGCGGCAAGCGGGGTGGTACCGCGGCGCTCGCGCAGCCGGCGCGTCGTCGTCCCCGGTTTGCACCGTGGCACAGGAGACAACGCGCATCGTGACCGATACATCCGGCCCCGAAGCTGACCTCGATGCTCAGCTCGTGGACTCCGTCCAGGCCTACCCGAAGCCAGGGGCGCCCGACTTCCCCGCGCTCGAGCTCGAGGTGCTGGACTACTGGGCCCGCGACGACACCTTCCGGGCCAGCATCGCGCGTCGTGACGGCGCACCGGAATACGTGTTCTACGACGGGCCGCCGTTCGCCAACGGGCTGCCCCACTACGGGCACCTGCTCACCGGCTACGTCAAAGACATCGTCCCGCGCTACCGCACGATGCGCGGCTACAAGGTGGAGCGCCGCTTCGGCTGGGACACCCACGGCCTGCCGGCCGAACTCGAAGTCGAGCGCCAGCTGGGCATCACCGACAAATCGCAGATCGACGACATGGGCATCGCCGCGTTCAACGACGCCTGCCGCGCCTCGGTGCTGCGCTACACCGACGAGTGGCGGGCCTACGTCACCCGCCAGGCGCGCTGGGTCGACTTCGACAACGACTACAAGACGCTGGACCTGCCCTACATGGAATCGGTGATCTGGGCGTTCAAACAGCTCTGGGACAAGGGCCTGGCCTACGAGGGCTACCGGGTGTTGCCCTACTGCTGGCGCGACGAAACCCCGCTGTCCAACCACGAACTGCGGATGGACGACGACGTGTACCAGAGCCGCCAGGATCCCGCCCTCACGGTGGGGTTCAAGGTGGTCGGCGGACCGTTGGACGGGGCCCACCTGCTGGTGTGGACGACGACGCCGTGGACCCTGCCGTCCAACCTGGCCGTCGCCGTCAACCCCGACGTGACCTACGTCGAGGTCAGGGCCGACGGCAGGCGTTTCGTCCTCGCGCAACCGAGGCTCGCCGCCTACGCCCGCGAGTTGGGCGAAGAACCCGAGATCCTGGCCACCCATCTCGGCGCCGACCTGCTCGGCACCCGATACCTGCCCCCGTTTCCGTATTTCATGGATACGGACAACGCATTTCAGGTCCTGCCCGGCGAGTTCGTCACCACCGAGGACGGCACCGGCATCGTGCACTTGGCGCCGGCCTACGGCGAGGACGACATGGCGACCACCGACAAGGCCGGCATCTCCCCGGTCACGCCGGTCGATTCCAAGGGGCGGTTCGACGCGGGAGTTCCGGATTACCAGGGGCAGCACGTCTTTGACGCCAACCCGCACATCATCCGCGACCTGAAGAACGGTAGCGGTCCCGCCGGCGCCAACGGCGCGGTGCTACTTCGCCACGAAACCTACGAGCACCCCTATCCCCATTGCTGGCGCTGCCGCAATCCGCTGATCTATCGGGCGGTGTCGTCGTGGTTCGTCGCGGTCACCGAAATCCGGGACCGGATGGTCGAACTCAACCAGCAGATCACCTGGTACCCCGAGCATGTCAAGGACGGCCAGTTCGGCAAGTGGCTGCAGGGCGCTCGCGACTGGTCGATCTCGCGGAACCGCTACTGGGGCAGCCCGATTCCGGTGTGGAAGTCCGACGACCCCGCGTACCCGCGGATCGACGTCTACGGCAGCCTCGACGAACTCGAACGCGACTTCGGGGTGCGGCCCACCAACCTGCACCGGCCCTTCATCGACGAGCTGACCCGGCCCAACCCCGACGATCCGACCGGTGTCAGCACGATGCGGCGGATACCCGACGTGCTCGACGTGTGGTTCGACTCGGGGTCAATGCCGTACGCCCAGGTGCACTTCCCGTTCGAGAACCAGGAGTGGTTTCTGGGCGGGGCGGCGGGAGATGCCGAAGCACATTACCCCGGCGACTTCATCGTCGAGTACATCGGGCAGACCCGCGGCTGGTTCTACACGCTGCACGTGCTGGCCACCGGGCTGTTCGACAGTCCCGCCTTCAAAACCTGTGTGGCACATGGCATCGTGCTGGGCTCCGATGGCCAGAAGATGAGCAAGTCGCTGCGCAACTATCCCGATGTCAGCGAGGTGTTCGAGCGCGACGGCTCCGACGCCATGCGCTGGTTCCTGATGGCCTCGCCGATTTTGCGCGGGGGCAATCTCATCGTCACCGAGCAGGGCATCCGCGAGGGCGTGCGCCAGGTGCTGTTGCCGTTCTGGAACGCCTACAGTTTCCTGGCCCTCTACGCGCCCAAAGTCGGTACCTGGCGCACCGATTCGACGCAGGTGCTGGACCGCTACATCCTGGCCAAGCTCGCCGAGCTGCGCGACGACCTGACCCAGGAGATGGACACCTGCGATATCTCGCGGGCCTGCGAACAGCTGCGCCAGTTCACCGAGGCGCTGACGAACTGGTATGTGCGACGGTCGCGTTCGCGGTTCTGGGAGGAGGATGTCGATGCCATCGACACCTTGCACACCGTGCTGGAGGTAACCGCGCGGCTGGCCGCGCCGCTGCTTCCCTCGGTGACAGAGATCGTCTGGCGCGGCCTGACTTCTGCGCGGTCGGTGCACCTGACCGATTGGCCGCAAGCCGGCGACGTGCCCGTCGACCCCGACCTGGTCGCCGCGATGGATCAGGTCCGCGAGGTCTGCTCGGCCGCATCGTCGTTGCGCAAGGCCAAGAAGCTGCGGGTGCGGCTGCCGCTGCCGAAACTGACGGTGGCGGTGGATAATCCACAGCGACTGGAGCCGTTCGTCGACCTCATCGCCGACGAACTCAATGTCAAGAGCGTCGAGCTGACCCACGCGATCGACGCCTACGGGCGCTTCGAGCTCACCGTCAACGCGCGGGTAGCCGGGCCGCGGCTGGGCAAGGATGTGCAGGCGGCCATCAAGGCGGTCAAGGCGGGGGAGGGCGTCGTCAATTCGGACGGCACGCTGACCGCCGGACCCGCGGTGCTGCAACCCGAGGAATACAGCTCGCGTTTGGTCGCGGCCGACCCGGAATTCACCGCGGCATTGCCCGACGGGGCGGGGCTGGTGGTGCTGGACGGCACGGTGACCCCGGAGCTCGAGGCCGAAGGCTGGGCCAAGGACCGGATCCGCGAGCTGCAGGAGCTGCGCAAATCGACGGGTTTGGATGTGTCCGACCGGATTTCGGTGGTGATGGCGGTGCCCGATGAGCGCGTCGACTGGGCGCGCACCCACCGCGACCTCATCGCGGGTGAAATTCTGGCCACGAGTTTCGAATTCGGCGATCCGGCCGACGGTGCCGAAATCGGTGACGGCGTGCGGGTGAGCATCGCCAGGGCATAGCCATCCCGGAAACGGTCAGGCGCGAGAGTCCAGCGCCCGGTGGGCATGCGGCCAGAACGGCATGCCAGCTGCCACCGTCGCCCCTGTGGCGATCAGGCCGACCGCGACGTCGACGCTCTTGCGACCCTCCGATGCCCAGTAGACGTCCTTGAGGTCCAACAACAGCGCGAGCTCGTCGACGATCATGGCGTTCGCGGCGCCGTACGCCACCGCGGCCGCGGGATGCCGCCGTTGCTTGTCGCTTCCGCGCAGCCCCACACCGGCCACCGTCGCCAGCATGCCGATGCCGATGTTGTAGTGGTGGAAGTGATTGCCGCCCACAGACATACCGCCACCGGAAGGCCCATGGCCGGCGCGAATCCAGTGGGTGAGGCCGCGCAGGCCGGCGAAGGTGAGGGTGAACGACGCCCAGGCCAGCACCGTGGTTTGCTCCCCGGGTTGCAGCCGCTGGTCCCATTGATGACGCAGCCGCGCCCATCGCGTCGTCGGCGGCGCGCCCCCGGACGGGACGGCCGCGTCGCCGGGCCCGGTGTCCATTATTTGACCGCGCGCCAGCGCAGCCGGCCTCCGCGAACTTCGACCTCGACGCGATCAAACCCCGCCGCGCGCAATCGATCCGGCAAGGTATCCGGTGACACCGTGGTGCAGGTGTCACGGAAATGCAGGATCCGGAACGGCAGCGAGGTCACGCTGTCGCTGCCGGCGAACACCCCACCGGGGCGAAGAACCCGGAACGCCTCGGCGAACAACCGGTCCTGCAGCTCGGCGGTCGGAACATGATGCAGCATGGTGAACGACACCACCGAGCTGAAATCGCCGGACGGCAACCCGGTGGCGGTGGCGTCGCCGTTGATGATGCGCGCCCGGTCGCCGTAGAGCCGCTGTAGGCGCTCGGCCATCGGCGAGTCGATCTCCACCGAGGTGAGCCGCGGCGTCTTGTCGACCAGCACCCGCAGGATCGCGCCGTAACCGGGCCCGATCTCGAGCGTGTTGTCGCCCAGGTCCACATCGGCGAGCACCCACGGCAGCAGGTCCTCCTCGACCGCCCTGGCCCAGCGCTTCGAGCTGCAGATCCGGCGGTGCGCCAGGTTCATGGCCATGGCGAAAACGTTAGTCCAACTGGCCCTTCGTGTGGGCCCTAGCATCGAGCCTGTGGAGTCGCGGTGGGTGCTGCACCTGGACATGGATGCGTTTTTCGCCTCCGTCGAGCAACTCACCCGCCCGACGCTGCGCGGGCGTCCGGTGCTCGTCGGCGGTGTGGGCGGGCGCGGCGTGGTGGCCGGGGCCAGCTACGAGGCGCGCGTGTTCGGGGCTCGCTCTGCCATGCCCATGCATCAGGCCCGCCGGCTGGTCGGTGTGAGTGCAGTGGTGCTGCCGCCGCGCGGCGTGGTGTACGGGCTGGCCAGCCGGCGCGTCTTCGACACCATTCGCGCCGTGGTGCCCGTCGTCGAGCAGTTGTCCTTCGACGAGGGTTTCGGCGAACCCGCCCAACTCGCCGGGGCGCCCGCCGAGGACGTGGAGGCGTTCTGCGAGGACCTGCGGCGACGGGTCCGCGACCACACCGGCCTGATCGCCTCGGTGGGCGCCGGCTCGGGCAAGCAGATTGCCAAGATCGCCTCCGGACTGGCCAAGCCCGACGGGATTCGGGTGGTGCGCCGCGACGAAGAACGACTGCTGCTCGGCGGGCTGCCGGTGCGCCGGCTGTGGGGGATCGGCCCGGTCGCCGAGGAGAGGCTGCATCGTCTCGGCATCGAGACCGTCGGCGAGCTGGCCGCGCTGACCGAGGCCGAGGCGGCCAACATTCTGGGCGCCACGATCGGGCCGGCGCTGCACCGGCTGGCTCGCGGTATCGACGACCGTCCGGTCGCCGAGCGCGCCGAGGCCAAGCAGATCAGCTCCGAATCGACCTTCGCCGTCGACCTGACCAGCCTGGAGCAGTTGCGTGAAGCCATCGAGCCGATCGCCGAGCACGCCCATCACCGCCTGCTGCGCGACGGCCGCGGCGCGCGCACCGTCACCGTCAAGTTGAAGAAATCGGACATGAGCACGCTGACCCGGTCCGCGACGCTGCCCTATGCCACCACCGAGGTCACCGCGCTGATGGGCATGGCCAGGCGGCTGCTGCTCGATCCGCGCGAAATCGGGCCCATTCGCCTTCTCGGCGTGGGCTTTTCGGGGCTGAGCGACGTGCGCCAGGAATCCCTGTTTCCGGACCTGGAACTGCCGGAGCCGCAACCGGGTTCGCCGTCGGTTGAAACCGCGACCGAGGCCATGTATGGGCCCAGCGCCCCGGCGGGAGAGGCCGCCGGTTGGCGGATCGGTGACGACGTGGCCCACTGCGAGCTCGGGCACGGCTGGGTGCAGGGCGCGGGCCACGGCGTGGTCACCGCGCGATTCGAAACGCGCAGCTCCGGCCCCGGCCCGGCCCGGACGTTTCCCGCCGACGGCGGCGACCTGGTGCGCGCCAACCCGGTGGATTCACTGGATTGGCCCGATTACGCCGGCGGGCTGCAGGCCGATGCGCTGTCAGCCCCACCGGGCGACGACGTCGGCGACCGGTAGCTCCGCGGCCAGCGCGGCGATCAGCAGGACGCGCGCCTGAGACGGTCGCAGCCGCGGCACCATCACCGCCCCGGCGGCCGCCATGTCGTGCCCGGGGCCATAACTGGCGCCTACCCGCCCGCCGGGGACGCGGGTGGAAACCGCGACGACGACCCCGTCGCCGCAGTGCCGGCGCACCGCGTCGACCACCGCGGGCCCGGCGTTTCCCGAACCCAACGCCTCGAGCACCACGGCCCGCGCCCCGGCGGCCACGCACGCATCGAGGGCCACCGCGTCACTGCCCAGGTACGCCGCGACGATGTCGACGCGCGGCGCGGCGGCGGCCCGCAGATCGCCGACGTACGGGCGTGTCTTCGGGCCGTTCAGCGCCACACCACCGGTCACGGTGCCGAGCAGCTGACCGGTGAAGCCGCTCAGGTCCTCGGTGGCCACCTTGCTCATGCCCAGCGGTTGCAGCACCCGGCCGGCGAAACACATCACCACGCCCAGATCACGGGCGGCCGGGCTGGCCGCCACCGCCAGGGCGTCGCGCACATTGGCCGGCCCGTCGGCGTCGGGGGCGTCCGAGCTGCGCATGGCGCCGGTCAACACGACCGGGGCGTGACCCGCATAGGTGAGATCGAGCCACAGCGCGCTTTCCTCCATGGTGTCGGTGCCATGAAGCACCACCACACCGTCGGCGCCACCGTCGACTGCGGCCGTCGCCGCGTCGCGCATCCGGTCCCAATCGGCCAGCGTCAGCTCCGAGCTGTCGACCGCCAGCAGGTCAATGACGTCCACGTCGTGCTGTTCAAGGAAGGGCGCCGTCAGATCCGCCCCGCTGTACGAGGGTCGGTGCACCCCGTCAGCGCCGGTGCCGGTCGATATCGTGCCTCCGGTGGCGATCACGGTGAGGCGGGCCATGCTGGCATCATTGCGCATCGCCGCTGCGCGAACATGGCTAGCCTGCGTGGGCGGTAGGGGATGATGGGGAAGTGCCTGAAGAACCAACGAAGTCGACTGAGCCGGTGACCTCAGCCGAAGGGGCTGGTGAGGTCGCCCCGGTCGGGCGGGACGCGGAGCCGGAAACCGACGCGGCACCCGTTCCTGCGCCAAGGCGGCTGCGGCTGCTGCTGTCGATCGCGGCGATAGTCCTGGCCCTCGACGTCGTCACCAAGGTTATTGCCGTCAAACTGCTGCCGCCCGGTCAGCCGGTGCCGATCATCGGCGACACCGTGACCTGGACCCTGGTGCGCAATTCGGGTGCGGCCTTCTCGATGGCGACCGGCTACACCTGGGTGCTGACCCTGATCGCAACCGGAGTGGTCGTCGGCATCTTCTGGATGGGGCGGCGGCTGGTGTCGCCCTGGTGGGCGGTGGGCCTGGGCATGATCCTCGGCGGTGCCATGGGCAACCTCGTCGATCGCTTCTTCCGCGCCCCCGGACCGCTTCGCGGGCACGTGGTGGATTTCCTGTCGGTCGGCTGGTGGCCGGTGTTCAACGTCGCCGATCCCTCGGTGGTCGGCGGCGCCATCCTGCTCGTGGTGCTGTCGATCTTCGGGTTCGACTTCGACTCCGTGGGTCGGCGCAACGGCGACGGCGGAGACCACGCGGGTGAGTGACCGCTCGATGCCCGTCCCGGAGGGACTGGCGGGCATGCGCGTGGATGCCGGGCTGGCACGACTGCTGGGGTTGTCGCGGAGCGCGGCGGCCGCCTTGGCCGAGGACGGCGGCGTCGAACTCGACGGCGTGCAGGCCGGCAAGTCCGACCGGCTGAGCGGCGGCGCCTGGCTGCAGGTGCGCCTGCCCGAGGCGCCCGCGCCGCTGCAGAATACGCCCGTCGACATCGAGGGCATGACGATCCTGTACTCCGACGACGACATCGTCGCGGTCGACAAGCCGGCAGCGGTTGCCGCGCACGCGTCGGTGGGCTGGACCGGACCCACGGTGCTCGGCGGCCTGGCCGCCGCCGGCTACCGGATCACCACCTCGGGGGTGCCCGAGCGGCAGGGGATTGTGCATCGCCTCGACGTCGGCACGTCCGGGGTGATGGTGGTGGCGCTGTCCGAACGGGCTTACACCCTACTCAAGCGGGCGTTCAAGCAGCGCACCGTCGACAAGCGCTATCACGCTCTGGTGCAAGGACATCCGGATCCCTCCAGCGGGACCATCGACGCGCCGATCGGACGGCACCGCGGCGGCGAGTGGAAGTTCGCGGTCACCAAGGACGGCCGCCACAGCCTCACCCACTACGACGCCGTGGAGGCGTTCGTCGCCGCCAGTCTGCTCGACGTGCACCTGGAAACCGGCCGCACGCACCAAATTCGGGTGCATTTCTCCGCGCTGCATCACCCGTGCTGCGGTGACCTCGTCTACGGCGCCGACCCCAAACTCGCGAAAAAGCTTGGGCTGGAACGCCAATGGCTGCATGCCCGCTCGCTGTCGTTCACCCATCCGGCCGACGGCAGGCGGATCGAGATCGTCAGCCCCTACCCACCCGACCTGCAGCACGCGCTGGACGTGTTGCGCGACGAGGGCTGACTCACCCGGGCTTGCGGGCCTCGACGAGCAGCCGCACGGAGTGGGCGACGAACGGTCCGTCGGATTCGATGCGCTCGTGCAGTTCGGTCAGCCGGTCGCGGTAGCGCTGAACGGTGAAGCCGGGGACCGTCCAGATCACCTTGCGCAGGAAGTACACGACGGCGCCGACGTCGAAGAACTCGGCCCGCATCCGTTCCATCCGCACATCCACGATCTGCAGCCCGGCCGCCTCGGCCTGCGCGCGCACGGCGTCCGGATGAAACTCGGCCCACTTCTGCGGCTGCGGCCCGATGAAGTACTCGACCAACTCGCCCATGGTGGCCGGGCCGATGTGCTGCGCGAAGTACGTGCCGCCCGGCCGGAGCACCCGAAGGATCTCGGTCCACCAGACGGAGATCGGATGACGCGTGGTCACCAGGTCGAAGGCGGCATCGGCGAACGGCAGCGGCGGCTCGTCCCGAGTCGCGACGACCACCACGCCGAGCGGATGCAGGCGCTGGGTGGCCAGCGCGGCGTTCGGCGGCCACGTCTCGACGGCCGCCATGGCGGGTGGGAACGGTGCCGCGCCGGACAACACCTCCCCGCCGCCGGTGTGAATGTCCAGCGCGGCCGACACCGTCGCCAACCGGCCCCTGAGCAGGCGCTGATAACCCCATGACGGGCGTTCCTCGGTGGCCCGGCCGTCCAGCCACGAAAATTCCCAGCCATCGACCGGGGCGGCGTCCGCCTCGGCGATCAGATCGTCAAATGTGCGGCGCATGTCAGGCATGCTAGGCACTGTCGCATGCGCGCAAGCCGAGATTGCCGCCATGGCCGTCGGTGGCGCCCCGACCACAGCCCGCCCGGCAATCCGGGCGGACCCGTCAGACCCGGACCTTGCCGGCGTCGGCCGTCGCGATCTCGGGGGCCAACGGTGCGATCGCGCCGAGTATCTCGGTCACCGTCTCTGACGGCACCCCGGCGGCTGACAGCGCGTCGGCCAAATGCCCGACCACCAAACTGAAGTGGTGCATGGTGATCCCGCGGCCTTGGTGCACCTGCTTCATCGGGGCACCGGCGTAGGGCTCCGGGCCACCCAGGGCGGCGGCGAAGAACTCGACCTGTTTGCCCTTGAGGCGGTTCATCTTCGTGCCGGTGAAGAAGCCGGACAGCCGATCGTCGGCAAGCACCCGAACGTAGAAGTCTTCGACCACGACTCCGATCGCCTCGTGCCCACCGATCCGGTCATAGATGGATGCCGGAGCCGACTTTCCGAAGCGCGCCAGAATTCTCATGAGCACGATTGGAACATCTCGGCGTTGCTGGTCGGTAAGTGCGCGATCACGCCCGGATTGCTTTGTGTAACAAGCGGATTGCCCACAGCTGGCGGTTGTGCCCGGCGAGCCGTGAGAGTGGGCGTCGTGAAACATGACCGCAATCTGCGTCGGGGTGGGCCACTGATGTCCTAGGTTGGCTTAATGATGCACGTCACATCACTCGCACAGCCCCGTGAGGCGGTCGTGGTCTATGGCCAGGCCGGTTGCGGTCGGGGGGCCCACATCATCAGGAGCGAAAGCCGATGAATCTCGGTGACTTAACGAACTTGGTGGAGAACTCGATCGGGAACCTGGTGGAGAAGCCACTGGCCGCGGTGTCTCACATCGTCAACACCCCGAACTCGGCCGGGCGGTATCGGCCGTTCTATCTGAGGAATCTGCTCGACGCCGTCCAGGGTCGCACCCTCGCGGAGTCCGTGGCGGACAAGACCGCCCTGATCACCGGCGGCTCCTCGGGCATCGGTGAGGCCGCCGCTAAGAAGATCGCGGAAGCGGGCGGCGCGGTGGCGCTGGTGGCGCGCACGCGGGAGAACCTCGAGAAGGTCGCCGAAGAGATCCGCGACAACGGTGGGACCGCCCACGTCTACCCGTGCGACCTGACCGACATGGACGCCATCGCCGCCATGGCCGACCAGGTGCTCGACGATCTCGGCGGCGTCGACATCCTGATCAACAATGCGGGGCGCTCGATTCGGCGCTCACTCGAGCTGTCCTACGACCGAATCCACGACTATCAGCGGACCATGCAGTTGAACTACCTGGGCGCGGTACAGCTGATCCTCAAGTTCATCCCTGGAATGCGCGAGCGGGGATACGGGCACGTCCTCAACGTCTCGTCGGTCGGCGTGCAGACCCGCGCGCCGCGGTTCGGGGCCTACATCGCCAGCAAGGCTGCACTGGACAGTTTGTGCGACGCGCTGCAAGCCGAAACCGTGAACGACGACGTGCGGTTCACCACGGTGCACATGGCGTTGGTGCGCACGCCGATGATCAGTCCGACCACGCTCTACGACAAGTTCCCGGCGCTGACGCCCGAGCAGGCGGCCGGCGTGATCACCGACGCGATCGTGCACCGGCCCCGCCGGGCCAGCTCACCGTTCGGACAATTCGCCGCCGTCGCCGACGCGGTCAACCCGGCGGTGATGGACCGGGTGCGCAACCGTGCGTTCGTCATGTTCAGCGACTCCAGTGCCGCAAAGGGAGATGAATCATCGACCGATGCAACAGAATTCAATAGGCGCAGCGAAAACTTCGTGCGGGCGACCCGCGGGATACATTGGTGACATCATGAGCCTTCCAAAACCCGACATTCAGACCACCGTTGTCATCACCGGGGCCTCGTCCGGCATCGGCGCCGAACTGGCTCGCGGGCTGGCCCGCCGCGGCTTTCCCCTGTTGTTGGTCGCGCGTCGCCGCGAGCGCCTCGACGAGTTGGCCAACAAGGTGGGCCAGGAGTACTCGGTCGCCGTCGAGGTGCTGCCGCTGGACCTCAGCGACGGCAAGGCCCGCGCCAAACTGGCGGAGCGGCTGCGCAGTGAGCCGATCGCGGGCCTGTGCAACAGCGCCGGTTTCGGGACCAGCGGGGTGTTTCACGAGCTGCCGGTGGAGCGCGAGAGCGAAGAGATCACCCTCAACGCGCTCGCGTTGATGGAACTCACCCACGCGACGTTGCCCGGCATGGTCGAGCGCGGTGCGGGCGCGGTGATGAACATCGCGTCGATCGCGGGCTTTCAGCCGGTTCCCTTCATGGCGGTGTATTCGGCCACCAAGGCTTTCGTGCAGACGTTCTCCGAAGCGGTGCACGAGGAGCTGCACGGGACGGGGGTGTCGGTCACCTGCCTGTGCCCGGGACCCGTGCCGACGGAGTGGGCCGAGATCGCCAACGCCGAGCGGTTCAGCATTCCCATGGCGCAGGTGTCGCCGCGCGACGTGGCCGAGGCGGCGATCGGCGGCATGCTGTCCGGCCGGCGCACGGTGGTGCCCGGCGTGGTGCCCAAGGTGGTCAGCACCGGCGGCCGGTTCGCGCCGCGCAGCCTGCTGTTGCCCGGTATCCGGATCGGCAACCGGTTCCGCGGCGGCCCCAAGAAGTGACGACCGGCCGCTCACGGCCGCCGGATCACAGCCGTCTCGACGCCGGACAGGTGGCGAAATGCCCGTCTCTGAGCGACTGGTGGGCCCGCGCCGTCTTCCGCTGTCGCGCAGTCCGTCTCCCGTCCGCGCGCCGTCTCGCGTTGTCGCGTTAAGGCGGGCAACTGACCGTGTGCCTCCCCGAGAGACCGCAGTGGCGGATGTGACGAGGCGCTAGGCTCAGGCGGTGGCTGCTGTGGACCTGACCGCCGATGTCCCGATGACCCCGCAGGACATGTGGGACCACGTTTCCGATCTGTCGGATTTGGGCGACTGGCTGATCATGCACGAAGGATGGCGCAGCGAACTGCCCGACGAGATCGCCGAGGGCACCCAGATCGTCGGCGTGGCGCGGGCCAAGGGCCTTCGCAACCGGGTGACCTGGACGGTGACCACGTGGGATCCGCCGCACGAGGTCGCGATGTCGGGATCCGGCAAAGGCGGGGCGAAATACGCCGTCACGCTCACCGTGCGGCCCACCGGCGAGGGATCGACGCTGGGTCTGCGCCTCGAACTGGGCGGGCGGGCGCTGTTCGGTCCGGTGGGCTCGGCGGCCGCCCGCGCCGTCAAAGGCGACGTTCAGAAGTCGCTGAAGAACTTCGTCGAGTTGTACGGGTAAAAAGGCTTCGTGGCGATCGCAAGCGCGGCGAAGCCGGTCGCGGCGGGTCGCCACCGAATCATCTAAGACACACGCGGCGACACGCCGAACTCGTGTCGGTCCGCGGTCATAGACTGGCGTCCCTATGACCGGTTCGATTCCTCCTCACGCGAGCGCTCGTCGCGAGTCGTCGTTCGTGCACCTGCATAACCACACCGAATATTCGATGTTGGACGGTGCCGCGAAGATCGCACCGATGCTGGCCGAGGTGGACCGGCTGCAAATGCCCGCGGTCGGGATGACCGACCACGGAAACATGTTCGGCGCCAGCGAGTTCTACAACGCGGCGATTAAGGCCGGGATCAAGCCGATCATCGGCGTCGAGGCCTACATCGCGCCGGCGTCGCGCTTCGACACCCGGCGGATCCTGTGGGGCGACCCCGGCCAGAAGTCCGATGACGTGTCGGGCAGTGGTTCCTACACGCACATGACGATGGTGGCCGAGAACGCCACCGGCCTGCGCAACCTGTTCAAGCTGTCGTCGCTGGCGTCGTTCGAGGGCCAACTCGGCAAGTGGTCGCGGATGGACGCCGAGATCATCGCCGAACACGCCGAGGGCATCATCGCCACCACCGGCTGCCCGTCGGGCGAGGTGCAGACCCGCCTGCGGCTGGGGCATGAGCGCGAGGCGCTGGAGTCGGCCGCCAAGTGGCGCGAGATCTTCGGCGCCGACAACTACTTCTTGGAACTGATGGACCACGGGCTGTCCATCGAGCAACGGGTCCGCGAAGGACTGCTGGAGATCGGCCGCAAGCTGGGCATCCCACCGCTGGCCACCAACGATTGCCACTACGTCACCCGCGACGCCGCCCACAACCACGAGGCGCTGCTGTGCGTGCAGACCGGCAAGACGCTCTCGGACCCCAACCGGTTCAAGTTCGACGGCGACGGCTACTACCTGAAGTCGGCCGCCGACATGCGACAGATCTGGGACGACGAGGTTCCCGGCGCCTGCGACTCGACCCTGCTGATCGCCGAGCGCGTGCAGCCGTACGACGAGGTGTGGGCGCCGCGCGACCGGATGCCGATCTTCCCGGTGCCGGACGGACACGACCAGGCCAGCTGGCTGCACCACGAAGTGTTGGCGGGGCTGCAGCACCGCTTCGGATCCGGTGTCGGCCAGGACTACATCGACCGGGCCGAGTACGAGATCAAGGTCATCTGCGACAAGGGCTTTCCGTCGTACTTCCTGATCGTCGCCGACCTGATCAATTACGCGCGATCGGTCGACATCCGGGTGGGGCCGGGGCGTGGTTCGGCCGCGGGCTCGCTGGTGGCCTACGCGCTGGGCATCACCAACATCGACCCGATTCCGCACGGTCTGCTGTTCGAGCGCTTCCTCAACCCGGAGCGTCCGTCGGCGCCCGACATCGATATCGACTTCGACGACCGTCGTCGCGGCGAGATGGTGCGCTACGCCGCCGAGAAGTGGGGCTCCGACCGCGTCGCCCAGGTGATCACCTTCGGCACCATCAAAACCAAAGCGGCGCTCAAGGATTCGGCGCGCATCCACTACGGCCAGCCCGGGTTCGCGATCGCCGACCGGATCACCAAGGCGCTGCCCCCGCCGATCATGGCCAAAGACATTCCGCTGTCGGGCATCACCGACCCGGGCCATGAGCGGTTCAAGGAGGCCACCGAGGTCCGCGGTCTGATCGAAACCGACCCGGACGTGCGCACCATCTACCAGACCGCGCGCGGGCTGGAAGGCCTGATCCGCAACGCCGGTGTGCACGCCTGCGCGGTGATCATGAGCAGCGAGCCGCTGACCGAGGCCATCCCGCTGTGGAAGCGGCCCCAGGACGGGGCCGTCATCACCGGCTGGGATTACCCCTCGTGTGAGGCCATCGGCCTGCTGAAGATGGACTTCCTGGGCCTGCGAAACCTGACGATCATCGGCGACGCGCTGGAAAACATCAAGAGCAACAGGGGAATCGACCTCGACCTGGAATCGGTGCCGCTGGACGACAAGCCCACCTACGAACTGCTCGGCCGCGGCGATACCCTGGGCGTGTTCCAGCTCGACGGCGGGCCGATGCGAGATCTGTTGCGCCGCATGCAGCCCACCGAGTTCAACGACATCGTCGCGGTGCTGGCGCTGTACCGGCCCGGGCCGATGGGCATGAACGCCCACAACGACTACGCCGACCGCAAGAACGCTCGTCAGGCGGTCAAGCCGATTCATCCGGAGCTCGAGGAGCCGCTGCGCGAGATCCTGGCCGAGACGCACGGCCTGATCGTCTACCAAGAGCAGATCATGTTCATCGCCCAGAAGGTCGCCTCCTACACGATGGGTAAGGCCGACGCGCTGCGTAAGGCGATGGGTAAGAAGAAGCTCGAGGTGCTCGAGGCCGAGTACAAGGGCTTCTACGAGGGCATGACCGCCAACGGCTTTTCGGAAAAAGCGGTGAAAGCGTTGTGGGACACCATTCTTCCGTTCGCCGGTTATGCGTTCAACAAGTCACACGCGGCGGGTTACGGTCTGGTCTCCTATTGGACCGCCTACCTCAAGGCCAACTATCCGGCCGAGTACATGGCCGGCCTGCTGACGTCGGTGGGCGACGACAAGGACAAGGCCGCGGTCTACCTGGCCGACTGCCGCAAGCTCGGCATCACGGTGCTGCCGCCCGACGTCAACGAGTCGCTGGTTAACTTCGCCTCGGTGGGGCGCGACATCCGGTTCGGGCTGGGCGCGGTGCGCAACGTCGGCGCCAACGTGGTCGGCTCGCTTATCGGCACCCGCAACGGCAAAGGCAAATTCACCGACTTCTCGGACTACCTGAACAAGATCGACGTCGCGGCCTGCAACAAGAAGGTCACCGAGTCATTGATCAAGGCGGGCGCCTTCGACTCGCTGGGCCATGCCCGCAAGGGCCTGTTCCTGGTGCACACCGACGCCGTCGACTCGGTGCTGGGCACCAAGAAGGCCGAGGCGATGGGGCAGTTCGACCTATTCGGCGGCGATGATGGCTGCACCGAATCGGTGTTCAACATCAAGGTGCCCGACGACGAGTGGGAGGACAAGCACAAGCTCGCCCTGGAGCGAGAAATGCTGGGCCTGTACGTGTCCGGGCATCCGCTCAACCAAGTGGCGCACCTGCTGACCGGGCAGGTCGACACCCAGATCCCGGCCATCCTCGACGGCGATGTCCCCAACGACGCGCAGGTGCGGGTGGGCGGCATCCTCGCGTCGGTCAACCGGCGGGTCAACAAGAACGGAATGCCCTGGGCATCAGCCCAATTGGAGGACCTCACCGGTGGCATCGAGGTGATGTTCTTCCCGCAGGCGTACTCCGTGTATGGGGCTGACATCGCCGACGACGTCGTGGTGCTGATCAGGGCGAAGGTGTCGTTGCGCGACGACCGCGTCGCGCTGATCGCCAATGAGCTGGTGGTGCCGGACTTTTCCAATGCGCAGCCGAACCGACCGCTGGCGGTCAGCCTGCCGACGCGGCAGTGCACCATCGACAAGGTCACCGCGCTCAAGCAGGTGCTGGCCCGCCATCCCGGCACGTCGCAGGTGCATCTGCGGTTGATCAGCGGGGACCGGATCACCACGCTGGAACTGGATGCCTCCCTTCGGGTTACGCCATCACCGGCGCTGATGGGAGATCTCAAGGCGCTGCTCGGCCCCGGCTGCCTGGGCGGCTAGAACCGGCTAGGCGGTCGCCCATCTCGGCGAGCGTGAAGCTGGTTTCACACTCGCGCCCGAACGCGAAGCTAGTTTCACGTTCGGGCGCGGGCGGCTAGGCGGCGGGTAACTGCAACGCCGCCTGGTGGTCGTGGGTCGGGATGATCGTGACCGCGTGCCGTGCCAGGTGCAGGCGCTGCAGGGTCTTGAAGGTCTCCTCGCGATCCTCATCCACCAAATTGCCCGGGTAGCTTGACTTCTGCCGAATCTTGTCGATCTGCAAATGGTGCCAGGCGGCGTCGCCGGCGATCAGGATCCATCCGCGTGCGGTGTGGGCGAGCACCCCGACGCTGCCCGGGGTGTGGCCGGCCAGATCCACCAGGATTACCGAGTTGTCGCCGAAGAGATCGTGGCTTGCGGTGAAGGTCAGCACCGCCGGCCCGTCCAGGTTGTAGTCGACAACAGCGCGGCCGCGTAGCGAGTCGCGCACGCCGCCGACGGGAACGACAGAACCGGAGCCGATCCAGTCGTGTTCGCGGCGGTGCAGATGCACGGGAAGGTCAGGCAGGTCCAGCAGACCCGACACGTGGTCCCAGTGCGCGTGTGTGGGCAACGCGAAGTCCAGGCGTGGCGCGTCGGGCAACCGGTTCAGTGCTGTGCGGGTGGGGATGGTGCTGACCGGCGGGCGGACCGCGACCCGCAACACGGCGGGCAGTTGCGCGATCGCGCGTTGCTCGACGTCGACACACACCGCGGGGTCGACGATGAACGTCGCCTCCGGGTGGGTGACGAGGAACGACGTCAGCGAGTTCTCGACGCGGGCCGGGGAGAAGGTGCCCTCGACGATGGCAGCGGTCGGCACCGGGCGTGGCACTTGGGGCAGCGCGGTCACCGCCACTGTGCGGCCAGGGGTCGGCAGGCCCGCGTCGACGACGCTGCGGATGAACCGCTCGTCGGGCCGCCTCGGGCGCACCATGCCGAGCGCCAATCCCGCTACGGCGCCGCAGCATTGGCGGATGCTGGGGGAGCGGACGGGGTCGGACACCGTTGCGCGCCTCATGGCAGCTCCACCCGCACGATGACGCTTCCCGGCCACACCCCACGGTCGCGGGCGCGCCGTAACTTCTCGCCCGCGCACAGATCTCGGTGCACGTTGGTCACGCCGGGAACCTTGATCAGGGGGACAATGTTCCATTGCCAGCCGTAGCGCCGGTGCAGCACGCGGTTGGCGCGGGCGGCCTCGGCGCCGGACAGCACCGTGGCGCGGCCGGCCACCGTCGTCGTGCCGTGACGCAGCTGGCCCCGGTAGTCGCATGGCGCGAGTTCGACGTCACGGCGCACGGCCAGCCGCCTGGTCTTCGGGCCCACCTTGGTCCGGAACAGCAAGCCGTTGCCGTCGAACGCGAACCAGATCGGGGTGTCGACGGGCGTGCCGTCATGGCGAAACGATCGCAGCCGGGCGTAGCGAGAACCGCGGAGTTCCGCGTATTGGGGGATGGTCATAACCACAGTGAAGGACTTAGAGTTGGCTCGAAGTCAAGCATCGAGTTCTCGGGAGCGTGCGATGGCGTCAGGCCTGACGATCGGGGAGGTGGCGCGCCAGGCCGGGGTGGCCGCGACGGCGCTGCGCTACTACGAGCAGATCGGCCTGGTGCCGGAGCCGGTGCGGCTGGGCGGTCAGCGCCGCTATGACGACTCGATTCTGGGCCGCCTCGAGGTGATCGCGCTGTGCAAGGCCGCCGGGTTCTCGCTGGAAGAGATCCAGCTGTTGTTCGCCGACGACGCGCCCGGACGGCCGGTCAGCCGCGCGCTGGCCGAGGCGAAACTGGCCGAGATCGACGCGCACATGGAGTCGCTGGCCCGCGCCCGGGCCGTCATCGAGTGGGGGATGCGCTGCACGTGTCCCTCAATTGATGCCTGCACCTGTGGCATTCACCCACCCCACGCCGGCAAGGAGCCCTCATGACCCAGCAGCACCCCGTCGCCGTGCGGAACTTCTCCCACGTCTGCATCGGCGTCGCCGACATCGAGGCGTCGCTGGCGTTCTACACCGCGGTGCTGGGCATGGACGTGGTGTTCGACGTCGAACTCGAGGGCGCAGGACTGGAGTCGGTCACCGGCGGTGCCGCCCGGCGGGGCCGCATGATCGGCGGGCTGATCGGGACGGCGATGGTGGAGCTGTTGTCGTTGGGCGCGGTGCCCTAGTGCCCGAGCGGCCCGCACCTCGGCTACACCATCATGTCGTTTCGCGTCGACGATCTCGACGCCGCCCACGAGACGGTGGCGCGCGACCATCCCGGCGTACGGGCCGACCCGCCCGTCGACATCGGCGGAGTGCGGATGTTCTTCATCTACGACCCCGATGGCACGCCGATCGAGCTGGTGGAGCTGCCCGGCGGCGTGGCGAGCACGGTGCACCTCTGGCGTCCCGAGTCGTGAACCGGCGAACTGGCGCGATATGTTCCCTGCCCCTGTGCTCGGACGTAGGCTCACGAAGGCAGTGCTGATGCGGCGCCGAGGAGGACGGAAATGACGACAGCGCAGGATCCGGCCACCTTTTGCGAGGCGTTCCAGCGCACCGCGTCGATCGACCCGGAGGCCGTGGCGCTGCGGACGCCCGGCGGCGCGCAGGCGTTGACGTGGCGAGAGCTTGCGGCGCAGGTGCGCAAGGTCGCCGCCGGCCTGGCGGGCCTGGGGGTCCGGCGGGGCGACACGGTGTCGCTGATGATGGCCAACCGGATCGAGTTTTACCCCTTCGAGATCGGCGCCCAACACCTTGGGGCCACATCGTTTTCGGTGTACAACACGTTGCCTGCCGAGCAGCTGACCTACCTGTTCGACAACGCTGGCACTACGGTCGCGATCTGCGAGGAGCAGTACGTGGACCGCATTCGCGCCAGCGGTGCACCCATCGAGCACATCGTCTGCATCGACGGTTCGCCGCCCGGCACCTTCTCCGTGGACGACCTGTATGCCGCCGCGCAAAAGGATTTCGACTTCGAGGCCACGTGGCGAGCGGTGCGACCCGAGGACGTCATCACCCTCATCTACACCTCCGGGACCACCGGAAATCCCAAGGGAGTGGAGATGACCCACGCCAGTCTGCTGTTCGAGGCGTACGGACTCGACGCCGTGCTGGGCAGCCGGTTCGGCGATCGGACCACGTCGTACTTGCCGTCGGCGCACATTGCCGACCGGATGATGGCCCTGTATTCCCTCGAGGTGTTCGGCACCCAGGTGACCCCCGTGGCCGACGCGCGCGCCGTTGCGGCGGCGCTGCCCGACGTGCGGCCCACAGTTTGGGCGGCGGTGCCGCGAGTGTGGGAGAAGCTGAAAGCCGCAATCGAATTCGTCGTCGCCAACGAAACCGACGAAGCGAGGCGCCAAGCCTTGCAGTGGGGCTTGTCGGTGGCCGCCAAGCGCGCCGACGCTCTGGTGGCGGGTGCCGAGATTTCGGACGAGCTGGCCGCCGAGTGGGCCAAGGCCGACGAGCTGGTGCTGTCGAAGCTGCGCGAGCGGCTCGGGTTCGGTGAACTGCGCTGGGCGGTCTCGGGTGCCGCGCCGATCCCCAAGGAGACGCTGGCGTTCTTCGCGGGGATCGGGATTCCGATCAGCGAGGTTTGGGGCATGTCGGAGCTGAGTTGCGCTGCCAGCGTGTCACATCCGCACGACTCGCGACTGGGCACCGTCGGCAAGCTGCTTCCCGGCCTGCAGGGCAAAGTCGCCGAGGACGGCGAATATCTGGTCCGCGGTCCGCTGGTGATGAAGGGCTACCGCAAGGAACCGGCCAAGACCGCCGAGGCGATTGACGCCGACGGCTGGCTGCACACCGGCGACATCATCGAGGTCGACGCCGAGGGTTACCTGCGGATCGTCGACCGCAAGAAGGAGCTGATCATCAATGCGGCCGGAAAGAACATGTCCCCGGCCAACATTGAGAACGCCATCCTGGCCGCGTGTCCCATGGTCGGGGTGGTGATCACGATCGGCGAGGGGCGACCGTACAACACCGCGCTGATGGTCTTCGACGCCGACTCGGTCGGCCCGTATGCGGCCCAGCGCGGATTGACCGACGCCTCGCCCGCCGCCCTGGCGGCCGACCCAGAGGTGGTCGCGCAGATCGCCGCGGGGGTGGCCGCGGGAAACGACAAACTCTCCCGGGTGGAACAGATCAAGCGGTTCCGCATCCTGCCCACCTTGTGGGAGCCCGGCGGTGACGAGATCACACTGACGATGAAGCTCAAACGCAAGCCGATCATGACGAAATACGCCGACGAGATCGAGCAGCTCTACACACCCGAACCGCATCCGGAGGTGCACGAGCCCGCCGAAGCCGCCACGGTGCAGCCGGCATGAGCTGGGGACCGGCGGCGACCGCCCGGGAAATCGGCCGGTTGGGAGTGCGAAAGTTGTTGCAGCGCACAGGCATCGTTGAGGAATCGACATCACCGCTGCCGACGGATCCGGCCGAGGTCGTCGAATTACTGGGCGCCCCATGGTATGACGACCGGCTGAGCGCGCTGGCCCACGAGCTGGGGCGCGAGCCGGACAGCGTGCGCGCCGAGGCCGCCTGCTACCTGCGCGAAATGGCGCCCTCGCTCGACGAGCGGGCGGTAAGAGCCTGGCGCAGCTTCAGTTGCTGGCTGATGCGGGCCTACGACGTGCTGACCGACGAGGATCAGATCGCCCAGCTACGCAAGCTGGACCGCAAAGCCACACTAGCGTTTGCCTTTTCGCATCGCTCTTATCTGGACGGGCTGCTGCTGCCCGAGGTAATCCAGGCCAACCGGCTCTCGCCCGCGCTGACCTTCGGCGGGGCCAACCTGAACTTCTTCCCGATGGGTTCCTGGGCAAAGCGCACCGGAACGATCTTCATCCGTCGCCAGACGAAAGACATTCCCGTCTATCGATTCGTGTTGCGCGCGTACGCCGCGCAGCTGGTGCAATCCCACGCCAATCTGACCTGGTCGATCGAAGGCGGCCGGACCAGGACGGGCAAGCTGCGGCCGCCGGTGTTCGGGATTCTGCGGTACATCAGCGACGCCGTCGACGAAATCGACGGCCCCGAGGTGTATTTGGTGCCGACCTCGATCGTGTACGACCAGCTGCACGAGGTGGAAGCCATGACCACCGAGGCCTACGGTGCGGCGAAGCGGCCCGAAGACTTTCGCTTCCTAGTCCGGTTGGCGCGACAGCAAGGTGAGCGGCTCGGCCGCGCCTACCTCGATTTCGGTGAACCGCTGCCGTTGCGCAAGCGCCTCGAGGAGCTGCGCGCCGAGGAGTCCGGCACGGGCACCGAGATCGAACGCATCGCTCTGGACGTCGAGCACCGGATCAACCGCGCCACGCCCGTCACCCCGACCGCGGTGGTGAGCCTCGCCCTGCTGGGCGCCGACCGCTCATTGTCCATCAGCGAGGTGCTGGCCACCGTGCGGCCGCTGGCGAGCTACATCGCGGCGCGCAACTGGAAGGTCGCCGGCGCCGCCGACCTGACGAATCGCTCGACCATCCGGTGGACCCTGCACCAGTTGGTCGCCTCCGGCGTCGTCAGCGTGTACGACGCCGGCACCGAACCGGTCTGGGGCATCGGGGCGGAGCAGCACCTGGTCGCCGCGTTCTACCGCAACGCCGCCATTCACATCGTCGTCGACCGCGCGATCGCCGAGACGGCATTGCTGGCCGCCATAGAGGCCGCCGAGGGTTCGGTGGACGGGCTGGTGCAACCGACGGCTGTGCGCGATGAGGCGCTGAGCCTGCGCGAGTTGCTGAAATTCGAGTTCCTGTTCTCGGCGCGCGCGCAGTTCGAGAAGGAACTTGCCGACGAGGTGCGCCTGATCGGGCGGGTGGATGACACCAGCAAGGCGGCCAGGGCGCCCGACGTGCGCGGCCTACTGGAAAAGGCCGACGTCCTGCTGGCGCACCTCGTGCTGCGCCCGTTCCTCGACGCTTACCACATCGTCGCCGACCGGCTCGCCGCCTACGAGGACGAATCGTTTGACGAGAACGCGTTTCTCGCCGAGTGCCTCGAGGTGGGCAAGCAGTGGGAGCTGCAACGCAGGATCGCCAGCGCCGAGTCGAGGTCGATGGAGTTGTTCAAGACGGCGCTGCGATTGGCGCGGCATCGCGAGCTGGTGGACGGCGTCGACGACCCGGCTATCGCGCGCCGGCGTCGCGAGTTCGCCGACGAGATCGCGGCGGCTGTCCAGCGGGTCAACACCATCGCGGAGCTGGCCGGGACGCGATAAGACTCGGTTCGCCGAGTGCACGTATAGACTTGTCGCACAACATGATTTGCTGCGGAAAGGTGGTCTTGCGGCGAAAAATGTTGTGCTCAAGGCAATTTGATTACGGCCACATACATTTCGAGGGTGGGCCGGTAAAGATCGATGTCGTCGAGCTGGCTGCCCAGCATGACCGAGTCAGTGGTCGCGACGAGTATGTGGGCGAATGTCAACGGAGGGATCAGCAGCGCTCCGCCCAGGCGGTTTATACCCTCGACGACGAACTTGGCCAGTGCCTCGACGACTTCTGATCGCTTCGCGGCCACCCGTTGCCGCGCGTCGGGGTTGCGAAGTAGATACAGGGTGAATTCATGTCCCAACGCGGCGTGCTCGGCGCCGCGGTCGTGGCTTAGTTTTCGCCAACGCTCGGCGATCTGGTCGAGTTCGCGCGCCCCGATCTGGGTGGCGGTCGACATCACCTCGGAGAAGTTGTCGAAATACCGACGCCAGTACCGATCGCTCACCGCCAGAAACAGGTCTTCCTTCGTGGCGAAGTGCTTGTAGATGGCGCCTTTCGTGTAGCCCGCGGCGTGTGCGATGTCGTCGAGAGACGCTGCCATGAAGCCTTTTTCGGCAAACACCTCTTCCGCGGCATCCAGCAGCAGCGAACGAGTGTGCTCAAGGCGCCGCTCTCGCGTCCAGCGCTCAACCATGTGGTGATTCTGCCATAGAATCTGAGAATACCCTTGGTTATTGAGATACCGGTTGGTATGTTGACCGGAGGCCAGGGCTGTCAGAGCTTCGCGATGGACATCTCACATGCAGGTTGGCATGCCTGGCACGGGCGCGCCATGTTCGGCTCGCGTGGCGGGCGCAGTCGCTGTATCACGACGATTCAGGAGGGCAGTGTCATGACAGAACTGTCGAGCAGCAAGAGCGCGCCGTTCGTTACCGAGTCGCTCGGCGATGCGGGTTCACTCGGGACCAAGGCTCCTCCCAAGGCCAAGCCCGTGCGGATCTGGGCCATCGCCGGGGGCGCCATTCTCGCTTTCCAGCTGTACGTGTGGATCCGCTGGATCGCCGGGCCCAATTTCGAGCGGGTTCCTCCGGGACCGAGCGAGCCACCGACGTTCATGAAGGCGATCCTCTTCACCTGGACCGCCGTGATCGTTGTCGGGCTGCCGGTTGCCTTCTGGTGGTTCATCATTCGGCCATGGCGTCGGGAGCGGCGAATCACCCTGGACGGCATGCTCCTGATCTCCTGCGGCCTGCTGTTCTTTCAGGATCCGCTGTTGAACTACTTCAACACCTGGAGCACCTACAACACCTGGATGTGGAACCGGGGCTCGTGGGTCCAGGACATACCGGGTTGGGTGTCGTTCGGGAAACCGGGCGCCATGATGGCCGAGCCGTTCCTGATGAACGCTCCCGGCTACTTCTTCGTCCTGCTATGCACGATGCTCGGTTGCTGGGTGATGCGCAAAGCCAAGCAGCGGTGGCCCAACATCAACACCTTCGGCTTGATCGGCGTGGTGATCGCCTGGACGTTCGTCTTCGATTTCGTCATCGAGGGCCTGTTCCTCATGCCGATGGGGCTTTTCACCTACCCTGGCGCGATTCGGGCTCTGTCGGTCAACGCCGGCACGTACTACCAGTGGCCGCTCTATGAAGGGCTCATGTGGGGCGGCGTACAGGCCGGCCTCTGCTGCATGCGCTACTTCACCGACGACCGTGGCCGGACCTTCGTCGAGCGCGGACTCGACCGCGTTCAAGGCGGTTTCGTCAGGCAGCAGGTCACCCGGTTCCTGGCGATCTTCGCCGCGTGCAGCGCCTTCTTCTTCGTCTTTTACAACCTTCCCGCGCAGTGGTTCGCCATGCACCAAGATCCCTGGCCCGAGGACATCGTGAAGCGCTCGTACTTCCTGATGGGCATCTGCGGTGCAGACACCGATCGGCCGTGCCCCGATCCTTCGCTGCCGGTGCCCCTTTCGAATTCCGGCTACATCAACCACGAGGGTCAGCTTGTCCTACCCGGGGGCGTAAAGCTGCCGAAAAACGTTCCGCTTGATCGGGGGAGGTAATTGTTGAACAGCCAGCCCGCGGCCGTTCGCTTCGTGTCGGAAGCGCCCTTCTACAGGGCCGTTGGTGACGAGGTGGAGGTCTTCCGCGCGTCGGCCCGTCGAGGCCTGCCGGTCCTGTTGAAAGGCCCCACGGGATGCGGGAAAACACGATTTGTGGAGGCGATGGCCCACCAGCTCGGCCGCGACCTGATCACCGTAGCGGGCCACGAGGACATGACATCGGCCGATCTGGTGGGTCGTTTCCTGCTCAAGGGCGGTGAAACGGTCTGGGTGGACGGGCCGTTGACCCGCGCGGTGCGTGAGGGCGCCATCTTCTACCTGGACGAGGTGGTGGAGGCGCGGCAGGACACCACCGTGGTCATCCATCCGCTCGCCGATCACCGTCGGGAGCTTCCGGTCGATCGGCTCGGCACCACCTTGCGAGCGGCGCCCGGATTCCAGTTGGTGATCTCCTACAACCCCGGCTACCAGAGCGTCCTGAAGAACCTCAAGGAGTCGACCCGTCAGCGCTTCGTCGCCATCGAGCTCGGGTACCCGTCGCCCGAAGTCGAGACCGAGGTGGTTGCCTACGAAGCCGGGATCGACACCGAGACCGCACGTTCGTTGGTCAGGCTCGCGTACGCCATCCGCAACCTCGACGGCTCACCGTTGCGCGAAGTGTCCTCCACTCGCATGTTGATTCTCGCCGGCGGCCTCGCCGCTGAAGGGCTGAACCTGCGCAGTGCAGTCCACGCCGCCGTCGTCCAGGTGCTCTCCGACGACGACGATGTCATCCGGGCCCTCGACGAACTCGTCAATACCGTCCTGCCCCAGAAGTGACTGACGCCTCCAATCCCAATAACCCTGAGCGGTTCCGGTTCCTTGCGACCTACATCGCCGGCAGCCCCGTCGACGTCACCGAGGCGCCGGCCGGCCGGCCCGCGCACACCAACGGCCAGTTCATCTTTGTCTCGCCCGGCGGCTCCGTGGAGGAGCAGCGCCGCGAGATGGTGGTCCAGGCCGCGCTTCTCGGTGCGGGCAGCCTTGATCCGCGATTGGTGAAGGGGTTGCGCGCACGTTCCACCTTGGCGCGCCGCTACCTGGCACTCGAAGGTCGGCGGGTTCTCGCCGAACTCGCCCGACACATTCCACTCGATGCCGTGCTGCTACCTGACGGGCGACCCAGCACCGCGACCGCCGATGAGTCACTCGAGGTGGCCAAGAGCCGAACCAAGGTTGCCGACCCGCCGGGGTGGTTCGGTGTCATCAGACCCTCCCGGTTGATGGCGGCGCCTGCCGGAGCGGGCGGGCAGGCCACCAACACAGACCTCCAATTGCAGTTCGACCCCATCGATATCCCCGAATCGGAGGATGACGACGAAGACGATGACGGCGGGAAGTCCGGGGAGAGCAAGATCCTCAAACTGTTTGAAAGTCCGCTCTTCAACAACCAGTCGATGTCGGACTACTTCCGCAAGATGTTCGGGGGTTCGCGTTCCCCCGGAGAGGGCGCCGCGGGCGCCGAGATGACGGTTCGCTCGACCCGGCGGGTACAAGAGATCGGTCCGAGTGCCCGTCCCCTGCCCACCCGGGTCCAGTTCACCGCTGACGGCAAGCCCGGCGCTGCGATGGGCGTGGGTGGCGCCCTGTATCCGGAGTGGGACGTCTTCAACGACCGGTACAAGCCCGACTGGTGCCGGGTCATCGACTTTCCGCTGACCGTCGCCGCCGACGTCTCCGATGCCGGTGTGGCGCATGACGACGTGCTGCGGCGCCGCCTGGCTCGCGTCGGGCTCGGCCCCAAGGTCCTGCGCGGCCGTGCCGACGGGGACGACCTCGACGTCGAGGCACTCATCGACCTGTTCGTCGATCTGCAATCCGGTGTTTCCCCACCCGAACACGTCTACCTGGAGCGCCGCAAACTTGCGCGCAATCTCGGCGTGCTCATTCTGATCGACGCCTCCGGGTCCGCCGTCGATGCCGACGCGGACGGCCTCGCGGTGCACGACCACCAGCGGCGGGCGGCCGCCACGCTGGCCGTCACACTCGAAGAGCTTGGCGACCGGGTCGCGGTCTACGCCTTTCGATCGCAGGGCCGCCACGCCGTCCATCTGCCGGTCATCAAGACGTTCGACCAAAGTTTCGGCGCAGTCGGGCGCGCGCGGCTCAACCAGCTCGAACCGTCGGGCTACACCCGCCTCGGTGCCGGCATCCGAGGTGCGGGCGCGATACTCAAAACCGAGGCGGGCACGCCTAATCGACTGCTGGTCGTCCTATCGGATGGGTTTCCCTACGACGACGGCTACGAAGGCCGTTACGCCGAAGCCGACTCCTACAAGGCTCTCGAAGAACTCCGCGCGGAAGGCGTTGCCTGCCTTTGCCTTTCCATCGGCGCCAGCACTGCTACCGATGCGCTCGAACGCGTCTTTGGTGCCGCCGGTTACGCCAGCGCCGCCACGCTGGCCGAATTGAGCCCACGGATGGATGAGTTGTTCCTGTCTTCCCTGCGGGAACTCGCCGCGCCCAGACCTTCGCGAGGCACCGCATGAAGGTGGCGTTGACGGGTGTGCCGGGCAACATCGAGCCGTGACGATTCTGACAGTCGTCGGCGCGCATGACAGGTGCTATGCCTCTATGGTGGACGTAATTCTAACGGCGGGGCAGCGGGCATCCAGATAGTCAACTTTCGACCGGCCGTCTCGATGACAATGCTTGCTATCCCGGGCAGCCAGCGAATCGAGGAGCCGATGAGTGATAACTCCGACAGGCGGCACCGCCCCCTGATCGGGTACGTCACCCACGACATCGCGCCGCCGATCAGCCCCGCGCCGATCGGCCGGACGTGGATGTCGGAGATACGGCAAGGGTGGCCGCATCGATGTCTGCCCATGTTGATCGCCAACCAGAGCGGCTGGGAGGTGCGCAACCGCAGCGCGTTCACCGCTACGTGGATGGGCGGCAATGACCGCGCGAACCTGATGATCGCGCCCGATACCCGCGAAACCGGTCAGTTCCTGCCCTCGAGCCACTTCGGCTACGGCATCCTGACCTGGCACCTGCCGATGCTGTTCCGCACCCCGCCGGGCTACAACTTGTTGGTCCGCGGGCCGGCCAACCATCCGAAGGATGCCATCTCTGCGCTGGAAGGCATCGTCGAAACCGATTGGTCCAGCTCGAGTTTCAGCATGAACTGGAAATTCACCCGCGAGTTCATGCCGGTGCGATTCGAGGTCGACGAGCCGATCTGCATGATCGTGCCGCAACGCCGGGCCGAGCTCGAGGAGTTCGCCCCCGAGCTCAGGCCCATCGAATCCGACGAAGAGCTGCACCGCAAGCACGAGCACTTCCTCGGTTCACGCGGCGCGCTGGGCCGCGAGCAGGAAGCCGCGGAGAACGAGAAGGTGCCGTGGCAAGGCGATTACACGCGGGGCCGGCACAGCGACGGCGAGCCCGGCGCGGAAGACCACCAGACGCGCCGTCGTCTAGGGTCGTTCGTTGCCCATCAACCCGAGAACACGGATTAGGAAGAAATCACCTCGTGTGCACGGTAACTGCCGCGGGCGCTGCATTTTCGTGACCGCGTCGGCCGCCTGCGCCGACGCACCGGCCCACGCGATGTACCCGTCGGGGCGCACCAGCACGGCCGGTCCGTGGTCGGCCCGCTCGGCCTGCAGCGTCCCAGGTGTCTCGACCGGGGCGGCGCCGTATTCGCGGATGAGGACGAAGCCGCCGCCGCGCTGCAGGTGCGTCAGCCGTCCCTCGAGGAGAGGGATCGCGGCGGCACGGCTGCCGACCAAACCGCGCCGGCCATAACGCAACGTGGTGCCCGCGAAGCTGCCCGCGACGAAATCCTGCACCGCGGATATCCGAAGCAGGTTGGGAGCCAACAGATTACGTAGCCAGATCGCGGGCCGCCGATGCAGCGTCGCGGCGCGCGCGATCATCCCGGACTGCAACAGCACCCGCTTGCCGATCGGGTGGCGTTCGTCCTGGTAGGTGTCCAGCAGGCTTTCGTCGGCGCCGCCGAGCGCCGCATCGAGCTTCCACGCCAGGTTCGCGGCGTCCTGGATGCCGGTGTTCATGCCCTGGCCGCCCATGGGGGAGTGCACGTGCGCGGCGTCGCCGGCCAGGAACACCCGCCCGTGCCGGTATCGCGCGACTTGCCTTTCGTCGCAATGGAATCGCGACTTCCAGCCGATCTCGATCACACCGAAGTCGGTCCGCATGGCGCGGCCCAGGACGTCGATGATTTCGTCGTCGTCGACGGGCGCGCTGTCGGGCAGCTGGTGGGCGCGGTCCCACACCAGGGCCCGGTACCACGAGCCGTCCTCGTCGTGGCGGTTATACGGGGCCAAGAACCCCAGCACGTCACCGGTGGTGCCCACCACCAAACCGCCGTCCGACGGGCCGTGAGCCAGCTTGACGTCGGCCAGCATGAGCGAGGTCAGCACAGTCTTGCCGGGAAAGGCCGTGCCCAGCAGCGTTCGGACGGTGCTGTGCGCGCCGTCGGCGCCGATCACGTATCGCGCTCGCCACGTCTGCCGGTGTGCGAGGACGTCGTCGTCCTTGGGACGGGCGGTAACGGTGACGCCGTCGGCATCCTGCTCGAGCGCGACCACTTCAACGCCACGCCGGATCTCGGCCCCTTCGGTCACCGCGTAGCGGCGCAGTGCCGCGTCGACGTTGGTCTGCGGGGTGATCAAGACGAACGGGTAGGCGGAATCGAGGCGGGTCAGGTCGAGGCGGGCCTTGGCGAACAGTGTCACGTCCGGTCCGCGCTGGCCCAGCGCCAGCAGTCCGTCGGCCGCGTCACGCGCGTCGAGGACCTCCAGCGTCCGGGGCATGACGGCGAACGCGCGGCTGGTCGGGTTTTCGGCGGACCAGCGCTCCAGCACCGTCACCGACCGTCCGGCACGGGCCAGGTCGCCCGCGGCGGTCAGGCCCGTGGGGCCGGCTCCCACCACCAGGACGTCGACATCGCGAACAGTGGTTGTACTCACCGGATCGCTCCTTCCGGTTCGGGGTGCCAGCGACGGATGTCACCGGGGGTGGCTTGCGCGGCCTGGTTGAAGACGAAACGGCAGTCGGGCTGGGTGGCGTGCGCGATGTCGGCGCCGAAGTCGATCAGGCAGTTGTCGACCTGGTAGCCCGCGGCGCGCAGACCCGCGACGTTGTCGTCGTTGGCGGCCCGTAATACCTCTTTCGACAGGCCCGTGAACTGGGTGAACTCGGGTGAGGAGTAGTCGATCAGGTCGGGATCGAGCCCGATCTGGATGACGGTCACGGTCATGTCTGAGCCTCCTCGACGCGCCGTTTCAACAACTGTTGAAATCAACGTAAGCCCGACTGGTAGCGATGTCAACAGTTGTTGAACTAGGATTTCGGCATGCCTACCCGCGACGGCAAAGTCACCCGCGCGACGATCCTCAGCGCGGCGCGCACCCTGTTCGCCACCTACGGCTTCGAGCGGACCACCATCCGCTCGATCGCGGCCGAGGCCGGCGTCGATCCCGCGCTCGTCATGCACTACTTCGGCACCAAGGCCGACTTGTTCGCCGCGGTCTCGCGGCTCGACATCACCTTCCCCGACCTCACCGGCGTCGCCCCCGAACGCATGGCCGACGTACTGGTGCCGTTTCTGGTCCGGGTGTGGGATCCGGCCGGACCTTTCCTGCCGCTGCTGCGCGCGGCCGCAACCAACCGGGCCGCCGCCGACGCGCTATTGGAAGTGTTCGTCGAAAAGGTGGCGCCGGCCCTGACCACTGTGACCCCCGACCGCGCCGCTGAGCGGACCGCGATGGTGGGATCGCAGGTGTTAGGAATCGCCATGGCGCGCAACGTCGTCGGCGTGCCCGCGCTGGCCGAGATGGATGACGCGACGCTGACCGACTGGCTGCGCCCGGTGCTCGCCCACTACCTCACGGGCTCGGCGCCGTGATTCTCGCCAACCGCGGCGTCGCGGGTGTGGCATTTGGACGCGTGCTCATCTTCTCGTGACCGCTGCGACAGGCGTGGCCAATGCGGCGAAGCGACGCGACCGCGAAGACCGCGCGCCTAGAGTTGACGGCATGCCGCTAGAAGGGGAATACGAGCCGTCACCATTGGACTGGTCTCGCGAGCAAGCTGACAAGTACGCCGGGTCGGCGGGAGCCGAGGCCGCCGACATGAAGGGCAAGCCGATCATCCTGCTGACCACGGTCGGCGCCAAGACCGGCAAACTCCGCAAGACGCCGCTGATGCGCGTCGAGCACGATGGCCAGTACGCGGTCGTCGCCTCCCTGGGCGGGGCGCCGAAGAACCCGGTCTGGTACCACAACATCAAGAAGAATCCCCGCGTCGAGCTGCAGGACGGCTCGGTGACCCGCGATTACGACGCCCGCGAGGTCCTCGGCGATGAGAAGGCGACCTGGTGGGAGCGTGCCGTCGAGGCATGGCCGGAATACGCCGAATATCAAACCAAGACCGACCGACAGATCCCGGTATTCGTGCTGACGCCGGTCGGCTGAATTCCGGAGTTGGTCGGCTGCCGTGGCACCATTGACCAGTGTCCGCCGAATTGAGCCATCACCCGAGCGTCTCGCCGTTATCCGCGGCTGACATCGACGGCGCGGCCAAGCGGATTGCCGCGGTGGTCACGCCGACCCCGTTGCAGTTCAGCGACCGGTTGTCGGCGGTCACCGGCGCGCAGGTCTACCTCAAGCGTGAGGACCTGCAGATCGTGCGCTCCTACAAGTTGCGCGGCGCCTACAACCTGCTGGTCCAGCTGTCCGAGGCGGAGCTTGCCGCGGGCGTGGTGTGCTCGTCGGCGGGCAACCACGCGCAGGGCTTCGCCTACGCGTGCCGGATGTTGCAGGTGCACGGCCGCGTCTATGTGCCGGCCAAGACGCCCATGCAGAAGCGCGACCGGATCCACTACCACGGTGGCGACTTCATCGACCTGATCGTGGGTGGCGCCACCTACGACCTCGCCGCCGAGGCGGCGCTGACCGACGTGCAAAGCACCGGCGCCATCCTGGTACCGCCCTATGACGATCCGCGCACCATGGCGGGCCAGGGCACGATCGCAGCGGAACTGCTCGACCAGCTCGACAGCGAGCCGGATCTGGTTGTCGTCCCGGTGGGCGGCGGCGGCTGCATCGCCGGCATCACCACCTATCTGGCCGAGCGGACCGACAACACGTCGGTGCTGGGTGTCGAGCCGGCCGGCGCCGCGGCGATGATGGCCGCGCTGGCCGCCGGGGAGCCGGTGACGCTGGAAGACGTCGACCAGTTCGTCGACGGTGCCGCGGTGCGGCGGGCCGGAGACCTGACCTACGCAGCGTTGGCGGCGGCCGGCGACATGGTGTCGATCACCGCGGTGGACGAGGGAGCGGTGTGCACCGCGATGCTCGACCTCTATCAGAACGAGGGCATCATCGCCGAGCCCGCGGGCGCTCTGTCGGTCGCCGGATTGCTGGACGCCGACATCGAGCCCGGTTCGACGGTGGTCTGCCTGGTCTCGGGCGGCAACAACGATGTGTCGCGCTACGGCGAAGTGCTCGAGCGCTCGCTGGTCCACCTCGGCCTCAAGCACTACTTCCTGGTGGACTTCCCGCAGGAGCCCGGCGCGCTACGCCGCTTCCTCGACACTGTTCTCGGGCCGAACGACGACATCACTCTGTTCGAGTACGTCAAGCGCAACAACCGGGAGACCGGCGAGGCGCTGGTCGGCATCCAGCTCGGATCCTCCGCCGACATGGACGGCCTCCTGGCCCGGATGCGCGCGACGGAGCTGCACGTCGAGACCTTGAAACCCGGCTCGCCGGCCTACCGCTACCTGCTGTTCTAGCCCGCCGCCGGCGAACATGCACCAGCCGTTTGGACCCGGCGCCGGCGGTTTCGGGCTGGTCAGCGCCGGCATCGTAGGCTCGCTCGTATTGCTTGTGTGTGCGGCGATTTGGGTTGCTCGGCGTGGGCCTCGGTTACGGGGACTCACGGAGCGGATGTCGCAAGTTCCCATAATGGGCGAAACGATGACATGGGTGCGGGGGCGGATCGGTCGGTTGCCCGCGGGCGAGGTCGCCGGCATCGCATTGCTTCTCGGGCTCGCCGTCGTCGTGTCCTTGGCGGTCGGCTTCACCGAAGTGCTCGACGACGTGCTCGAGGGCGACGGCATCGCCGGAATCGACCGGCCGATAACCTCGTGGCTTGCGAGCCACCGTGATCTATGGCTGACCGACACCCTGCGGGTGGTCACTCGCGCTGGCGGTCCACTTTTGCTGGCGGCGTTTGGCCTTCCGATTTCGGTTGCTGCCGCCTGGCGGTGCAGGTCGTGGCGGCCCGTGGCGCTCGCTCTCGTTTGCGGCGGCGGGATTCCACTGGTGCTCTTCACCGCCAAAGCCTTGGTAGGCCGAGAACGCCCGCCCGTGCCATTCGCCCTGGTCGACGCGGACGGGTATTCGTTTCCCTCCGGACACGCAACCGGCACCGCCGCGACCACCGTCATCACCGCGTGGATCCTGACCCGCTGGCTGATTCCGTGGTGGACCGGACGCGTGGTGGTTTGGACCGTGGCGATCGGTTCGGTGTTCCTCATCGGGTTCTCGCGCGTCTATCTGGGCGTCCATTACGTCAGCGATGTGCTCGCCGGCTGGATGTTGGGCATGGCGTGGGCCGGCGCCGTCATGCTCGCCGGATTCTGGTGGGACAACACCACGCGGGCGGGCCCCCGACAGCCGGACGCGTGAGCACGCCCGCGGCTCAGGGTCGGTGCTCCCTGAGGTACGGCGGCACAGGAGTGCCGGGGTGGAGGTCGTCGGCCGGCACCGGCGGTCCGGCCGCCAGGCTCAGCGGCACCACGCCCGCCCAATACCGCAGCGGAACGTCCTGCGGATCGTCGGCCGGGGGGCCGCTGCGCACCTTCGCCGACACCTCGACGAGGTCAAGCGCGAGCACCCCGGTCGCGGCGAGCTCGCGGGCATCGGGGGCCCTGCAGTCCTTGGCGCGCCCCGGCGCGATGTGGTCCAGCAGGCAGCTCAGCGCCCGCGACTTCTCCGCCGGATCGTCGACGACGCGCGCGTCACCCACCACGACCACCGAGCGGAAGTTCACCGAGTGGTGCATCGCGGACCGGGCCAGCACCAGACCGTCGACCAGGGTGACGGTGACGCAGACCGGCAGGCGCGCCCCTGATGCTTTGGCCGCCTTGGCCGCCAGCAACGGGCCGCTGCCCGTCGAACCGTGCAGGTAGAGCGTTTCGTACAACCGGGCGTGCGTCGTCGGCAAGACCACCGGCCTTCCGGCGTTCGAGTAGCCCAAATGGCAGATCAGCGCCTCGTCGAGGATGGCGTGAATGGCGCGGCGGTCATAGTGAGCGCGCTCCCGGTAGCGGGTCGGGGTGGTGCGTGCCGACGGATGATATGCGGTGTCCACAGAATTGCCCTTAAGTTTGTTCTAGTACATAATATATTGCGTGCCAGTACAAAGCAGCATAACCGGAACCGGCGCGGAATCCATAGCCGCCAGCATCGAAGCGGCGATCTCGGCCGGCGCCCTGGCGCCCGGCGACGCGCTCCCGCCGGTGCGCGAGCTGGGCGGCCAGCTCGGCGTGAACGCCAACACCGCCGCCGCGGCCTACCGCCTGCTGCGTCATCGCGGGGTCGTCGAGACCGCCGGCCGGCGCGGCACCCGCGTGCGTCATCGCCCGGCGACCACGCCGCGCTCGCTGCTCGGCCTGGACGTGCCCGCGGGCGTGCGCGACCTGTCGACCGGCAACCCGAACCCGGACCTGTTGCCCATCGCCGGCGCCTCGCTGGCCGGTTCGGGCGACGGCCCCCCGGTGCTCTACGGCGAGCAAGCCCTCTCGCCCGAGCTGGAGGAGTTCGCCCGCCGTGCGCTGGCCGCGGACGGGATCCCCGCCGATCACCTGGCCGTGACCAGCGGCGCGCTCGATGGCATCGAACGTGCGCTCACCGCGCATCTGCATCCCGGCGATCGCGTAGTCGTCGAGGATCCGGGCTGGGCCAACCTCCTCGATCTCCTTGCCGCACTGGGGCTTTCGGCCGTGCCGGTGCGGGTCGACGACGACGGCCCGCTGACCGACGACCTGGCCCGGGCGTTGGGAAACGGGGTGCGTGCTCTGGTGCTCACCAACCGCGCGCAGAACCCCACGGGCGCCGCGCTTTCGGCGGATCGCGCCGAGTCGTTGCGTGAGCTGTTGGCGCAGCGGGCCGACGATCTACTGCTGGTCGAAGACGACCACTGCGCGGGCATTTCCGGTGTATCGCTGCACACCCTGGCCGGTTGTACCGCGCATTGGGCGTTCGTCCGCTCGGCGTCCAAGGCGTACGGCCCCGATCTGCGAGTGGCCGTCCTCGCGGGCGACCACCGCACCGTCGAGCGGGTGCATGGCCGGTTGCGGCTCGGGCCGGGCTGGATCAGCCGTTTCCTGCAGCGGCTCGCCGTCGACTTGTGGTCCGACCAGGCAGCGGTGGCGCTGGTCGCGACGGCCGAACGGCACTACGCCGCCAGCCGTCAACGGCTATGCGGCGCCTTGGCCGAACGCGGTCTACCGGCGCATGGACGCTCCGGGCTCAACGTGTGGGTGCCGGTTCCCGACGAGGCGGTCGCGATTTCCCGGTTGCTCGGCGCGGGCTGGGCGGCGGCACCGGGCAGCCGGTTCCGGATGAACACGCCGGCGGGCATCCGCATCACGATCTCCGATCTGACTCGCGATGAGATCGATCCACTCGCCGACGCGGTCGTACGGGCGGTGCATCCCGCAGGCCGGGCGATCGTGTAGCCGCAGCTCATGCGCCCTCGTCGTCGGCGGCACCAGGCCCGGGGCCGCTCCACAACGGCTCGACGCTGGCATGAGGCGCGATGTCGTGGCGCACGGTGCGCCGTTCCGACACGGTGTTCGTGGCGCGATGGCTTGGCTTGCGCAGGCAGATCCGTCGCAATGGGTGACCGAACTCAGATGGACTCATGGCGGCATCATGCGGGGTGAGCCCGCCGGGCCGCCAGTCAGTTATCCACAGTCCGCTCAGGCCGACAGGATGGCGAACGAATGGCCCTGTAGCACAGTGCCGTCCGCATCGACGGTCGGCTCGTCCCAGGCCAGCACCACGTCACCGCTGATCGGGATCTTCACCTGTTCGGCACCGAGGTTGCACACGATGCGCAACCGGCCCCGACAGACGGTGATCCAGCGCTCTTCCTCGTTGTAGTCGACCGTGAGGTGTTCCAACCAGGGATCGGCCATGTCGGGGTGGTTGCGCCGCAACGCGATCAGGTCCCGATACAGGCGGTGCAGCCGGGCGTGCTCGCCGGTGTCGACCTCATTCCAGTCCAGTTTGGAGCGCGCGAACGTCTGCGGATCCTGCGGGTCGGGGATCTCGTCGGCGTCCCAGCCATGCTCGGCGAACTCGGCCTTGCGGCCTTCGGCGGTGGCCCGGGCCAAATCCGGTTCGGGGTGCGAGCTGAAGAACTGGAACGGAGTCGAGGCCGCGTATTCCTCACCCATGAAAAGCATGGCGGTGTAGGGAGATCCGAGCGCAAGCGCGGCTTTGATGGCCAGCTGGCCGCCGGTCAGGTTCTGCGACGGACGATCTCCCAGGGCGCGGTTGCCGACCTGATCGTGCGTGCAGGTGTAGGCGACCAGCCGGGTGGCGGGGATGCCGGATCTCTCGCTGGTGTCCAGCGGCCGCCCATGGCGGCGATGCCGGAAGGACGAATAGGTGGCGGTGTGGAAGAAGCCGTGCCGCAGCGTCTGCGCCAGGGTGGCCAGGCTGCCGAAGTCGGCGTAGTAACCCTGACGCTCGCCGGACACCGCGGTGTGGATGGCGTGATGAATGTCGTCGGCCCATTGCCCGGTCAGACCGTAGCCGCCACGATCCCGCGGGGTGATCAGCCGCGGGTCGTTCAGGTCGCTCTCGGCGATCAGCGACAGCGGGCGCCTCAACTGCTGTGCCAGCCAGTCCGTTTCGGTGGCGAGCTCCTCGAGGATGTGGATCGCGGTGGTGTCCACCAGGGCGTGGACGGCGTCCAGCCTTAGGCCGTCGGCGTGGAAATCGCGCATCCAGCGCAGCGCGCATCCGATGATGTAGCGGCGCACCTCGTCGGAATCGGCATCGGCGATGTTAATGCCCTCGCCCCAGGGGTTGCTCGCCGACGACAGGTAGGGCCCGTATCGCGGCAGGTAGTTGCCCGACGGGCCGAGGTGATTGAAGACCGCGTCGATCAGCACCCCCAACCCCTTGGCGTGGCAGGCGTCGACGAAGCGCACCAGCCCGTCGGGGCCGCCGTAGGGCTCGTGCACGCTGTACCACAGCACACCGTCGTATCCCCAACCATGGGTGCCGGCAAAGGAATTCACCGGCAGCAGCTCGACGAAGTCGACACCGAGATCGACCAGATAGTCCAGCTTCTCGATGGCGGCGTCGAAGGTTCCGGCCTCGGTGAACGTGCCCAGGTGCAGCTCATAGATCACCGCGCCCTCGATCGTGCGGCCGGCCCACCCGCTGTCGGTCCACGTCGCGGCGGCCGAATCCCACAATTGTGAACGGGCGTGCACTCCCTCGGGCTGGCGGGGTGAGCGCGGGTCGGGCAACACGGTGGGGTCGTCGTCGAGCAGGTAGCCGTAGCGGGCGTCCGGCGCGGTGTCCACGGTCGTATGCCACCCACCGCCGGCCGAGCGGGTCATGGCGTGCACCTGGCCGTCGACGTCGAGTCGAACCTGCGCGGATTTGGGCGCCCAGACCCGGAATTCAGTCATGGTGGCGCTCCAGCAGAACCACGGGCAGGTCGGCGAACAATTGGGCCGCCGACGTCGGACCGTCGGCGATCACCCCGGTGAGGGCGTCCTTCCAGGTTCCGTCCGGGAGCGGCAAAACCGTATTGCCCCAGCCTGTTTCGGCCAGCCGCACGGTCCAGCGGGTCACCGCCACCACGATGTCCTCGCCGCGGCGGAAGGCCAGCACGTGATCGCTGGCGTCGCCGTTGGTGAGGAGCGGCACGTAGTTGCCGTGCAGGAAGGTGTCCGGATGGTGACGGCGCACGCGAAGTGCGGTGGTGACCACCCGGATCTTCGGATGCTCCAACGCCTGCAGGGCGGCGCGGCGGGCGGCATAGTCGACGGCACGGCGATTGTCCGGGTCAACAAGGCTGTCGTCCCACAGCTCGGTGCCCTGATACACGTCCGGAATCCCGGGCACGGTCAGCGCCAGCAGCTTCTGGGCCAGCGCATCGCTGGCGGCGTGCGGATTGAGTTGGGCGACAAGCTCGGTCAGCTGGCCGGCCACCGGGCCGTCGAGCACGGTGTCCAGCCATTGGTGGACCGCGCCCTCGAATCCGGCGTCCGGGTCGTTCCACGAGGTATGCCAGGCCGCTTCCCGGATGGCCTTCTCGGTGTAGCCGTGCAGCCGCTCGCGCAGCGCGTCGGTGACCTCGCCGTCGACGGGCCATACGCCGAAGATGTTCTGCCACAGGAATTGTCCGGTCGCCGGATCGGGGGAGGGCGCGTCGATCTCCCAGCGGGCGAGGAACTCGGTCCACAGCGAGGGCACCTGTGACAGCAGCGAAATGCGGGCCCGCACGTCCTCACCGCGCTTGGTGTCATGGGTGGTCAGCGTCGTCATCGTCTGTGGCCACAGCCGGGCTCGGGTAGCGGCGCTGTGATGAAATTCGGCGGCACCGACACCGAAGCGCTGCGGCTCGCCGCCCACCTCGTTCAGCGAAACCAGCCGGGCGTCGCGGTAGAACAAGCAGTCCTCGACGGCCTTGGCGGTGACGGCACCGCAGAGCTGCTGCAGCCGGGTGGCCGGCTCACCGCCGCGGGCCAGCGCCGCGACCAGCACCTGCAGTGCGGGGCCCAATTCTGGTGCGGTCGCCTCGGTTTCGGCGAGTGCGGTGGGCAGCAGCGCGACCAGGCCGGGGTAGTCGCAGCGGTATACCTCGATATGGGTGAGCAGCGCGGCCACCGCGTCGGGCAGCTGCGGGTGGTCGACGCCGGCGGTCGCCACGATGCTGCGGCGCAGGCGGCGCAGCTCACTGGCCAGCGTGTCGGTGGCCGAATGGATCTTGAGCTCCATCAACATGTCCGCCATCGCCGGGTAGTCCACGCCGGCGGATTCCACCAGCGCGGTCAACGCCGGGGCGCCATTGGGATCAACCAGAACGCCGCCGATTTCGCGCAGCACGTCATAACCGGTGGTGCCGCCGACGGGCAGGGTGGGCTCGAGCGCCTCGTCGACGGCCAGGATCTTCTCGATCACGATCCACGCTTCCGGGCCGGTGAGTTCGCGCAGCCACGCCAGGTACCCGCACGGGTCGGACAGGCCGTCGGGGTGGTCGATGCGAATGCCGTCGACCAGCCCTTCGGCGAACCACCGCCCGACCTCGGCGTGCGTGGCGTCGAAGACCGCGCGATCCTCCTGACGCAACCCGGCCAGCGAGGTGATCGAGAAGAAGCGACGGTAGCCGCACACGCCGTTGCGCCAGCCCGCCAGCCGGTAGTGCTGGCGTTCGTGCACCTCGGGGCCGCTGACCCCCCCGGTGCCGGGCGCGATCGGAAACGCCAGATCGCCCAGGCGCAGCAGGTCCCCGTCGACGGTGAGATCGGCCGCGTCGTCGTCGGATCCCAGCACCGCCAACACGATGCGGCCATCGTCGTCGAGGTCCCAGTCGATGTCGAAATACGTTGCGTAGGGTGAAGAACGGCCGTTGCGCAACACGTCCCACCACCACGGGTTCTGCTGAGGCACATCGATGCCCACATGGTTGGGCACGATGTCGACGATCAGCCCCATGCCACGCGACCGGGCGGCCGCCGACAGCCTCGCCAGGCCCTCGCGGCCGCCGATCTCGGGGGACACCGTCGTCGGGTCGGTGACGTCGTAGCCATGACTCGATCCCGCGGCCGCGGTCATGATCGGCGACAGGTACAGGTGCGACACCCCGAGGTCGTTCAGGTAGTCGAGCAGGTTTTCCGCGTCGGCGAAGGTGAATGAGAACCCACTGGATTCACCCCGTAGTTGCAGCCGGTACGTGGAGATGACGGGTAAAGCCATGCGTCACTGCGTCTTACGCAAGACGAGCAGCGAGCGGGAGGGCAGCGACACCTTTTCTTCGGCGGTCACCACCTGATCGGCCCCATCTTTGCGGCCCGCCGGTTCGTTGGTGTCCAGTTCCACGGTCCACTCTTTCGCATATTCGCTGTTCGGCGTCACGAACTCCACCGGATCTTCGCCGGCGTTGAAACACAACAGGAATGATTCGTCGACCACCCGTTCACCGCGTTCGTTGGGCGCGCTGATGGCCTCACCGTTGAGGAACACCGCCACACACTTGTGAATGCTCTCGCCCCAGTCCTCATGCGTCATCTCGCGGCTGCTTGGATTCAGCCAGGCGATGTCGCGCACCTCGTCGCCGGTGCGGATCGGCTCCCCCTCGAAAAACCGGCGCCGGCGGAACACGGGATGCCGCTTGCGCAGCGTGCTCACCTTGCGCGCGAATGCCAGCAGGTCGGCATTCTTGTCGACCAAAGACCAGTCCATCCAAGACAATTCGGAGTCCTGGCAGTACACGTTGTTGTTTCCGTTCTGCGTGCGCCCGAACTCGTCACCGTGCGCGATCATCGGCGTGCCCTGGCTGAGCATCAGGGTCGCCCAGAAGTTGCGCATCTGGCGGCAGCGCAGCTCGGTGATGTCGGGGTCGTCGGTGGGGCCTTCGACGCCACAGTTCCACGATCGGTTGTGGCTCTCCCCGTCCCGGTTCTCCTCCCCGTTGGCCATGTTGTGCTTGTCGTTGTAGGACACCAGGTCATTGAGGGTGAATCCGTCGTGTGCGGTGACGAAATTGATGCTGGCGCTGGGACGCCGACCGGTCGCCTCGTACAGGTCCGACGACCCGGTCAGCCGGGAAGCGAACTCGCCCAGGGTTGCGGGCTCGCCCCGCCAGTAATCGCGCACAGTATCGCGATACTTCCCGTTCCATTCGGTCCACAAACCCGGGAAATTTCCGACTTGGTAGCCACCCTCGCCGACGTCCCACGGTTCGGCGATCAATTTGACCTGGCTGACGATCGGATCCTGTTGCACCAGATCGAAGAACGCGCTCAACCGGTCGACGTCGTGCAGTTCGCGGGCCAGCGTGGCGGCCAGGTCGAAGCGGAAACCATCCACGTGCATCTCGGTCACCCAGTAGCGCAGCGAGTCCATGATCAGCTGCAGCACGTGGGGGTGGCGCGGATTCAGGCTGTTGCCGGTGCCGGTGTAGTCCTTGTACAGCCGCAGGTCCGTGTCGACGAGCCGGTAGTACGCGGCGTTGTCGATGCCACGGAAATTGATGGTCGGTCCGAGGTGGTTGCCCTCGGCGGTGTGGTTGTAGACCACGTCGAGGATCACCTCGATCCCGGCTTCGTGGAAGCTGCGCACCATGGATTTGAACTCGGCGACGCTCGATGTGCGGTTGGCCGCGTACTGGTTGTGCGGGGCGAAGAACCCGAAAGTGTTGTAGCCCCAGTAGTTTCGCAGGCCCAGGTCCAGCAGTCGCGAGTCGTGCATGAACTGGTGCACCGGCATCAGCTCGATTGCCGTGACCCGCAGCGACCTGAGGTGGTCGATGATGGCCGGGTGGGCCAGCCCGGCATAGGTGCCCCGAAGCTCCTCGGGGACGCTGGGATGATTTTGCGTCATCCCCTTGACGTGGGCTTCGTAGATGACGGTCTCGTGATAGGGGGTCAGCGGTGCGCGGTCGGATCCCCAATCGAAGAACGGGTTGCTCACCACGCTGGTCATCGTGTGGCCCAGCGAATCGACCATGGGGGGAGTCCCCGGGTCGGCTTCATCGGCATTGGGCCCGTCCGGGTCGACGGCCGTCATGTCGTAGGAGAACAGCGCCTGGCCGAAAGTGAAGTCGCCGTGAAAAGCTTTGCCGTACGGGTCGAGCAGCAGCTTGCTGGGGTCACAGCGGTGACCGGCAGCCGGGTCGAAGGGGCCGTAGACGCGATAGCCGTAGCGCTGGCCGGGAGTGATGTTCGGCAGATAGGCGTGCCAGACGAATCCGTCCACCTCTTCCAAGGGAATCCGCGACTCGCTGCCGTGATGGTCGATCAGGCACAACTCGACCTTCTCGGCGATTTCGGAGAACAACGAGAAGTTGGTTCCCGCGCCGTCGTAGGAGGCGCCGAGCGGATACGGGTTGCCCGGCCACACGGTGGCGAGTCTGGGTTGGTGGTTACCGCCTGCTTCTGAAGCGGGACTGTTGGTTGACACCCATCGACCTTATCCGCGCGCGGTTGTGCTCACCCGCGTTGGAGGCCAGGGAGTAAGGCGGGTCACCACCAACCGGTGGCCTCGGCGATCTGGCGGCCCAATTCGGGTGCCATGGTCCGCACGTAGGTAGGGGACAGGTGGTGGGCGCCGTGATAAATCAAGATGTTTCCCTCGACCGGACGGCACACGTCGGTGCGACAGATCGCGTCCGACATATCGAGCACCTTGAGCTGCGGGAACTGCGCGACGAAGTCGAGTGTCTGGTTGCGGTCGGAGAGCATGTCGGAACGTTTGATCGCGCATGACTGCGCGGTGCCGCCCCGTTTGGCCAGGCAGTCCGCCGGGTCGAACGGTTGACCGTTTTTGACCAGCCAGGGCGTGTCTCGCATGCCGAGAATGGGAATGTTGTTGTCGGACAACGTTTGCCAGATCCCGATATAGGTGGCAGGCATCACATCGCCGGTCTTGATGTTCCACGGCCGGGTGGTGGTGGTGAAGACGTAGCCTGGCCGGTCGGTGACCAGTTTGGTCATCGTTGTTTGCACCCATTGCCGGCACTGCGGGTAGGGGGCGTTGTTGCCCATGATCAGCGGGACCTGCTCGGTCGACAGCGGGCAGCCCATCTTCAGGTACGTCACGACCTTGAAGTGGTGCAGCTTGCCCAGGAAGTCCAGCGCGGGCAGCCAGTGCTCGGCATGTGACCCACCCGCCAGTGCGATGGTCCGGTCGGCGGCCACATCGCCATAGGTGCAGGTGACCACAGCGGGGTTGACGAAGTCGCTGATGCACCCGTCCCGGGTCGAAACCGGCAGGTCTTGTTTGACCTCTAAGACCGTGGGCCGCATGGGCAACGCGGGCACGCGCACGTGTTCGGTGAGCGCACGAGCGCCGGGATAGTCCTGCGGGTTGAGGACGCTGAGTTCCTTGCCGGCCGACCGCAAAACCGTGACGTGCTGGCGCCAGGTGAATGAGGTCGCGGTCAGCGTCACGCCCAGCAGGACGATGGCCGATCCCAGCGCCATCGTCGGCCGGGCCAGGCGCGTCGCCCACGGAATGGTCGGCGCCGGCGCAGCCCGCTTCGAGGATGCGCGGTAGCGCAACGGGTCCTCGACGAGCCGGTTGGTCAGATACGCCAGCACACCGGACACCAGCAGCAGCACCGACCCTTCGACGAAGCTGGCGTGCTTGTGGCCGCTGTAGGACAGCCAGAAGATCAGCAACGGCCAGTGCCAGAGGTACAGCGCATACGCCATGGCGCCCAACTCCACCAGCGGGCGCGTCGCCAGCACCCGATTGGGCAGCGGCAACCGGCCACCGGCGCCGCGACCGGCCTGCAGGTTGGCTCCGACGAGGATCATCAGCATGGCGGCGCCGACCGGCACCAGGGCCCACGGGCCGGGAAACTCGTGCACGCCGTCGATCAGCGCCCCGCAGGACAGCACCGCGCCCAGCGCGACCGTGGCCAACACCGTCCGCAACCACATCGGCCAGCGGACGCGGGTGACCAGCGCGCCAACCAGCGCGCCCAGCAGCAGCTCCCAACCTCGCGCGAAGCTGTTGTAGTAGGCGGCCGCCTGGTCCTGCTGATGCGCGATGATCGCGTAGACGAACGAGGCCACCGTCAATGCGGTCAGCACCCCCAGGAACAAGGTGCGCAACCGGGCGCCCAACGGGCGCCGGAACAGACAGGTCAAGCCGGCGATCAACGCCAGGAAGCTGACGTAGAACTGGCCCTGCACCGACATCGACCAAATGTGCTGCAAGGGGCTGACGGCTTCGCCCGCCCGAAGGTAGTCGGATGCGGTGTTGGCCAGCTCCCAGTTCTGGTAGTAGCCGAGGCTGGCGAGGCTTTGATCGGCGAACGTCTCCCAGCGGGTCTCCGGTTGAACCAGGATGGTCAACATCGCGCAACCGGCCAGCACCACGACGAGGGCGGGAACAAGGCGTCGGGCTAACCGGATCACCTCGGACACCGGCGACAGTGTCACAGTCGGGTTCAGGGCGGCGCGAATGACCTTGCCGCCGAAGAAGAACCCGGACAGCGCCAAGAACACGTCCACGCCGCCGGAGACCCGGCCGAACCAGATATGGAAGACGGCGACCAGCGCGATCGCAATGCCGCGCAGGCCGTCGAGGTCGTAGCGATAAAACCCCTCGGACCCCGCTTTGTGCACCCCCGTGGCGCGCGGATCGGCGATGGCGTCCGGCGCAGGAGACGGTGGCTGGGTCTGCATGATCGACAGTTAATTTACCGAAAACCCGCCGCCGGCTCCCGACAGCTCGCGGTGCGGCGGCTGCTCAGTCGATTGCTGAGCATCCGCGCCGGGCGCCGGGGGGCGAGTGGCGGGCGTCGGATGGCCGAGATGACCGGGAAATTACCTGCCGATGCCGGCGCCGGTCGGCTGCAGCGGGGCCTGCTGGGTCGGCAGCGGCTGTACCGGGGCCTGCTGGAACGGCGCCTGCTGGGTGGGCAGCTGCTGCGGCGACTGCTGCTGCAGCGGGGCCTGCTGGAGCGGGGCCTGCTGGAGCGGGGCCTGCTGGAGCGGCGCCTGCTGGAGCGGCGTCTGCTGGGTGGGCAGCTGTTGCGGTGCTTGCTGCAGCGGCGCCTGCTGCGCCGGCACCTGCAGCGGCGCCTGCTGCGCCGGCACCTGCTGCGGTGTCTGCTGGGTGGGCAGCTGTTGCGGCGCTTGCTGCAGCGGCGCCTGCTGCGCCGGCGCGGAGGCACCGAGAACCCGGACCATGTAGGGGGTCATGCCGTTGGCCCGCACCGGGGAGACCTGCACGACGTCGCCGACCTCGAGCATCTGGTTGTTGCCCAGGTACATCGCGACGCTCTGCGTGCCCTCCGGGCCGTAGCAGATCAGGTCACCCTTGCGGGCCTGCTGAGGCACGATCTTCTGGCCGACCCGGTAGATCGCGCCCGACGACCGCGGCAGCTTGATGCCGGCGCCGGCGTAGGCGTACTGCATCAGCCCGGAAGCGTCGAAACCGACGGTGTTGATGCCGGTGCCGGTGCCGCGGGTGGGGCCGTTGATGCCGCCACCGGCCCAGGAGAACGGCACACCGCGCTGCGACAGACCGCGGGCGATCACCACGTCGGTGGCCTGCTGATAGTCCATCGACCTGGCGCCCGGGTCGGCGGTCGCGATGGTGGGAACCACCATCGGCGCCCCGAGCAGGGCCAAGCCGATCGCGAAGGCGTAGATGCGTTTCATTTTTCCTGGCCTCTCAGGCACTCAATGGGCCTCGGCGCGGTGACTTCGCGCGTCCGCCCCCGGTCCATGGACCGAGCGAGGCCCCCACGCTGGGGCCGGACGCCGTCCATGGCACTTGCGAAGTGAACCAGCGGCCAGCCGCTGCATTCACATCAGTCACACAAGCCACTTTGACAACAGATGGTGTTAGCCGCCAGGTCCACGCGGGATTTTTTGTCGTACCGTGACCGGACGGTGACAGGCGCGCCCAATCCCGTATGCGCAGTTGTGATTTCGGTCTCAGTCGGCTACAAATTCACACTCGCCGGAGGCCGGCGGCGTGGCGATCAAAGCCAGTAGCGTTCGCTGAACATGGTCAGCAGCGATCCGGCTATGGAGCTGACCATGACCAGCGCCAGCGCCAGCACCGGCCAGAAGGACATGTACCAGCCCTTTAGCAGGGAAACGACGGGCCCGATGACCGCCGCGGTCATGGCCGCACCGATCCCGCCCCACACCACCGGGTGGATGTACAGGTCGAGCCCATAGGGAACCGGCCCGCAGGTCTCGTCCTCGCAGACATTCGCCAGGAAGCCGAAAAGCCGCGTCGGCCAGGTCGTCGCCGTGGCCAGCACTGCGAGCAGGACCAGCAGTGCGACGGTGCAGATGATGTCCCACGGCGCCACCCGCACGCGAAGCACCCGGGGCGCTTCGTCGTCGTACTCCAGCAGCGGGTAATGGGTGTCCCTGGACCAGCCGGGCCCCGGCGCGGGCCCGGCCTGGGGTCCGGGCGCTGCGCTGTCGGACTGCTGCGGCGTGGCCATGATGTCCCATGCTTCCCGACGTCGGAGTTTTGCGCGAGTCGGCTGCTTTACCCTCGATCACTATGCCCGCGGCGAAGGCCGGGCTCACGCCCGAGCAGATCAGCGCCATCGACGCCGCGCACCTGTGGCATCCCTACAGCACCATCGGCGCCGAATCCGTCGCCCCCGTGGTGGCGGTCGGCGCCCGCGGCGCGTGGCTCACCCTGATCCGCGACGGCAGGCCCGTCGAAGCGCTCGACGCCATGAGCTCCTGGTGGACCGCGATCCACGGGCACGGCCACCCGGTGCTGGATGCGGCCCTGTCGGCGCAGCTCGGCGCCATGAACCACGTCATGTTCGGCGGGCTCACCCACGAACCCGCGGCGCGCCTGGCCCAGCTGCTGGTGGGCATCACCCCGGCGGGTCTGGAAACGGTGTTCTTCAGCGACTCCGGATCGGTGTCGGTGGAGGTGGCGGTGAAGATGGCGCTGCAGTACTGGCGCAGCCGCAACCGGCCCGGCAAGTACCGGCTGATGACCTGGCGCGGCGGCTACCACGGCGACACCTTCACGCCGATGAGCGTCTGCGACCCCGACGGCGGCATGCACTCGCTGTGGACCGACATCCTGGCCAAACAGGTGTTCGCCCCGCAGGTGCCGCGGCACTACGACGCCGGCTACAGCGCAGCGTTCGAGGAGCAACTGGTCCGGCACTCCGCCGAGCTGGCCGCCGTCGTCGTCGAGCCCGTCATGCAGGGCGCCGGCGGCATGCGCTTCCACCACCCGCGATACCTGCGCGACCTGCGTGACATCTGCCGGCGGCATGAGGTGCTGCTGATTTTCGACGAGATCGCCACCGGCTTCGGGCGCACCGGCGAGCTCTTCGCCGCCGACCACGCCGGCGTGAGCCCGGACATCATGTGCGTCGGCAAGGCGCTCACCGGGGGATATCTGACCCTGGCCGCCACCTTGTGCACGGCCGACATCGCCCACACCATCAGCCGCGGCGAGGCCGGGGCGCTGATGCACGGCCCCACGTTCATGGCTAACGCGCTGGCCTGCGCGGTGTCGGTGGCCAGCGTCGAGGTGCTGCTCGGGCAGGACTGGCGGTCGCGGGTGGGCGAGATCGGCGCCGGCCTGGCGGCCGGGCTCGAGCCGGCCCGGACGCTGCCCGGCGTGAGCGACGTACGGGTGCGCGGCGCCATCGGCGTCATCGAATGCGAGCGTCCCGTCGACCTGGCCGTCGCCACCCCCGCGGCGCTGGACAGCGGCGTCTGGCTGCGCCCGTTTCGCAACCTGGTCTACGCGATGCCGCCCTACATCTGCACGCCCGACGAGATCGCCCAGATCACCTCGGCGATGGTGCAGGTCGCCCGCCTCGCTGGCCAGCAGTGACGACCCGCTGCGCCCGGCTTCGCCGCGCCGGCGGTCGCCACTAGGCTGAACGCCGATGAAGGCACCGATCGAGGTTTCCCCGCTGGCCTGGCTGGAGGCGGTGGAACGGGAGCGCCGCGAGGCCGGGCTGCGCCGCTCGCTGCGGCCGCGTCCAGCCGTCGCCACCGAGCTCGACCTGGCCTCCAACGACTATCTCGGGCTCTCGCAACACCCCGGTGTGATCGATGGCGGGATCGCCGCGCTGCGCATGTGGGGTGCCGGGGCGACCGGGTCCCGGCTGGTCACCGGTGACACCGAGTTGCACCAGCAGTTCGAGTCGGAGCTGGCCGACTACGTCGGCGCCGCATCCGGGCTGCTGTTCTCCTCCGGCTACGCCGCCAACCTGGGCGCCGTGGTCGGGCTGTCGGGCCGGGGTTCGCTGCTGGTCTCCGATGAGTATTCGCACGCGTCGTTGGTGGATGCTTGCCGGCTGTCGCGGGCGCGGGTGGCGGTGGCGCCGCATCGCGACGTAGGCGCCGTGGAGGCGGCGCTGCAGGCGCGCGACGAGGAGCGCGCGGTCGTCATCACCGAGTCGGTGTTTTCCACCGACGGCGCGCTGGCGCCGCTGCGGGAACTGCACGAGGCGTGCCGTCGCCACCGCGCCCTGCTCATCGTCGACGAGGCGCACGGCCTGGGGGTGCGGGGTGGCGGGCGCGGGCTGCTGCACGAGGCCGGGCTGGCGGGCGCGCCCGACGTGGTCATGACCACCACGCTGTCCAAGGCGCTGGGCAGTCAGGGCGGCGCGGTGCTGGGGCCGGCGCCGGTGCGCGCCCACCTCATCGACGCGGCGCGCACGTTCATCTTCGACACCGGCCTGGCCCCGGCAGCGGTGGGCGCCGCGCGGGCCGCGCTAGCGGTGCTGCGGTCCGAGCCCTGGCGGGCGGCTGCGGTGCTGCGCCACGCCGCCATCCTGGCCGAGGTCTGCGGCGTGCCCGAGGCGCCGCAGTCGCCGGTGGTGTCGGTGATCCTGGGCGAGCCGGACGTGGCGGTGGCAGCCGCGACCGCCTGCCTAGATGCCGGCGTGCGGGTGGGCTGCTTCCGGCCCCCGACGGTGCCCGCCGGGACGTCGCGGCTGCGGCTGACCGCACGCGCGTCGCTGGACGACGCCGAGCTGGAGGTCGCGCGGCGCGTGCTGACCGATGTGCTTGCCAAGCTTGGCTGAGGCGCGCCGGTGACGGTTCTCGTCGTCACCGGCACCGACACCGCGGTCGGCAAGACGATCGCCACCGCGGCGCTGGCCTGTCATGCCCGGCAGGCCGGCCTCGACGTCGCTGTGTGCAAACCGGTCCAGACCGGCACCGACGCCGGCGACGACGACCTCGCCGAGGTAGCCCGGCTATCCGGGGTGAGCGAGCTGGCCGGGCTCGGCCGATATCCGCAGCCACTGGCGCCGGTGGCCGCCGCCGAGGCGGCCGGAATGCGGTTGCCCACCCGCGAGCACCTGCTGGCGCTCATCGAGGAGCTGGACCGGCCGGGGCGGCTGACGTTGGTGGAGGGCGCCGGGGGGCTGCTGGTCGAACTCGGTGAAAACGGTGTCACCGCACGCGATCTCGCCGTCGCGCTGGGCGCCGCGGTGCTGGTCGTGGTCCGCCCGTCGCTGGGCACCCTCAACCACACCGCGCTGACTCTGGAATCGATTGCCGCACAGAACCTTTCGTGTGCGGGCCTGGTCATCGGCAGCTGGCCGCGGCGGCCCGGGGTGGTAGAGACGACGAACCGGTCCGCGCTGGCCCGGCTGGCTCCGGTGCGCGCCGCGCTGCCGGAAGGGGCGGCATCGCTGGACACCGCCGAGTTCGCGACACTGTGCGTCCAGGCGTTCGACCGCGACTGGGTCACCTCGCTGGTGGGCTGATGGTCCACTCCATCGAGCTGGTCTTCGACCGCGACACCGAGGCGGCGATCCGGCACATCTGGGAAGCATTGGCGACGGCCGGAATTCCCAGTCAGGCGCCCGCCGGCCGGCCGCACGTGACGCTGGCCGTGGCCGAAGGCATCGCCACCGACGTCGACGAGCTGCTGAGCCCGATGGTGAGCGAGCAGTTGCCGCTGCGCTGCCTCATCGGTGCACCGGTGTTGTTCGGCCGCGCCAGCGCGGTTTTCGCGCGGCTGGTGGTGCCGACCGGTGAGCTGTTGGCCCTGCACGCCCAGGTGCATCGGGTGTGCGCTCCGCATGTGAAGCCCGGTCCGATGCCCAACAGCCTGCCCGGTCAGTGGACCGCGCACGTCACGCTGGCGCGCCGCGTCGGCGGCACCCAACTCGGGCGGGCGTTGCGCATCGCGGGCCGGCCTGCCCAAATCGACGGCAGCTTCGCGGGTCTGCGCCGCTGGGACGGCACCAAGAAGGTCGAGCACCTGATCGGCGGTTAGCCCCCGAAGAGCAAATACAAGCCGGTGAAGGTGTAGCCGACCATCACCAGCATCATCGTCAGCTGCCCGGTGAGCTGATGGCCGGCGGGCAGCAGCCGCAACGCTTTATCGTGGGCCGCGATCACCGCGAGGATGTGCCCGGTGACCACGCAGGTCACCTTGACCGCGGCCAGCACCGGCGGATGCATCGACAAGACGTAGGCCACGTGCAGATGCGCAAGGCCGAGCAGATTCCACCCGTGGCCGAACGGGTCGGCCAGCGCGAACAGCGCCTGCTGTCCGCGCTCCACCAGGTAGGACAGGTAGTGCGCGAAGATGTAGCCCACCACGATAGGGATCAGCGAATGCGCCATCTCGCCGGGCAATTCGCGGCGCTGCTCTGCGGTGACCCCGCCGGTGGCGCGTGCCGCGAGTGAAAATGTCACTGCCACAACGCAAATGAAGATGATCAGTCCGACCGTGCGCAGCACCGGCGACGCCAATGTCGGGGGCGCGCCGAATTCGCGGGTGAGCTGGTCGGAGAAGCCGCGCCACGTCGGCGACGACGAGAAACTGTCGAACGCCGTCGAGCCGAGCAGCACCGCCAGCAGCACCACGACACCCGGCCGCACCGGCAGCGACGGCAGATGGTCGAGCGGGTTCCCAACGACGATCTTGCCGATCTCCCGGTTGCGCCGAAATGGCGAGAGCCGGGAGACGGCCATGCTGTACACGCCGAACGGATCGGCGCGGGCCAGCCAGCGCTGCCCGCATAGCCACGCGCCGACCAGCATCAGCACGGCGTAGCCGGCTATCCACGACCTGACCCACGGCAGTGACGCGGAATTCGGACTGGCCAGCTCCATCCACACGAAAGCGAATAGGCCGACCGCGGCGGGCCGATAGCCCCAGCCTTCGGGGTAGGACAGCCGTGGCCGGCCGAGCCGCTCCGGGGTGAGGCGCCGCAGCAGCAGATACACCGTGCGCATCGGCGAAATCACCCGCCATACCGGCCCGATGGCCAACGACAGCGCCACCAGCCCGACCCACAGCAGCACGTAGAACGCGCCGAGGAGCGCGTTGGACTCCGACTCGGGACCCCACACCCCGGCGGCCACCGCCCACGCCGCGAAAACCAGGGCCACCGCGGCCGCCGACCACCGGGTGACCCGGGAGTCGACCAACGTCGTCAGCGCCGTCGGCAATGGCCGGCCCGGCTTGAGCGGATCGAACCGCGGCCGCCGCCACGCGAACGCCACCAGGGCGAAGGTAAAGGTCAGTGCCCAGGCCGCCCCGACCATTGCGTAGGCGTAGGGCACCGGAAGGTCACCCGACCCACCGAGACCGTGCGCGAGCACCACCGCCGCAGCGGCGGAGCTCACGACTGCACTTGGATCGTTGCGACGGTGCGGTCCAGATGGTGCAGCTCCACCGCGACGTTGCCGGGAACCTCGACGGCGAATCCGAACGTCTGGTTGGGTGTGGCCGCGACCTGGAACTTGTGATCGGGCGTCGAATGCACGTGCAGCTCGTCGGAGGCGTCACTGGTGACGTGCAGGGTGATCTGCTGATGCACCTTGGCCTGCAGCGTGGCGTTGGTCGGAGTGACCTGCCCGTTGGCGATGGTCACGTCGATCGTCAGCGGTGCGGCCGGAGCCTTGCTGGTGGGGCCGCCGCAGGCGACCAGCCCGCAGACCAGCGCCGCCGCCCACACCACTACGAGAGCGCCTCGGAGTGTCACGGGTTCACGCCGCCCGGGGGATCTGTTGCCTGTCCTCGAGGGGTTCGGGCTCGGCGAGGGAGTTGTTGAGCCGGCCGGCACCCCAGGTCAAGCCGGCGATCACCATGAGCGTGAGGAACAGCACCACGATGCCGCCCGCGGTAAACAACCAGGCCGGCGCGCTTTGATCGCGTTCGCGCTGCAGGATTGTGACTTCCAGGACGAATGGCCGCGTGCTCGATGCCAGCGCGGGGACCTCGGGGGCCGGAATGGCGGCGTCCGCCGGTTCCCAGATCGGCACGGCCGTCATCGTGCGGCCGTCCTGGACCCGCAGCAGAGTCTTCCATTCCCCCCACACCGGAACCGGCTGGGTGGAGCGGTAGTGCCCCGGCCCGACCTTGGCAAGCCGGTCGATGAACAGGCCGCGGTCGTTATTCATGCGCCCCTGCCAGGACAGGATCGTCAGCCAGTCCGGATGGTCGCTGACCATGTCGGCGGGTAGCAGTTGGACGTCGGCGGACACCATGCGCTGGCCCGGTGCACTGGGCAGATCGGTCAACGTGATGGTGGCGTTGTTCTGGCCTGGCACCACGATGTGCAAGCCGTTGGCCACCGCGCCGCCGATCACCAGCACCGTGGCCACAACCACCGAGATGCCGACGGCGCGCCCCGGGAGGCGCTGCCCGGTGAGCACCATGCCGAACATGGCGCCGCACATACCCATCAGGACCGCCACCGGCACGGCCATGGCCAGGGCCTCACCCCACATGCTGATCGGCCAGGGGTAGTGGTACACCGCCCCGATCCACAGCGACTCCAGCCAGAGCCCGACCGTGCCGACGCCCAGCCCGGCGACGGCGCCAAACACAATGGGGCGCCTCAAAAGCGGAGTCAAGGCGACCAGCTCGACCGCCAGCGCGGGGCCGAGGTAGAGCGGGAACCAGTTGATCGGGGCCCCGAGTATCGGCCCGACCAGCAAGGCGACCCCGCCACGCAGGGCAATGGCGAAGATGGCGGCGATCAGGGCCGCCCCTCGCCCCATGGTGATCCGGGCGGCCACGGCCGCCAGGGCAGACGCGCCGGCGATCAGCATGGGCTGCAGCACCAGGCGGAATTGCGGAACGCCGAAGTCGAATTCAATCTGATAGACCGATAAGCCGATGAACAACCCGCCCAAGGACAGGTAGCGCAGGAAGGTGATGACGACGCCGTGGTAGACCTCCTCGCCTTCGGCGGCCTCACCTTCGCGTTCGAGCATCAGCACCGCGAACAGCGAAAAGCAGGCGCCGCCGATCATCATCAAATGCGTTGGTCCCCAAAGGGTCACGTCTTGGCCGAAGATGCGGTGCCAGATGTCGTCGAGCGGGAACCCGATCATCGCGTACAGCCCGCAACCGGCCATCAGCACGCCGCCGACCGGTGCGTGCCAGTTTTGCGTGATGCGCACCGCCGCCGGGCCGGGCTTGTCGAACGGCAGCACGACCGCCGTCATGCCGCCCAAAAAGATTCCGAACAATCCGATGATGATGAAGTAATGCGCCGGGTTGGCCAACGGCCCGGGGTCGCGGCCGTTGCCGATATGCCAGCTGACGTCCCAGATGAAACCGAACAGCGCGCAAATGATGGATGTGGTGAACACCAGAACCGGCAGGGCAACCCAGCCGGGCCGGTGGAATTTATCGCCGAGTTTGTCGGCGGCGCGGGTCAACCAATGAATGCGATGGGTGCGATGGGCATAGCCCACCCATAGCAACAGCAGGGTGATCACCACCGCGGCTATCGATAGCCCGATCACCTGATTCAGCCCCGCACCGCGTGCGGGTGCCTCAGCAACAATCGTCAGTTCATTCGACCGCATCGTCGTGCCTCCCAACCGCGCCGGGCTGCCCCGGAGGATCCGATTGAAGTCAACCGCTTATTACTGTCAAGTAGGTTCGTGATTGTTTGTTTAATGCCCCGATGTAGGGCTCGTCAATCACGCGTTTGGTCGGGCGTGTCGGAATGGGACGGGTCGGGTACCGAACGCGGGGCGTTGCGGCGCTCGCGGCGGTCACGCAGCGCGATGTACAAAATCACCCCCACGACGATCACCGCAGGCAGGAACGCCGGCGCCGCCAACAGAAGGTAGTGGTGCGCCAGAAATTCGACGTTCGGAGTCACCATGGCCGTATACCCATAGATAGGTCGTGTCCTTTCGGCCGTTACCCTACTTTGAACACTTTTCATTCACCGCTGCCATCACCACGTGGCAGGTGTGTCCCCACGCGCGGACACAAAAAAGAGGCAGGGGAGTACCTGGTGACGCAAGCGGCAACTCGACCGACGGCCGAAACCGGTAACGACGAGGACATCTTGGCGGTGGCCCGGCAGCAGGTGCTGGAGGGCGGCCAGGGATTGAGCCGGGACCAGGTGCTGCGGGTGCTGCAGCTGTCCGACGACCGGCTCGATGAACTGCTGGCGCTGGCCCATGAGGTGCGGATGCGCTGGTGCGGCCCCGAGGTCGAGGTCGAGGGCATCATCAGCCTGAAGACCGGCGGCTGCCCCGAGGACTGCCACTTCTGCTCGCAGTCGGGATTGTTCGCGTCGCCGGTGCGCAGCGCCCGGCTGGACATTCCCAGCCTGGTCGAGGCGGCGAAACAGACCGCCAAGTCCGGCGCCACCGAATTCTGCATCGTGGCGGCGGTGCGCGGTCCCGACGAGCGGCTGCTGGCCCAGGTCGCGGCCGGTATCGAAGCGATCCGCAACGAAGTCGAAATCAACATCGCCTGCTCGCTGGGGATGCTGACGGCCGAGCAGGTCGAGCAGCTCTCCGAGATGGGAGTGCACCGCTACAACCACAACCTCGAGACCGCCCGCTCGTACTTCACCAACGTCGTGACCACCCATAGCTGGGAGGAGCGTTGGGAGACGTTGTCGATGGTCCGTGACGCCGGCATGGAGGTCTGCTGCGGCGGCATCCTGGGCATGGGTGAGACCCTCGAGCAGCGCGCGGAATTCGCCGCCGAGCTGGCTGAACTCGGCCCCGACGAGGTGCCGCTGAACTTCCTCAACCCGCGGCCCGGAACCCCGTTCGGCGACCTGGAGGTCATGCCGGCCAGCGAGGCGCTGAAGTCGGTGGCCGCCTTCCGTCTGGCACTGCCGCGCACCATGCTGCGGTTCGCCGGTGGTCGCGAGATCACGCTGGGGGATCTGGGTGCCAAGCAGGGAATCCTGGGCGGCATCAACGCCGTGATCGTGGGCAATTACCTGACCACGCTGGGTCGTCCCGCCGAATCCGACCTGGAATTGCTGGACGACTTGCAGATGCCCCTCAAGGGGCTCAATGCCAGCTTGTAAGCCGGCTGTCGCGGCTAGGGTTGGAGAGTTGTGGTTGGCGATCTGGGGGCTGCGGTCAGTGCCGGCGTCTACAACGTCTACACGCACCTGGGCGTTTAGCTGTGTTAGCTGCAAAAGTGGCGTAACAAAACCGCTGGTCAGGGCTTTAAGCTCTTTAAGCTATTCAAGCTGGCGGAAGCTGTTCTGCGGACGCACTGGGGACGCAACCGGGCGTGGCTGTGGAGTGGCTGGGTATTGGGCGAAGGTGACCGCTTGGCTGATGGGGCGGTTTTAGGGTGGGCGGCATCTGATCACCGATGGGGCAGTGACCGCTAAGGAGG
>NZ_DASUHS010000193.1:0-4327 GCF_036273375.1 Mycobacterium sp. | reverse complement strand
GCAGTACCGGCGCGACGAGCGCGCCGGTGCGGATTCCGGCTTCGGCCAACGTGCGTAGTGCGCGAAGGCGCCGACGCGGATGCGGCGTGCCGGGCTCGGTTGACCGCCAGACCCGCTCGTCCAGGGTGCCGATCGAGAGGTTGACCTGCACCGACGTCCGCGCGGCGGCGTCGGTGAGCAAATCCAGATCCCGCAGGACGAGCGGTGACTTGGTCAAGATGGAGACCGGATTGCCGCGCTCGGCGAGCGCCCGCAGGACGCCGCGCGTCAGTCGGTACTTCCCTTCCGCTCGCTGGTACGGATCGGTATTCGTGCCCATGGCGATTGAGTCGCCCTGCCATCGGGGATCGGCCAGCTCAGCCCGCACCCGCTCGACCGCGTTGATCTTGACGATGATCTTCCGGTCGAAGTCCTCCCCGATGTTGAGGCCGAGATAGCTGTGTGTCGGGCGGGCGAAGCAATACGTGCAGGCGTGGCTGCAGCCGCGATAGACGTTGATGGTCCAGCGGAACGGCACCGGCGACCGGCTGGGGACCTCGTTGATGATCCGCTTGGCCGTGACGTGCAGGAACTCGAGCCCGGACATCCGCCCGGTGCCGCGGTTCGGGCCGGTGAGTCCGTCGAGGCCGAACAGCGCGATCTGACCATCGCGTTCCTGATCGGCCAGGTGCCACCGCAGCTCGCTCGTCGTGGCGACGGATCCGGTTACCGGTTGGCTCATCGGAAGTCCCGGGATTTCGTGCGCAGCCCGAGCGACAGTTTCTCGATGCGTTCCGCCACGATGTTGGTGACCCCGTCGGCGCGTTCCAGCATCCCGCGGATCATCAGCCCGCCGGACTCGCGGGCCACCCGGCGGTGGCGCATCCACACCACCGGGTCACAGATAACGTTCACCATTCCGGTCTCGTCCTCCAGGTTGAGGAACGTGACGCCACGTGCGGTCGCCGGACGTTGCCGATGGGTCACCACGCCGCCGACGGTGACCCGGGTGCGGTTCTCGATCGAGCGGAGCGCGCTCGCCGGGACGATGCCCAAGGAATCCAGGCGTGAGCGGATGAGCGCCGTCGGATAGGCGTCCCGGGTAATGCCGGTGGCCCACAGGTCGGCCACGAGCTGTTCGGCCTCGCTCATCGTTGGCAACGGGGGCGTGCTCGATTCGTCGTAGGCGGTCACGTTCAACTGACCAGGGTGGTCGGCGGCGACGGCGCCGGCGGCCCAAAGTGCCGTCCGTCGGGACAAGCCGAAGCAGTCGAATGCCCCGGCAGTAGCCAGGGCCTCGACCTGGTCGACGGTGAGACCCACGCGCCGGCTCAGGTCGGCCATCGAGGTATAGGCACCGCCGCGATTCCGTTCCGCGACGATCTGCTCGGCCAGCTCGCTGCTGATGGTGCGCACGCTGGACAGTCCCAGCCGCACCGCCGGTTGCGGTGGTCCTGGACCGGTGTAGGGCGGGTCGACCGGGTAGCCGTCCGGCACCGCCTCGAGCCCGGCGGCCGCGGGTGAGAGGTTCACGTGCGGGCCGAGCACGACGACGCCGTGTCGCTTGGCGTCGTGAACAAGCGTCTGCGGCGAGTAAAAACCCATCGGCTGCGCGTTGAGCAGCGATGCGCAGAATGCTGCCGGGTGATAGAGCTTCAGCCAGCTGGAGGCATAGACCAAGAAGGCGAAGCTGATCGAGTGGCTCTCGGCGAACCCGAACGAGGCGAACGACTTGATCTTGAGGTAGATGTCGTCGGCAGCCGCTCCGACGATGCCGTTGCGCGCCATCCCGTCGTAGAGCCGTTGCCGCAGATCTTCCATTCGCTCGTGCGAACGCTTGGACCCCATGGCCCGCCGCACCTGATCGGCTTCCGAGGGCGAACAACCGGCAGCATCGATAGCGAGCTGCATCAACTGTTCCTGGAACAGTGGCACGCCGAGCGTTTTCTCCAGATGCGTTTTCAGCTTGGGATGGGGATAAGTGACCTCTTCCAATTTGTGCTTGCGGCGAATATAGGGATGCACGGATTCGCCTTGGATCGGGCCGGGCCGAATCAACGCAATCTCGATGACCAAGTCGTAGAACTTTTCCGGGCGCAGTCGAGGCAGGGTGGCCATCTGTGCTCTGGACTCGATCTGGAAAACTCCGATGGTGTCCGCCCGCTGCAGCATTTCGTAGACAAGCGGATCTTCCGGCGGCACCTCGTGCAGCCCGTAATGCACCCCGAACCATTGCTCGACGAACTCGAAGCAGTAGTGCAACGCCGAGAGCATGCCTAGCCCGAGCAGGTCGAACTTGACCAGCCCGATGGCGGCACAGTCGTCCTTGTCCCACTGCAGTACCGTGCGTTCCGGCATCCGGCCCCATTCCACCGGGCAGACTTCGACTACCGGACGATCACAGATCACCATGCCGCCGGTATGGATCCCCATGTGTCGGGGGGCATTCTGCAGTTCGGCGGCGAGATCCACGACGCGCTGCGGTACTTCGGACTGCCTTGAAGTCGGCGCATCGTCCTCGCGGGTGAAGAGGTCCGGCGCCCAGTAATAACTCTGCTCGATCTCTTTGCTCCAGGCGTCCTGCTGACCGGGGGAGTAACCGAGCGCCTTGGCGATGTCACGAATGGCCGACTTGGGCCGGTAGGTGATGACGTCGGCGACCTGGGCCGCATGGTCGCGGTTGTAGTGGTGATAAACGTACTGAATAGCCTCTTCACGCCGGTCGGACTCGATATCGACGTCGATGTCTGGTGGCCCATCCCGGTCGGGGGAGAGGAACCGTTCGAAGAGCAATTCGTAGCGCACCGCGTCGACGGCAGTGATCTTCAGTGCGTAGCAGACCGCTGAGTTTGCGGCAGATCCCCTGCCTTGGCAGAGGATTCCCCGCGAGTGACAGAACCGCACGATGTCCCAGACGACGAGGAAGTAGCCCGGGAACCCGAGCTCGTCGATGATGGCGAGTTCGTGTTCGATCTGCGCGAAGGCGCGTTCGCGTTCTTCTGGCTTGCGGTCGCCGTACCGTTCGACGGCACCGGAGCGGGCTAGCTCGGCGAGGTAGGTCATCTCGGTGTGCCCAGGCGGGACAGGAAAGGGTGGCAGCTGCGGGGCGATGAGCCGTAGCGGGAAGGCCAGCTCGTCGCCCAGCGCTGCCGCTCGCTCGACCACTCCCGGCCAGCGGGCGAATCGGGCCGCCATTTCCGCACCGGACCGCAAGTGCTGGTCGGCGAATGCGGGTAGCCACCCGTCCATCTCGTCGAGGTTGCTGCGAGCCCGTACCGCGGCTACGGCAGTGGCCAGTGGCCGCCGCGGTGGACCGTGGTAGTGCGCGGCCGTGGTGGCGACGACCGGCAGGCCCGCTTCCTCGGCGAGCAGGGTCAGCGCGTCGTGGCGTTCATCGGCGAGTGGGTCCAGGGCGTAGGTCAGTTCGACAACGACGTTGTCCCGCCCGAACCGGTCGATCAGGTCGGCCAGCGCGCGTCGCGCCGGGTCGAGCCCGCTCGCCAACGCTGCGCGTACCGGGCCCTTGCGGCATCCGGTGAGTACCAGCCAATGACCGTTAGCTAGCTCCGCCAGCTCATCACCGTCGTACACCGGGCGGCCCTTGACGCCACCACGTTGCTGGGCGGTGCTGATCGCTCGAGCCAGGCTGGCATAGCCGGTCGGGTCGCGGGCCAGCACGAGCAGGTGGTGCCCGGTCGGGTCGGGCTTACCAACCCGGGCCGCGACCATCCGCTCGGACTGGGTGGTCGGCATCGGGACGTCCAACGAGAGCTCAGCCCCGATCACCGTCGGCAAGCCGAGAGTCTCGGCCGCCTCCGAGAACCGCACGATCCCGTAGAAGCCGTCGTGGTCGGTCAGGGTGAGTGCTGAGAGACCGAGCCGGACGGCCTCCTCGACCATCTCTTCCGGGGAGCTGGCCCCGTCGAGGAAGCTGAACGACGAGTGCGCATGCAGCTCCGCGTACCGCACCGGGGGCGCTCCGCCGTCGATCGGACGGGCGTCCGCGGCGGGGATGTACGCGGTACGTTTGCGCGACCAGGCCGGCGAATCGCCGCCGTCGCCCACCAGCTCGTCGCGGTCGTCAGGCTCGGCTCGGCCGGACAGGCGGCGCTCCAGCTCCTGCCACGGCATCGGAGGGTTCTGCCAGCCCATCCGTTCAGTATTCGAACAAATGTTCGACTAGTCAAGTCGTATTGGCCCTCGGACTACGACGGGAGGCTCGACAAGCCGTCGCTAACTCGAGAGCCCGTGACCGTGCCCTCTCAAGTCGCGCCGCCCGTCACTGCTTCGACGTTGATCTCGAATGCGTAGCCGACGTCTTGGCATCCACCACGACGAGGCATCCGAA
>NZ_DASUHS010000192.1:0-44404 GCF_036273375.1 Mycobacterium sp. | reverse complement strand
ACATGGCCCGGCACTTCTTATATGTATGACCGCGAAGCTGTCGATCGCGGTTGCGGCTCAGCCGCGGCGTCCGCAGACCGGCCAAGCGCCGATGCCCTGCGAATGCAGCACGTTCTCGGCGACCCGGATCTGCTCCTCGCGGCTCGCGCCGGACGGGGAGCCCGACCCACCGTTGGCGTGCCAGGTGCTCGGGGTGAACTGCAGGCCACCGGAGAAGCCGTTACCGGTGCTGATCCCCCAGTTGCCACCCGACTCGCACTGCGCGATGGCATCCCAGTTCACGCTGTACGCCCGGTGGACGGGAGGAGGCGGGACGTCCGGGCCAGGCGGCGAAGCGTCCGGAGCCGGCGGCGGCGGAGCGTCCGGAGCCGGGCCGGCGGCCGGCGCGTTCGGGTCGAAGCCCGCCGGTACCTCTTCCGCGTGAGCGGCGGCCGACGGGATGGTCACGAGCGTGCCCGTGACCGCGGCAAGAATGAGCGTCTTTCGGACGTTCTTCAAGTTTGTTCCTTTCGCGGTGCGCGCGCCAAAGCAAGCCCACGGATGTGGGCTGAAGCTGTCTGGTTGATGCCTGCTTTGAAACGTGCCGTCTGGGTCAGGCACGGCAGCGGCGGGCCAAGTCTGCCCGGCGGGTGTTACCCACCGACCACGGTCGGGCTTTCGCCGTCCGTGGCGCCGCTCGCACGCGGGTCCGTGGATTCAATTATCTGATTACTCTTCCGTAACCCGTTGTGGGCTAACAGGGACCGTAGAGAACCTTGGCGCGTTCGTCATCTTGAGGAATCGGCTATCTCGTTTCGGTAACGGGCCGATCACAGCGCAGCAGCGGGAACATTTACGCAGGTCATTGCGGCCTTTCTGGAATCAGCGCTCGGCTGGATCAGCCAAACAAATGGTGAGCCGAATCACTGGTGTTTTGTGAGCTGGCGCACGTTATTCGCGGCGCTGCGCCCGATTAGCCAGCGCTTCAACGGATCCGAATCCTTAACCGAGAGCCGGCACAGAGTACCGCATGTTCCGCACACTTCAAGATTCCCAAGCAACGCAGCGAACAAGAGGGCCGAGCGGTATCGCGATTCCGCTGTGCACCAGCATAATTCGCTAGCAAGCCATCGTGCGTCGCAGGATCTTTTATACGACAGCGGGCGCCCGATGTATTGCCCTGATCAGCAACGGTTCTCACTCAATCAGGCTCGGCTGCAACGGCTTTCAATCACATCCGCCGAAGTTGAGTATTTCCATGGGAGCGGCCTAGCACCGCCAATTTGGAGTGACCTATCTGCGTGGGCGAAACATGTTCGCCGCAACCGATTTTGCTGAAAAGGCAGATGTTTCCTTGGCAGAGCCCGACTGTAATGCGCCACCCGACTCGGTAGAGGCTCTGATACACGCTTCAAATCACTGCCGCCGCAACAGATCATGCCGCGGCCGTCGAGCTTTTGGACTGCTCGACGGCGCCTCGACATTGCGGAAACTGTGCAATGAATATTCCGGAAATAACCGAAGTGGCTGAAGCCGCATTTCCAGTGCGACTTATTAGTGGCGCCGAATTCCGACTAAGTAAAGCCCGCCGAGCCGACCGCCCAGCGCCCGGCCTTCAGCTCCGGGACTGCGCCAGAGCGAGCAGGTCGCTCTCCGTATTGACGTTGGCCAGGAAGCGCGATTCCGGCAGCACGATCTGCTGCGCGTCCGACGCGTCGATCAAGGCACGCATCGAGCGGGCGCCGCCGGAGACCAGGCCGTCGATCCGCTCGGCCAGATCGGTGCGGTACACCGCGGCCAGGTAGTGGCTGTGACCGTCCCACGGCAGCACAATCTCGGCGTTGGTCTCGGTCGCCAGGTGCACCAGGTCGTCGATCAATTCCGCAGACAGAAGCGGCATGTCGACGGCGCAGACGAACGCATACCGGGCACCCGCCTCCGCGGCCGCCCGCAGCCCACGTCCGGTCGCCGGAAGCGGGCCCTGGCCGCGCACCTCGTCGCGGATGACTTTCGCCCGCACGGCCGGCAACGGTTGCCCCGGCGCGGCCACCACGAAAACCGGCTCACAGCGCTGCGCTATCACCCCTGCGACGTATTCGAGGAGCGTGGCGGCACCTCCAGGACCGGGCAGGGTGGCCTTGTCGCGGCCCATGCGCCGCGATTCACCGCCGGCCAGCACTATCCCTGCTAGCGACCCGGCCTTCTCCACTGTGTTGGGTTTCGGATCGCCCACGTCAGTCGACGGTCCAGGTGTCGCGCCCGCGCAACAGCGATTGCAGCGCGGCGGAGTCGAACGGCTTCGCCGACTGGGCCGCCTGGACCTGCGAGCGTGCCGCGTCGTCGTAGGTGGGCCGGCTGATGTTGCGGAAGATCCCCAGCACGGTGTGTTCCAGGTTCTGGTCCGACAACCGCGACAGGGCGAAGGCGTAGGCCGAGTTATCGCTGTGCGCGTCGTGCACCACGATCTCGTCGACCGACACGTCGGCCGTCTTGGCCACATCCAGCCCGAAGCCCGACTTCACCACGCAGTATTCGCCGTTGGCGCCGAACACAATTGGCTCGCCGTGGCGGACGTTGATGACCCGCTCCTCGGCGCCTTCCTTGCGCAGCGCATCGAACGAGCCGTCGTTGAAGATCGGGCAGTCCTGCAGGATCTCGACCACCGCAGCGCCACGGTGCCCGGCGGCGGCGCGCAACACCTCGGTCAGCCCGGCGCGGTCGGAGTCCAGCGCGCGACCGACGAAGGTCGCCTCGGCGCCCAGCGCCAACGACACCGGGTTGAACGGCTGATCGAGCGATCCCATCGGTGTCGACTTGGTGACCTTACCGATCTCCGACGTCGGCGAGTACTGGCCCTTCGTCAGGCCGTAGATCCGGTTGTTGAACAGCAGGATGGTGATGTTGACGTTGCGGCGCAGCGCGTGGATCAGGTGGTTGCCGCCGATCGACAGCGCGTCGCCGTCGCCGGTGACCACCCACACCGAGAGGTCTTCGCGGGCCAGCGCCAGACCGGTCGCGATGGCCGGCGCGCGGCCGTGGATGGAGTGGAACCCGTAGGTCTCAAGGTAATAGGGGAACCGGCTCGAGCAGCCGATACCGCTGATGAAGACGATGTTCTCGCGGCGCAGTCCCAGTTCGGGCAGGAATTGGCGGATGGTGTTGAGGATGACGTAGTCACCGCATCCCGGGCACCAACGCACCTCCTGGTCGCTGGTGAAGTCCTTGGCCTTCTGCGGCTGGTCCGTACTCGGGACCCCGTCGTTTTTGGTCAGCCTCGGAGTCACCCCGAGGTCCGTGCCAACCAGGTCGGTCATTCGCTAGCTCCCGCCCCAACCGTTGCTGCCGCCATTCTGGCGACCATCGCCTTGTCTTGCTCGATTTCCGCCAGCGTGCCGCCCAGCGCGGCGCGGATGATGCGCCCGATCTCATCGGCGAGGAACGCGACACCCTGGACCTTGGTGACGGATTGCACGTCGACCAGATACTTGCCCCGCAGCACCAGCGCCAGCTGACCCAGGTTCATCTCCGGGCACACCACCATCGGGTAGCGCCGCAGCACGTCGCCGAGGTTCGGCGGGAAGGGGCTGAGGTGGCGCAGGTGCGCGTGGGCGACCTTGATCCCCTTGCGCCGCGCACGTCGGCAGGCCTCGCCGATCGGACCGTACGAGCTGCCCCACCCGAGCAGCAGCAGCTCGGCGTCCCCGGTCGGGTCGTCGACCTCCAGCTCGGGCACGGCGATGCCGTCGATCTTGGCCTGGCGGATGCGCACCATGAGGTCGTGATTGACCGGCTCGTAGGAGATGTTTCCCGAGCCGTTCGCCGCTTCCAGGCCACCGATGCGGTGCTCGAGCCCGGGCGTGCCCGGCACGGCGAATTGCCGGGCGAGCGTTTCCGGGTCGCGGTTGTACGGCTGGAAAGGTTCGTCGGGTTTGGCGAAGGTGTGCGTGATCGGCTGCAGCGACCCGACGTCCGGGATGCGCCACGGCTCCGAGCCGTTGGCGATTGCGCCGTCGGACAACACGATCACCGGCGTGTGATACGACACCGCGATCCGCACCGCCTCGATGGCGGTCTGGAAGCAGTCGGACGGCGACCGCGGCGCCACCACCGCCACCGGGGACTCCCCATTGCGGCCGTACAACGCCTGCAGCAGGTCGGCCTGCTCGGTCTTGGTGGGCAGCCCCGTCGACGGGCCGCCCCGCTGAACGTCGATCACCAGCAACGGCAGCTCGGTCATCACCGCGAGGCCCAACGCCTCCGACTTCAGCGAAATCCCCGGTCCCGACGTGCTGGTCACGCCGAGGGCACCGCCGTAGGAGGCGCCGATCGCCGCGCAGATGCCGCCGATCTCGTCCTCGGCCTGGAAGGTGATGACGTTGAAGTTCTTGTGCTTGGACAGCTCGTGCAGGATGTCGGACGCCGGCGTGATCGGGTAGCTGCCGAGCATGACCGGAATGTCCGCCAGCCGGCCGGCCGCCACGATGCCGTACGCCAGCGCGGTGTTGCCCGAGATCTGGCGGTATTCGCCCGACGGCAGGGTCGCCCGGGACACCTCGTAGGTGGTGCCGAAAGCCTCGGTCGTCTCGCCGTAGTTCCAGCCCGCCTTCAGCGCGAGCACGTTCGCCTCCGCGATGTCGGGCTTCCGGGCGAACTTCTCCCGGATGAATTTCTCGCTGGCCTCGATCGGCCGCCCGTACATCCACGACAACAGGCCAAGGGCGAACATGTTCTTGGCGCGCTGGCCGTCCTTCTTCGACGCTCCGATCGTCTCGACAGCCCCGAGCGTCAGCGTGGTCATCGCGACGGAATGCACCACGTAGTCCGATAACTCGTCGGTCTCGAGCGGGTTGGTTACGTAGCCCACCTTGGTCAGGTTCCGCTTGGTGAACTCGTCGGAGTTAGCGATCACCATTCCACCGCGGGGCAGGTCACCGATATTGGCTTTGAGTGCAGCGGGATTCATCGCGACGAGAACGTCGGGCCGGTCGCCGGCGGTCAGGATGTCGTAATCGGCGATCTGAATTTGGAAGGACGAGACGCCGGGCAGGGTGCCTGCAGGGGCACGGATCTCGGCGGGGTAGTTGGGCTGGGTTGCCAAGTCGTTGCCGAAAAGCGCTGCCTCGGATGTGAATCGGTCTCCGGTGAGCTGCATGCCGTCGCCGGAGTCCCCGGCGAAGCGAATGACGACTTGTTCGAGGCGCTGACGGGCGGATCCGTTGGGGGTAGCCCCATTGTGTGAGTCTGACCCGGCTCCGCTGCCGTTCGGATCCACGTCGTTGCCCTCCACTTTGTTCACCGGACACACACTCCGCCGACGTCCCAGGTTACGCGCCATTGGAGCGGTCTCAGCGCACACGCGCTTCATGTCACTGCTGGTATCAATTATGGCATTTCTTTGAGGGTTGCATGGCCGTCCCTTATACGTCCCATAAGGCCGTTTTGTCGGCAAAACACGAAGTCGCTGACGGCTACTGGCGAGTACGGAACCAAACTGTGTTGTTGGTCACGTCTTGCCCGTTAACTACCGTCGTCCATACCGTGTCCGCCTCCGGCTGCCGCGGTTCCGGCGCCGGATTTTGTCGGCGCCGTTTCCGGCATTGCGATCAGATAGAGCATGAAGCCGGCCGCGGCGAGAGCACCTAAGAAGACGAACGCGGCGTTGTAGCCGGCCGCGACAACGATCGAGCCCGCTACAAGGTTCGATACCGCGGCGCCGATGCCGGTCGCGGCCGTTACCGCCCCCAAACTGATGTTGAATCGACCGGTTCCGTGCGTCACATCCTGCACGACCAGGGGAAACAGAGCACCGAACACGCCGGCTCCGACGCCGTCGAACAGTTGCACACTGACCAGCCAGTAGGAGTTCTCGGAGCACGTGTAGAGGAATCCGCGGGCGGCCAGGACGGCGAATCCGGCCAGAAAGATCGGCTTTCGCCCCCACGAATCGGCCTTGGCCCCCGCGACGTACGCCACCGGAACCATTACGACCTGCGCGGCCACGATGCAGCCCGCCATCAGGGCGGTCCCGACGTCTTTGTTGTGCAGCGCCAGGCGCTGACCGACCAGCGGCAGCATGGCCGCATTGGCGAAATGGAACGCGATGACCGTCACGGCGAAGATCATCAGCCGCCGATTGCCCAGCAGCGCGGTCAGCCGGGACGGAGTTTGGTGCGGTTCCCCGGGAAGATGGTCCATGCCGCGGGCTACGTCGTGGTCGATCGCGTCACCCGGAACCCAAAGTGTCGCAACCACGCTGGCAGCCGCCATGCCGGCCAGCACCCAAAACACCACCACCGGTCCGCAAACATAGGCCAGGCCGCCGGTGATCGCTGCGGCGCAGGCGTTCCCGGCGTGATTGAACGACTCGTTGCGTCCGATCCGCCGCGAGAAGCGCCGGGAGCCGACAAGTCCCAGGGTGATGGCGGCCAATGCGGGAGCGAAAACGGATCCGGCGATTCCGGTGATTGCTTGCAGTACCGAGATCGAATAGAACCCGGGGAACAACGGCATCGCCAACGACGCCGCGGTGATCGTCAGCGCGCCGCCGATGATCAGCGCCCGCTTGGCCGTGCTCCTATCCACCAAGGCACCGGCCGGACCCTGGGCAACGATCGCCCCGATGCCGCCGACCGCCATGACGAACCCGATCGACTGCTGATCCCAGTGATGGGTCAGCAGCAGGTAGATGGACAGGTACGGACCCAAGCCGTCACGAACGTCGGCCAGCAGGAAATTCAGCAGGTCCAGGCCGTGCGCAAGACGCCGGGGAACGGCGTCGCTCGGGATGCCGGTGCGCTCCAGGATCTAGTTAGGCGCTCTTGTCCCGACGCTCCGAACGCGACGGCTTGCGCGGCACGATCGTCGGCAACACGTTGTCCTGGACGGTCTCCTTGGTCACCACAACCTTGGCGACGTCGTCGCGGCTCGGGATGTCATACATCACGGGCAGCAAGACCTCTTCCATGATGGCCCGCAGGCCACGAGCCCCGGTGCCGCGGTGGATCGCCTGGTCGGCGATCGCTTCCAGGGAGTCGTCGCTGAACTCGAGCTCCACATTGTCCATCTCGAAGAGCCGTGTGTACTGCTTGACCAGCGCGTTCTTCGGCTCGGACAAGATTTTGACCAACGACTCCCGGTCCAGGTTGGTGACCGAGGCGATCACCGGCAGTCGGCCGATGAACTCGGGGATCAGGCCGAACTTGATCAGGTCTTCGGGCATCACTTCGGCGAAATGATCGGTGGTGTCGATCTCGGCCTTGGAGCGCACCTCGGCGCCGAAGCCCAGACCGCGCTTGCCGACGCGCTCGTAGATGATCTTCTCCAGGCCCGCGAACGCCCCGGCGACGATGAACAGCACGTTGGTGGTGTCGATCTGGATGAACTCTTGGTGCGGATGCTTGCGGCCACCCTGCGGAGGGACCGAGGCCTGGGTCCCCTCCAGGATCTTCAGCAGGGCCTGCTGGACGCCTTCTCCGGAGACGTCGCGGGTGATCGACGGGTTCTCGCTCTTGCGGGCGATCTTGTCGACCTCGTCGATGTAGATGATGCCGGTCTCGGCGCGCTTGACGTCGTAGTCGGCGGCCTGGATCAGCTTGAGCAAGATGTTCTCGACGTCCTCACCCACGTAACCGGCTTCGGTCAGGGCGGTTGCGTCGGCGATGGCGAACGGGACGTTGAGCATTTTGGCGAGCGTTTGGGCCAGGTAGGTCTTGCCGCAACCCGTCGGTCCGAGCATCAGGATGTTGGACTTGGTCAGCTCCACCGGCTCGTGCCGCGAGTCCCGGCCCTTTTCACCGGCCTGAATCCGCTTGTAGTGGTTGTAAACGGCCACGGCCAGCGTCCGCTTGGCGGTGTCCTGGCCGATCACGTATCCCTCGAGGAACTCCCGGATCTCGATCGGCTTGGGGAGTTCATCAAGCTTCACGTCGTCGGCGTCGGCGAGCTCCTCTTCGATGATCTCGTTGCAGAGATCGATGCATTCGTCGCAGATGTACACGCCGGGGCCAGCAATGAGCTTCTTGACCTGCTTCTGGCTCTTCCCGCAAAACGAGCACTTCAGCAGGTCACCGCCGTCTCCGATGCGCGCCATGGTGCTGAGGGCCTACTTCCTATTCGCCGTTGGTCTTGCCTGTCGCCGCATGTATTTACCGACGCTACCCGTTTGATCGGGCCCGACGCGACCATAAGGGCCGAATCGCGTCGGTGGTATTCATGCATGTCCGTATGGATGAAACATATAGCCAGACTGTGCCCGTCACTCGCGTAAGACGCGCTTGCGTGTCTTTGGCGTGTCGCGGTCGTAACGCGGCCGAGGCCGACCGGCCTACGACCTCGCTTCCGGTGGAAGTGCCAACCCAACGCCAGATCATCACGCGAGGCCTGGGCGGACCCCCAAGAAATCACCCTACAGTGGCGACGTGGGTTTGGCTGTGGGCTTCGAATGGCCCAGCGGATCCGTGCTGCTCGACGGCGGTTTGGCCACCGAGCTCGAAGCGCGCGGCCATGACCTCTCCGATCCGTTGTGGTCGGCGAGGCTGCTCGCGGACGCTCCGCAAGACGTCACCGCCGTGCACGCCGCCTACTTTCGCGCCGGGGCCACGATCGCGACGACAGCCAGCTATCAGGCGTCGTTCGAGGGTTTCGCCACTCGCGGGTTCGATCGCCGAGAGACCGCCGGGCTGTTGCGCCGCAGCGTCGAGCTCGCGAAGGCGGCGCGGGACGAAGTCGGCGTCGACGGCCTCCTCGTCGCCGCCTCGATCGGTCCGTACGGCGCGGCGCTGGCCGACGGATCGGAATACCGCGGACGCTACGGCCTGTCGATAGCGGCCTTGGCGCGCTGGCATCGACCACGGTTGGAGGCCCTGGCCGACGCCGGCGCGGACGTGCTCGCGTGCGAAACCGTGCCCGACGTCGACGAAGCGCAGGCCCTCGTCGAGCTGGTGCGCTCGGTCGGGAGGCCGGCCTGGCTGAGCTACACCGTCGACGGGGAGCTGACCCGCGCCGGGCAACCGCTGGCCGACGCGTTCGCGGTGGCGGCCGGCGTCGATGAGATCGTCGCGATCGGGGTGAACTGCTGCGCGCCCGACGACGTGTTGCCCGCCATTGCGACCGCAGCGGCCGTCGGGAAGCCCGTCATCGTCTACCCGAACAGCGGCGAGCGCTGGGACGCGTTGGGGCGCAGCTGGATCGGTCCCTCGCGGTTCAGCGCGGACCTCGCGGCCCAATGGGCCGCGGCCGGGGCCCGGATCGTCGGCGGATGCTGCCGGGTCGGGCCCGCCGATATAGCTGAACTTCGCCGAGGACGCTAGGCGGATTGCGCCGAAAGCTTCCGGTACTCCAGCACGGTGTCGATGATCCCGTAATCCTTGGCCTCTTCGGCGGTCAGGATCTTGTCCCGGTCGGTGTCCTTGCGGACCGTCGTGGCGTCCTTGCCGGTGTGGCGGGCCAGCGTGGTCTCCATCAGCGTGCGCATCCGCTCGATCTCGGCGGCCTGAATCTCTAGGTCGGAGAACTGCCCCTGGATCACGCCCTGCAGCGACGGCTGGTGGATGAGCACCCGGGCGTTGGGCAGCGCCATGCGCTTGCCCGGCGTCCCGGCGGCCAGCAGCACCGCCGCCGCCGAGGCGGCCTGACCGAGGCAAACCGTCTGGATGTCGGCGCGCACGTACTGCATGGTGTCGTAAATCGCCATCAGCGAGGTGAATCCGCCACCGGGCGAGTTGATGTACATGGTGATGTCGCGGTCGGGGTCCAGCGACTCGAGCACCAACAGCTGCGCCATGATGTCGTTCGCCGACGCGTCGTCGACCTGGACCCCGAGGAAGATGATGCGCTCCTCGAACAGCTTGTTGTAGGGATTGGACTCCTTGATCCCAAAGCTGGAGTGCTCGACGAACGACGGCAGGATGTAGCGCGCCTGGGGCTGGGTTTCGGGGTTCACTGGGCTTCTCCATTGGTGATGTGGGCGGCGCGGGTGATGATGTGGTCGACGAAGCCGTATTCCAGGGCTTCCGGCGCGGTGAACCAGCGGTCGCGATCGGAATCGGCCTCGATGCGCTCGATCGACTGGCCGGTGAATTCGGCGTTGAGCCGGAACATCTCTTTCTTGATGACCGTGAACTGCTCGGCCTGGATGGCGATGTCGGCCGCGCTGCCGGTCACCCCGCCGAGCGGCTGGTGCATCAGGATGCGGGCGTGCGGCAGCGCGTAGCGCTTGCCCTTGGTGCCGGCGGCCAACAAGAACTCACCCATCGAGGCGGCCATGCCCATGGCATAGGTGGCGATGTCGCACGGCGCCAGCACCATGGTGTCGTAGATCGCCATTCCGGCGCTGATCGATCCGCCGGGTGAATTGATGTATAGCGAAATGTCCTTTGTGGCGTCCTCGGCGGCGAGCAGCAGAATCTGTGCGCACAGCCGATTGGCGATTTCGTCGCTCACCTCCGAACCCAGGAAGATGATGCGCTCGGACAGCAAGCGCTCATAGACCGAGTCCGTAAGGTTGAGACCCTGCGAGTTTGAACGCATGTCAGTCACGACTGGGTTACCTGCTTTCTCGAGATCTGTATTCACGACACTAACCAACCGAGCCCGCTGTTTCGCGGCCGCGCACCCCTGAAACGGGCGCGTTCGCTCACAGCTTCATAGCGCGGTCACTCCCCCGCGTCGGCCTCGTCGGATTCGCCGGCGTCAGCCTCGCCAACCGGCTCGGCCTCGTCGCCCGCTGAGCCCTTGCCGAAGAATTCACTGGTGTCGATGGCGTTTCCGGCGGTATCGGTGACGGTCGCCGCCCGGATCACCTCGGCGATGGCCAGCGCTCGGCGCACATCGGCGAACATGGCGGGCAGCTGGTTGTTCTCCTGGAGGTAGGCCAACAGCTGCTGGGGCTCGATGCCGTATTGCCGCGACGTAGCCACCAGGCGCTCGGTCAGGTCGTCCTGGCCAACCTGGACCTGTAGCTCGTCGGCCAGAGCGTCCAGCAGCAGCTGCCGTTTGACGTCCGTCTCGGCGGCGGTGCGCGTCTCGGTCTCGAACTCTTCGCGCGACTTGCCCTGCTGGGCCAGCACTTCTTCGAGCTTGGATTCGTCGTGGTCAAGGGTGTGTATCGCGTTGTGCAGGGCGCTATCGACCTGGGCCTTGACGATGGCTTCCGGCAGCGGCACCTCGACCTGCTCGAGCAGCTTGTCGAGGGCGGCCTCGCGAATGGTTTCGGCCTGCTGAGCGCGCTTGGTACGACCGACCTGCTCCCGCAGGTTGGACTTCAGCTCGTCGATGGTGTCGAACTCGCTGGCCAGTTGCGCGAACTCGTCGTCGGGCTCGGGCAGCTCACGTTCCTTGATCGACTTGACCGTGACGGTCACCTGCGCGTCCTTGCCCGCGTGCTCACCGGTCGCCAGCTGCGCGGTGAACTCCTTGGGTTCGTCGACCGACAAACCGATCAGGGCTTCGTCCAGGCCCGCGATGAGCCGGCCCGAGCCGACCTCGTGGGACAGGCCTTGCGCGGCGGCGCCCGGGATCTCTTCGCCGTCGATGGTGGCCGACAGGTCGATCGAGACGAAGTCACCGTCGGCGACGGGTCGGTCCACCCCGGTCAGGGTGCCGAATCGGGCACGCAGAGACTGCAGTTCGGCGTCCACGTCGTCGTCGCTGACCTCGATCGGGTCCACCGAGACCTGGAGCTCGCCGGGGTCCGGCAGGGTGAGCTTGGGGCGGACGTCGACCTCGGCGGTGAAGGCCAGCTCCTCGCCGTACTCCTTCTTGGTGACTTCGATCTCGGGCTGGCCCAACGGGTGCACCTCCGACTCGGCGACGGCCTGCCCGTAGCGCGCGGGCAGCGCCTCGTTGACGACCTGATCGAGCATCGCCTCGCGCCCGAACCTCGCCTCCAGCAACTTCGCCGGCGCTTTGCCCGGCCGGAAGCCGGGCAGTCGCACCTGCCGGGCCAGCTCCTTGTAGGCGCGCTGGAAGTCGGGTTCGAGTTCCGAGAAAGGGACCTCAACGTTGATGCGCACCCGGGTGGGGCTCAACTGCTCGATGGTGCTCTTCACGGGTGTGCTCCTCAGTGCTCGTTCTTTGCTCGTTAGTGGCGTCGGTGCGTCGTGCTCATGGCACGAGCCGGTCGTGCTGGTCGGGGTGACAGGATTTGAACCTGCGGCCTTCCGCTCCCAAAGCGGATGCGCTACCAAGCTGCGCTACACCCCGCGCTGACCTCGATGATCCTAAGGCCCCTCAACACCGGGTTGGCCACGGGCTTCGCAGCAACGTCGCAGACCTCACGGAGCGATCACAAAATCGAGTCGATTAGATTTGATCTTCGCCGCCAGCTACAGTCACGCTCGACTGAATACATGCGGGCGTAGCTCAATGGTAGAGCCCTAGTCTTCCAAACTAGCTACGCGGGTTCGATTCCCGTCGCCCGCTCGGGCTAACTATCTGCTCGATAGAAAGGCGCCATGAGCGACCTGAAGACCGACGCGTCAATCCACGGCTCATGCGCCTCGGACTTCGTCGGCGTTCGCGACGCGTTCGAGCGCAATTTCACGCTCGGCGATGAAGTCGGCGCGGCCGTCGCCGTGTGGGTCGACGGATCTCTGGTCGTCAACCTTTGGGGTGGCTGGGCCGACGCGGCCCGTACCCGCTCGTGGCAGCAGAACACCCTCACCACGGTGTTGTCCGGCACCAAGGGCTTGTCGGCCACCTGCGTGCACCAACTCGCCGACCGCGGGGAGCTGGACCTGGAGGCTCCCGTCGCGCACTACTGGCCCGAGTTCGCCCAGGCGGGCAAACAAGACATCACGCTGGCGATGGTGATGAGCCACCGATCCGGGGTGATCGGCCCGCGCACCCGGATGCGGTGGGAGCAGGTCGCCGACTGGGACTACATCTGCGAACAACTGGCCGCCGCCGAGCCGTGGTGGGTGCCGGGCACCGCGCAGGGCTACCACATGACCACCTTCGGTTTCATCATGGGCGAGGTGTTCCGCCGAGTGACGGGCCGGACCATCGGCCAGTACCTGCGCACCGAGATCGCCGAACCGTTCGGCGCCGACGTCCACATTGGGTTGCCGTTGAGCGAGCAATACCGCTGCGCCGAGCGGGTCAACAAGCCGCACGCCCGCGATCTGCTCGCCGACGCGCAAGCCCCCGGATACCCGACCAGCCTGGCTGAGCACCCGAAGGCGGCGCTGTCCATCTCGATGGGGTTCGCCCCCGATGACGAACTCGGCTCGCACGACCTGAATCTGTGGCGCGAACTCGAGTTCCCCGGCACCAACGGGCAGGTCTCGGCGCTGGGATTGGCGACGTTCTACAACGCGCTCGCTCAGGAGAAGGTGCTCAGCCGGGAGCACATGGACCTGGTGCGGGTCTGCCGCGGCGGGCTGGACACCGATCTGGTGCTGGGGCCGCGGGTCGCCGACCACGGATGGGGTCTGGGTTACATGCTCAACCAGCGGTGCGTCAACGGACCTAACCCCCGGATCTTCGGCCACGGCGGACTGGGCGGCTCGTTCGGATTCGTCGACCTGGAGCACCGCATCGGCTATGCCTACGTGGCGAATCACTTCGACCCCACCAAGGCCAACGCGGATCCGCGCAGCCTGGTCCTGTCCAACGCGGTCTACGCGGTACTCGGCATTACCTAAAGATCGCCTCGGCGGGATGCGTGGAGTGCGAGCCACTCCAACCTGGTTCGCACCCGATCAGTCGTCGAACGAGATCAGCGTTGCCAACCTTCGCCAGGTCCGTGATCGTAAGGACCCCGGTCGTATGGTCCGTGGTCGTACGGTCCGCGATCGTACGGTCCTCGGTCGTACCCCCCGGGCCCGCCAAAGTCACGATGGTGGTCGTCGCCGTCGATGTCGCGGTGGCGGTCGTCGTGGCAGTTGAACGCGTCCCAGTTCGGACCCCACCCCGGGTCATAGAACTGGCCGGGGCACCAGTGGTAGACCGGGAAAGGTGTGGGTTGTGCCTGCGCGATCGCGGCACCGGCTGCACCCAAGCCCATGGCAGCGGCGCCGGCAAAAATCATTGCGGCTAAACGCGGAAGGGTTCTCATCGCGACGGGGTACCCAGCCCACCTGAGTCGAAACTATAGACGCCAGCGTTCCTTGCTGACAGTTTCCTGTCAACTTGAGCCTGTCACTAACGAACTGCGAGTTTGGGGCTCAGTCATTTTTGGCATGTCGGGCACCAGAAGACATTTCGGCCCTCCAGCACCGTCGTGCGGATCGGATCGCCCGACACCCGGCAGGGTTCGCCGGTACGCCGATAGACGTAGGTACGGGGTCGATCCGGCCGATACGACGGCGCGCCGTGATCGTGTTCGGGCCGCACCACGATGATCTTGCCCCGACGCAATCCGACCTTCATCAGCGCGACCAGATCGGTCCAGGCCGCGTCAAACTCGTCCTCGCCGACGTCGCGGCCGGGCCGGAACGGGTCGATCTGATGGCGGAACAGTAACTCGCTGCGATAGACGTTGCCCACGCCGGCCATCACAGTCTGATCCATCAGCAGCGCACCAATGGGCCTGCGGGACTTGGCAATCCGTTTCCACGCCAACGACGGATCGGCGTCGCTGCGCAGCGGGTCGGGGCCCAGCCTGGCCAGGACGTCGCTGACCTGGCCTTCGTCGATGACTTCGCACACCGTCGGGCCACGCAGGTCGGTGCCGTGGTCGGCGCCGATCATGCGCATCCGCACCTGCCCGACCGCCTCGGGTAACAACCCGTCGCCGGGCCGTTCCCACTCCGTGAAGGCGCCGTACAGCCCGAGATGCACGTGCACGATCGGGCCGCCGGTGTAGTGGTGGAACAGGTGTTTGCCCCACGCGCTGGTGCGCTGCAGCACCCGCCCGTCGACCACCGCGGCCGAGTCAGCGAAGCGGCCCTGTGGGCTGGACACCGCGACGGGGGTGCCGGCGTAACGGCGTTGGTGCAGCCGGGCCAGCCGGTGCAGGGTATGCCCTTCGGGCACGCGCAGACCCTTCTGGCGTCAACCCGCCGCGCCGGGCACCGGCGGGGCTTGGTGGGTGCGTTCGTATTCGGCGAGTATGTCGATACGTCGTTGGTGGCGTTCGGCTTTCGACCACGGCGTGGTCAGGAAGGCGTCGACGAAGGCCAGCGCCTCGGCCACGGTGTGCATGCGACCGCCGATGCCGATCAGTTGGGCGTTGTTGTGTTCCCGGGCCAGCGTGGCCGTTTCGACGCTCCAGGCCAGCGCGCAGCGGGCTCCGGGCACCTTGTTAGCGGCGATCTGCTCGCCGTTGCCCGACCCGCCCAGCACGATGCCCAGGCTGTCCGGGTCGGCCACCGTGCGTGTCGCGGCGGCGATGCAGAAGGCCGGGTAGTCGTCTTCGGCGTCGTAGCTGAAGGCGCCGCAATCGATCGGCTCGTGCCCGGATTTGGTGAGGTGCTCGATGATCTGCTGCTTGAGCTCGAATCCGGCGTGGTCAGAGCCGAGGTAGACGCGCATGCCCGCAATCCTTACACAGCCACTCGCCAAGCCGGCGGCGACGATGGCATGCCCGGCAGCGCCCCACCGATCTAGTCGAATTCGGGCTTCTCGTTGCGGCTGCGCTTGAGCTCGAAGAAGTGCGGATAGGACGCGAATGCCACCGAGGCGTCCCACAGGGTGCCCGCTTCCTCACCGCGCGGGATCTTGGAGAGCACTGGCCCGAAGAACGCCACATCGTTGACGTGGATGGTCGGGGTGCCGACGTCGTCGCCCACCGCGTCCATGCCGGCGTGGTGGCTCTTGCGCAGCGCCTCGTCGTACTCGTCGCTGTTCGCGGCCTCCGCCAACTCGGACGGCAAGCCGACCTCGGCCAGCGACTGCTTGATGACGTCGTCCAGGTCTTTGTTGCCCTCGTTGTGAATCTGGGTGCCCATCGCGGTGTACAGCGGCGCGAGCACCTCCGCGCCGTGGGCCTGCTCGGCGGCGATCGCCACCCGCACCGGACCGAAGGCCTTCGACAACCGTTCGCGGTATTCGTCAGGCAGACCCTCGCGGTTTTCGTTGAGCACCGCCAGGCTCATCACGTGGAAGTTGACGTCGATGTCGCGAACCTTCTCCACCTCGAGGATCCAGCGCGAGGTGATCCACGCCCACGGACACAGCGGATCGAACCAGAAATCGGCTTTGTTCTTCGCGGCGGCGGTATCAGGCATGGTGGATCCTTTCGTCGTTTAAAAGTCTGATCTGCACAACCGTAGGCGTCTGCGTCCTGTTCCCGATTTGCGCGACCCGTAAGTTGGACATGTGGCTCTCCCCAACCTCACCCGCGAACAAGCCGTCGAGCGCGCCGCCCTGATCACCGTCGCCAGCTATCAGATCGACCTCGATCTCACCGACGGTTCCGGCGCTCCCGGCGAACGGACCTTCCGCTCCGTCACCACGGTGGTGTTCGACGCGCTTGCCGGCGCCGACTCGGTCATCGACATCGCCGCCGATACCATCCGCAGCGCCACGCTCAACGGGCGCGATCTGGACGTCTCCGGCTACGACGAGTCGACCGGTATCCCGCTGCGCGGGCTGGCCGATCGCAACGTCGTCGTGGTCGATGCGGACTGCCGCTACTCCAACACCGGTGAGGGTCTGCATCGATTCGTCGACCCGGTCGACAACGAGACCTACCTGTACTCGCAGTTCGAAACCGCCGACGCCAAGCGCATGTTCGCGTGCTTCGACCAGCCCGACCTGAAGGCGACGTTCGACGTGCGGGTGACAGCGCCCACGCATTGGAAGGTGATCTCCAACGGCATGACGGTGTCGGTGAACGACGGCCTGCACACCTTTGCCACCACGCCGCAGATGAGCACCTATCTGGTCGCCTTGATCGCCGGGCCATACGCCGAGTGGAACGACTCCTACACCGACGAGCACGGCGAGATCCCGCTGGGCATCTTCTGCCGGTCCTCGCTGGCCCAACACATGGACGCCGAGCGGCTGTTCACCCAGACCAAGCAGGGATTTGGCTTCTACCACAAGAACTTTGGCATGCCCTACGCATTCGGGAAATACGATCAGCTGTTCGTCCCCGAATTCAACGCCGGCGCAATGGAAAACGCCGGCGCGGTGACTTTCCTCGAGGACTACGTCTTTCGTAGCAAGGTCACCCGGGCCTCCTACGAGCGGCGCGCCGAGACCGTGCTGCACGAGATGGCGCACATGTGGTTCGGAGACCTGGTGACCATGGCGTGGTGGGACGATTTATGGCTGAACGAGTCGTTCGCAACCTTCGCATCGGTGCTGTGCCAAAGCGAGGCAACCGAATTCACCGAGGCCTGGACGACTTTCGCGACGGTCGAGAAGTCGTGGGCCTACCGCCAGGATCAGTTGCCCTCGACGCACCCGATCGCCGCCGACATCCCCGACCTGGCCGCGGTCGAGGTGAACTTCGACGGCATCACCTATGCCAAGGGCGCTTCGGTGCTCAAGCAGCTCGTCGCCTATGTCGGGCTGGAGCACTTCCTGGCCGGGCTGCGCGATTACTTCCGCGCCCACGCCTTCGGCAACGCCACGTTCGACGATCTGGTCGCCGCGCTGGAGCAGGCGTCCGGACGCGATCTGTCCGACTGGGGTCAGCAGTGGCTGAAAACGACCGGACTGAACACGTTGCGGCCGGAGTTCGATGTCGACAGCAACGGCAAGTTCACCCGGTTCGCCGTGACCCAGAGCGGTGCCGCCCCGGGTGCCGGCGAGACCCGCGTGCACCGGCTGGCGGTCGGGATCTACGACGACGACGGAACCGGGAAGCTGACGCGGGTGCACCGCGAGGAACTCGATGTCGAGGGCCCTGTCTCGGAAGTTCCCGCGCTGGTTGGTGTTTCGCGAGGCCAGCTGGTGCTGGTCAATGACGACGACCTGACGTATTGCTCGTTGCGGCTGGACGCCGAGTCGCTGCGCACCGCGCTGGAGCGCATCGCCGACATCGCCGACCCGCTGCCGCGGTCGCTGGTCTGGTCGGCGGCCTGGGAGATGACGCGCGAGGCCGAACTGCGGGCGCGCGACTTCGTGGCCCTGGTCACGGGCGGGGTGCACGCCGAGTCCGAGGTGGGAGTGGCACAGCGGCTGTTGCTGCAGGCGCAGACGGCGCTCACGTCGTACGCCGAGCAGGGCTGGGCGCGCGAGCACGGCTGGCCGCAGTTCGCCGACCGGCTGATGGAGTTGGCACGTGTCGCGCAGCCCGGCTCGGATCACCAGCTCGCCTTCGTGAACACCCTGTGCTCGTCGGTGCTGTCGGCCGGTCATGTTGCCACGCTGGCGGCCCTGCTCGACCGCGACCCCGCCGAATCGGGGCTGGCCGGCCTCGAAATCGACACGGACCTGCGGTGGCGGATCGTGACGGCGCTGGCCACCGCGGGCGAGGTCGACGCCGACGGGCCCGCGACACCGTTCATCGATGCCGAGATTCAGCGCGACCCGACCGCCGCCGGCAAGCGCCACGGCGCCCAGGCCGCGACGGCTCGACCCCAGTTGCAGGTCAAGGACGCAGCGTGGACGGCGGTGGTCGAGGACGACACCCTGGCGAACATCACCGCCCGTTCGATCATCGGGGGCATCGCTCCGCCCGGGCAGGCCGAGTTGCTCAAGCCGTTCACCGCGCGCTATTTCGAGGCGATTTCCGGAGTCTGGGCGCGCCGGTCCAGCGAAGTGGCCCAGACCGTCGTGATCGGCCTGTACCCGCACTGGGACATCAGCGACGACGGCGTCGCCGCCGCGGACAAGTTCCTGTCCGATCCACAGGTGCCGGCCGCGTTGCGACGCCTCGTGCTCGAGGGCCAGGCCGGGGTGAAGCGTTCGTTGCGGGCGCGCCGATTCGACGCCGGCGAGGGCTCGGCCCCAACGGCAGAGCTAACCGGCTAGGCCGATGGTGGCGACCCGCTGCGCCCGGCTACGCCCCGCTTGCGATCGCCACTCGGCCGATGGTGGCGACCCGCTGCGCCCGGCTACGCCCCGCTTGCGATCGCCACTAGGCCGGCGAAATCCCGGCGCTCAGCACACGAATCGCGCTGACCAGGCCGTCGACCAGGTCGCCCCGCTCGAACGCCGAAGACGCGGCGGCGACGCCAAGCGGTGCGGCCGACTCGGCGCCGCGGCCACGAACCTGCGTGCCGTAGACCACCTCGATGACCTTCTGGTCGGGCGAGACGGCCAGCAGCACCGCGTTGTCCGGCGTCGGCACGTCGGCCAGGATCTCGCGGGCCCGCGCGGCGGTGTCGGTGCCCAGGTCGCCCAGATAGATCGCGAAGCGCGTCTTGGACGCCCGGGAGCCGAACTTCAGCGCATCGTCCACGGCGACCAGGTCTTTGGTCGAAAACGGGAAATGCACCGACAGTTCGCCCGGCTCGGTGACGCCGGAGATCCGTCCGCTCGTGGTGATCACCGAGCCGTGGGGCAGCTCCGTGGGTTCCTTGGTCGCTACCTCACCACGTGCCACTGGCGCCACCTCCGACCGAGAATTCCGACGTACCGTGCCCACCATGTCCGCCGTGGGCGTGGCCGACGTCTTCGCCAGTCGCGGCCCACAGGATCGGCGGGTGCGTCCACTCCTCGCCCAACTTGTATGCCGCTGGGTGCGGTCCCTTGTGGGACCAGATCAGCACCGATAGCGCAATCACCAGCAACAGAGGTATTCCGACGATGAACAGGTGGACATGCATAGGACTCACGACGCAAACCGTATCCCACGAAGCGCGCTACCGGCGCGACCGGACACCAGATTGTCGATCAGGCCGCGCCCTCGCCGAGATACCGGGCCCAAGCCGGATCCAGCTCCTTGACCGTCGACAGCAGCCGCCAGTGCTGCCCGGTCGGCGGCAGCGGGGGACGGCGTAGCGCCCAGCCAAGCTCGCTGAGCAGCTTGTCGCCCTTGCGGTGGTTGCAGGTCGAGCAGCACGCGACGCAGTTCTCCCAGGAATGGTCACCGCCGCGGCTGCGGGGCAGCACGTGGTCGACGGTGTCCGCCTTCGCCCCGCAATAGGCGCAGCAGAACCGGTCGCGGTGCATCAGCGCGGCGCGGGTCATCGGGACGCGCGCCCGGTAAGGGACGCGGACGTAAGACCGCAGCTGGATCACGGAGGGCACCACGATCGAGCTGGTCGCCGAGTGGATGACGGGGCCGGCCGGATCGTGGTGGACCACGTCGGCCTTTCCGCAGATCACCATGACGATCGCGCGACGCATCGGCAGCGCGGTCAGCGGCTCATAGGTGGAATTGAGCAGCAGGACGCGCCGGCGACTCCAGATGGAAGCGCCCTCCGAGCGGACGGGCGGATGGATCTCAACACTATGCAGCGACGACACGGTTGTGGGTCCGGTTAACCCTGCCGCGGCTACCTGACTGCGGTGGCTGCGGCGTCTCTTGCCCTGCGCCATAGATCCTCCGCGAACAGTCCACCATGATTCATCGCCAATCGCACCCTATCGCAGGTGAACGCCGTGTCGACCCGGTGAATACCAGACATGGGGCCGGGCCGCCTCCGCTTAGCGCCGCAAGGATGCACCACAATGGACGGCGATGGATCAGGTAACAGAGTCCTTCTACGACGCGGTCGGCGGTGCCGAGACTTTCCACGCGATCGTGTCCCGCTTTTACGCGCAGGTTCCCGAAGACGAGATCCTGCGTGAGCTGTATCCGCTGGACGATCTCGAGGGCGCGGAGGAACGCTTGCGGATGTTCCTCGAGCAGTACTGGGGCGGCCCGCGCACCTACTCCAACCGGCGCGGACACCCCCGGTTGCGGATGCGTCACGTGCCCTTCCGGATCACTCCCCTGGCGCGTGACGCGTGGCTGCGGTGCATGCACACGGCGGTCGCGTCGATCGATTCGCAGACGCTCGACGACGAGCACCGTCGCGAGTTGCTCAACTACTTGGAAATGGCTGCCGACTCACTCGTCAATTCGCCGTTGTAGATACCTCGTAACCGAACGGAGCAGCATGAGCCCCACCGCATGGTGGTCGAACGCGGTCGTTTACCAGGTCTATCCGCGATCGTTCGCCGACAGCAACGGTGACGGCATCGGCGACATCGACGGAATTGTCGCCCATCTGGATCACCTGGAGCGGCTGGGATTCGATGCAATTTGGCTCAGCCCGGTCACCGTCTCACCGATGGCCGACCACGGTTATGACGTCGCCGATCCGCGCGACATCGACCCGCTGTTCGGCGGGATGCCCGCGATTGATCGGCTGATCGCGGCGGCGCACCAGCGGGGCATCAAGATCACCATGGACGTGGTGCCCAACCACACCAGCTCTGCGCACCCGTGGTTCCAGGCGGCACTGGCCGCCGGCCCAGGTGCCGACGCCCGGGAGCGCTACTACTTCCGCGACGGCAAGGGGCCCGACGGGGCGCTGCCGCCGAACAACTGGACGTCGGTCTTCGGCGGATCGGCGTGGACGCGGGTTGTCGATCCGGACGGCAACCTCGGGCAGTACTACCTGCATCTCTTCGACACCGAGCAGCCGGACCTGAACTGGGAGAACCCGGAGGTCTTCGAGGACTTCGCGACATCGCTGCGGTTCTGGCTGGATCGTGGCGTGGACGGCTTTCGCATCGACGTGGCGCATGGGATGGCCAAGCCGCCGGGCCTGCCCGACGCCAGGGCAGGCGTCAAGGTGTTGAGCCACACCGACGACGACCCGCGTTTCAACAACGCAGGCGTGCACGACATCCACCGCAAAATCCGCAAGGTCGTTGACGAGTATCCCGGGGCGGTGACCATCGGAGAGGTGTGGGTGATGGACAACCTGCTCTGGGCCGAGTACCTGCGGCCCGACGAATTGCACCTCGGCTTCAATTTCCGGTTGACCAAGATCGCGTTCGAAGCTGGCCAAATCCGTGACGCCATCGACAACTCACTGGCGGCCACGGCGATCTATGACGCCGTCCCGACCTGGACCTTGTCGAACCACGACGTGGAACGCGAGGTGACCCGCTACGGCGGCGGCGACATCGGGCTGCGCAGGGCTCGGGCCATGGCGATGGCAATGCTCGCCCTGCCGGGCACGGTGTTCATCTACAACGGCGAAGAATTGGGCCTGCCCGACGTGCTGGATCTGCCCGAGGAGGTGCTCCAGGACCCGACCTGGGAACGGTCCAGACATACCGAGCGGGGCCGCGACAAGTGCCGGGTGCCGATGCCATGGTCGGGCGAGGAGCCTCCGTTCGGGTTCTCGCTGTCGTCGGAGACATGGTTGCCGATGCCGACGCAATGGGCGGCGCTGACGGTCGAGAAGCAGAGCGGCGATCCCGATTCCACCTTGTCGTTCTTCCAGAGGGCACTCGAATTGCGAAAGCGCCGCGTGGAATTCGCTGGCGAAAGCGTCGAGTGGCTGGATGCGTCCGGCGATGCGGTGATCTTCCGGCGCCCCGGTGGGCTGATCTGCGCGCTCAACTGCGGCGAATTGCCGGCGCCCCTGCCGGCGGGCGAGCTGATGCTGGCGAGCGCACCGCTGCTGGAGGGGAAACTGCCACCCGATTCCGCGGCCTGGCTGGCATAGCCGGCTCGGGTCACGCCGCCCAAGTCAGGTGAGCATTTCGCGGCGGACTGCTCTATATCTTGTGCATGGCTTCCTACGAGTGGACCGTGATCGGTGCCGGGCCGGCGGGCATCGCCGCGGTGGCAAGGCTGCTGGATCACGGAGTCGCGGGCGAACGCATCGCGTGGATTGATCCGGCCTTCGCCGGCGGCGACATCGGCCAGAAGTGGCGGTCTGTTTCCAGCAACACCCATGTCGCGCTCTTTCTCGAATACTTCAACGGCTCCAAGGCATTTCGGTTTTCCGAAGCACCACCCATGCCGCTCAAGGAGATCGATCCGCAAGAGACCTGTGCGCTCGGTCTGGTCGCCGAACCCCTGGTGTGGATCACCGAGCAGCTGCGTGAGCAGGTTGACGCCGTGACGACGACCGCCACCGCGCTGTTTTTGGAGAACAGGCAATGGCGAGTCGAGACGGGACAACGCGACATCTACGCCAGGAATGTGATCCTGGCCGTCGGCGCAGATCCCATAAAACTTCGCCACCCCGACCTCACGGAGATCCCCGTCCAGGTCGCCCTGGATCCCGAAAAGCTGGCCGAAGAACCGCTCGAGGGCGCGACGGTCGCCGTGTTCGGCTCGTCGCACTCGTCGATGATCGTGCTGCCGAACCTGCTGCGCCACCCCGTCAAGCGCATCGTCAATTTTTATCAGAGCCCACTGAAATACGCTGTCTATTTTGAGGATTGGATCCTGTTTGACGACACCGGGCTGAAGGGCCAGGCGGCCGTCTGGGCGCGCGAGAACATCGACGGGGTGCTCCCCAACCGCCTCGAGCGGTGCTGGGTCTCGAGCCCGGAATTCCTCGGTAAACTGGCGCAGTGCGACCGCGTGGTATACACCGTAGGTTTCGAGCGCAGGAAGTTGCCCGAGACCCCGCAGTGGGGGCAGCTGGACTACAACCGCACCAACGGAATCCTGGCCCCCGGCCTGTTCGGGGTGGGCATCGCGTTCCCCCAGTACGCCGAAGACCCGTACGGGTACGGGCAGTTTCGGGTGGGCCTGAAGAAATTCATGGACCATCTCGACGCCGTTCTGCCGCTGTGGCTGCTCTACGGCCCCTGATCTCCGCGAGCGAATCCGGCCCGCGATCGCTTTAAAGTCAGCGTGATCCGTTTGAGAAATCGCCCACGGCCGGCCGCGTCAGCCCAGCAGCAGCGCGGGATCGCCGCGGCGGCGGTACACCGACCCGAACCGGGCGTCCAGACGCAACCATGTCGGCAGTATCCGGACCCGGATCAATTCGTCGGCGGCGACCGCGTCGGGTGACTGCGGCAGAAAACCCATCGCGGTCAACGCGAACACGCAGCGCATGGGCAGCCCGACCTGCACGTCGGCCGAGCTGACCTGGATGACCTCCTGATCGAGCAGCGAAACCGGCGGTCCATGAGAATTGCTGTGCTGCTTGGCAAGTTGCGCACCACGTTGCGCCAGGTCCAGCATCACCCGGGCCGGTATGTCCTCGAGGTGAGCGAAGCCGGATTCCGGCGGCAACGCGCCGCGCCACGCCGAGTCCATCGCGAAGCCGGGATCGACGTAACCCGCGGCGTCCATCGCGGACAGGCCGCGCGCCAGCGCGTCCGCGCCCACCGACAGATCGCCGGGCCGCACCTCGCCGACCACTACCCTGCTGGCCAGCACGTCGAAACCCGTTGCGACCCAGGCCGTCAGCAGCCCCGGGGATCGGGTTCGGAATCGGATGATCGCGGCGTCATCGAGTCGCAGCGCGCGGTCGACGAACGCGGCCAGATCCGTGCGGTGGGCGTCCCTAGAGTCGGCACCCAGCCATAGTCCTCGTTCGGCTACCTGATCCACCGTTGTAGATACTCCCGATGTTGTGGCGAAAGACGCACCAGCCGCTGCTCCTCGATATGGACGGCGGCCAGTTGAGACTCGGCGATGACGGCGGGCTTCGACTCCGCAGCCGCGCCGACCGAGCGCACCTCGTAGCCCAGCGTGAAGTCGACCGCCCGCAACCGCTTGGTCCACATCGTCACCTGCAGTGGTGAATCCACCAGCCGCAGCTGGTCTTTGTAGGTCACCTTGACTTCGGCGATGAGCAACCCGATGGTTCTGATGTCGACCTCGAACGCTTCGCGCAGGAATTGGACGCGCGCCTCCTCAAGGATCGTGACCATGGTGGCGTGGTTGATGTGCTGATACATGTCGATGTCCGACCAGCGCACTGGCACGGGCGCGACGAAGCCGACGCTCAACTTGATGATCCTCTTCCACTGGTGCGGGTCATGCGACGGATTTGCCGCGCGGCGACGGACAGTGTCGCGAGATCCTTATTACCGCCTTCCTGGATCTCGATAAGTGTTCGACGGGCCCGCTCGACCCTGGAGGCACTCAGGTGTTCCCACTCGGCGATCTTCTCTTCACCGCTTTCGTCCGGCTCCCCTACGGCGAGCACATCGAAGCACAGCGATCGCAACGAAGCATAGATGTCGTCACGAATCGCCAAGCGCGCCAAGGAGTGCCAGCGGTCCCGTCGGGGCAGTTCAGATACCGCCGTCAAGAGCCCGTCGGTGCCGAGCCGGTCCATGAGCGCGAAATAGGTGTCGGCGACCTCGGCGGCGTCGATGTCGCTGATGTCGCCGATGTCGATGATGTCGAGCAGGCTGAAGCGGTAGAGCCCGGCGGCCACCGAATAGGCGAGGTCTTCGGGTGTGCCCTGGGAGGCGAACTCCGCGGCTTCCTTGTCGACGATGGCCTTGTCGTCGCCGCGCAGCCACTCCGACATGCGGGGCGTCAGCGCCTGCACCTTGGCGGCGAACCGGTTGATCTCGGCGCCGACCGCCAGCGGCTGCGGCCGGTAGTTGAGCAGCCAGCGTCCGGCGCGGTCGATCAGCCGCCGGGTGTCCAGCGTGAGCCGATCCGACAGTGTGACCGGCAGATTCGCCGCGCGGATGTGCCGCCATGTCACCCCCACCCCGAAGATCGCGTCGGTGGCGACGTACGTGCGCACCGCGTCGACCGACCCGACGCCGACGTCTTCGACGATCCGGAAGGCGTAGCTGATCCCGGCTGCGTCCACCAGGTCGTTGATCAGCATGGTGGTGACGATTTCGCGGCGCAGCTGATGCGTGCGGATCTCCGGAGTGAACCGTTCCCGCAGAGGTTTTGGGAAGTACATGGGCAGCCGGGAGGCGAACACGTCCTGCTCGGTCAGCTCGGTCTCGAGCATCTCCTCCTTGAGCCCCAGCTTCACGTGTGCCATCAGGGTGCACATCTCCGGCGAGGTGAGCCCGATGCCGACCTCGGCCCGCCGCGCGATCTCCTTCTCGGATGGCAGCGCTTCCAGGTCGCGGTGGATGCCGCGCTGGTCGACCAGGTACTGAATCATCCTGGCGTGCACCGGCAGCAGGCTCGCCGCGTTCGTGCGGCTGGTGCCGATCAGGTCGTTCTGGTCGTCGTTGTCGGCGAGCACCAGCTGCGCGACCTCGTCGGTCATCGACTCCAGCAGCGGTTTGCGCTCCTCCGGCTTGATCTTGCCGGCAGTCACCAGCGAGTCGATCAAGATCTTGATGTTGACCTCGTGGTCCGAACAGTCCACACCGGCCGAGTTGTCCATGGCATCGGTGTTGATCCGGCCACCCGCCAAATCGAACTCGACGCGACCCAGCGCGGTCACCCCCAGGTTGCCGCCTTCGCCAATCACCTTGGCGCGCACCTGGCTTCCGTTGACTCGCACCGGATCGTTGGCACGGTCGCCGACGTCGGCATCGGATTCGGACTCCGCCTTGATGTAGGTGCCGATGCCGCCGTTGAAGAGCAGATCCACCGGCGCCTGCAAAATCGCCTTGATCAGATTGGGCGGCGTCATCTCGGTGACCCCCTCCTCCGAGCCCTCGATGCCCAACGCATCGCGGACCTGGGGGCTGACCGGAATCGCCTTGTGCTCACGGCTGTACACGCCGCCGCCCGCACTGATCAACGACGTGTCGTAGTCCTCCCAGCTGGACCGCGGCAGGTCGAACATCCGTTGGCGTTCCTCCCACGAGCCCGCGGCGTCGGGGTCGGGGTCTAGGAAGATGTGCCGGTGGTCGAAGGCGGCGAGCAGCCTGATGTGCTTGCTCAACAGCATGCCGTTGCCGAAGACGTCGCCGCTCATGTCGCCGATCCCCACCACAGTGAAGTCCTCGGCCTGCGTGTCGATGTCCATCTCCCGGAAGTGCCGTTTGACGGCCTCCCACGCGCCCTTGGCGGTGATACCCATGGCTTTGTGGTCGTAGCCGACCGACCCGCCGGACGCGAACGCGTCACCCAGCCAGAATCCGTATGACTTCGCGACGTCGTTGGCGATGTCGGAGAAGGTGGCGGTGCCTTTGTCCGCCGCCACCACCAGGTACGCGTCGTCGCCGTCGCGCCGGATGACTTCCTTTGGCGGGCTGACCTTTCCGGTTGCATGGTCGACGTTGTCGGTGACGTCGAGCAGGCCGGAGATGAACAGCTGGTAGCAGGCGACGCCCTCGGCGCGACTGGCGTCGCGGTCGGCAGCGGCATCGCCGGTGGGCAGCGGGGGCCGCTTGAGGACGAATCCGCCCTTGGCGCCCACCGGCACGATGACCGCGTTCTTGACGGCTTGCGCCTTGACCAGGCCCAGGATTTCGGTGCGGAAGTCGTCTCGACGGTCCGACCAGCGCAGGCCACCGCGGGCCACCGGTCCGAACCGCAGGTGCACGCCTTCAACGCGGGGCGAGTAGACGAAAATCTCGTATTTGGGCCGCGGCAGGGGTAGCTCGTCGACCAACTGGGCGTCCAGCTTGATCGCCAGCACGTTGCGCGCACGGGCCGAACCCCCGCTTGTGACAAAGTAATTGGTGCGCAACGTGGCCTGTACAAGCGATGCGAAGGCACGCAGAATGCGGTCGGTGTCCAGGCCCACCAGTGCGTCGATGTCGGAGGCGACCGCGCCGGCGGCGGCCTGCGCATCGCGGTTACCCGATGAATCGGGGGTGGGGTCGAACAGCGCCTCGAAGAGTGCGACCAGCGATCGTGCGGTCGAGGGGTGTTCGTTGAGCACCGACTCTATGTGGGACTGGCTGTAGGGAAAGTTCGCCTGCCGCAGATACTTTGCGTAGGCCCGCAACAGGACGACCTGCTGCCATCGAAGGGACGCGCGCATCACCAGCTCGTTGAATCGGTCGACTTCGAGGCGGCCCTGCCAAATTGCGGTGACCGCGTCAGCGAACCGCTCGGCCATCGCGTCGCGCCCGGATTGTGTCGAGGCCAGCTGGATGGTCGGGTGCGGCGAGATCTTGAACTGATAGATCCACACCGGCAGCCCGTCGGACCGGTTGACCGTGAAGGGACGCTCCTCGAGCACCACCACACCCATGCTCTGCAGCATCGGCAACAGCTGGCTCAGCGAGGCGGTGCGTCCGCCCAGGAACCAGGTCAGCTGCGCGGTCCCGTCGCCGGCTTCGGTGAACACCAGCTTGACCGAGTTGTCCCGCAGCTCATTGATGATGGCGATGTGGTCGATGGCATCGGCCGGGGCCACGGCTTGCTTGTAGACCTCGGGGAAGGCGGCCGCGTAGTACTCGGCTTCGGCGTGCCCCACCGAGCCTTCCGCGGCCGCGGCGACCAGCCGGTCGGTCCAGGTTCGTGCCGCTTCGCTCAGCAACGCCTGAATGCGGATCCGGTTGTCTTCGGAAACGTCGACCGGTGCCGCACCGGGCCCATCGGAAGGCAGGCGGACCATGAAATGCATTAGGGCCCAGGGTGATTCGCTGACTCGAGCGGTAAACTCCAGTCGGGTCCCGCCGAATTCGTGAACCAGGATGTCTTCGATCTGCAGCCGCACCGCCGTGGTGTAGCGGTCGCGGGGCAGATACACCAGGCAGGAGACAAAATACTGCAGGCGGTCGGCGCGCAGGAACAGCAACGCATTTCGTTGCGGTCCCAGATCCACCACCGCCTTTGCCATCGCCAGCAGTCGTTCGGCGCTGAGCGTGAACAGCTCCGAGCGGGGAACGGTCTGGATGACGTCGAGCAGCAGCTGGCCCGGGTGTATCGGGTCACTGTCGGCCATCGCCAACGCATCACGGACCCGGCGCGAAATCGTTGGAATCTCCAGGACATCGGCGTTCATCGCGGCCACTGTGAACAGCCCGACGAAACGGTGCTCGATCACGGCACCGTCTACATATTCGCGAACCGCGATGGCATACGGGTAGGCGCCGTAGCGCAGATAGCTGCCCACCACGGACTGCGCCAACACCAGCAATCTGTCGTCGTCGGTGAGCCGGGGGCGCGAGCCGGTGCGAGTGCGCAGGACGCCGAGGCCGGGTGTCCCGTCGCCGGAGACCTGCCCGTCGTGCACGTGGCAGCGCTGATAACCGAGCAGGAGGAAGTTGCCGTTGACCAGCCAGCGCAGCAGCGCCGCGACGTCGTCGCGGTCCGGCGCCGAGAAGTGGTCGTCGGCGTTGGCTTCGACTTGGGCGGCCAGATCGTTCAGCGCGGCGATCAAACTCGACGCGTCGCTGGCGACCTGTTGAACATCGGCCAGCACCTTCGGCAGCAGCCGTTCGACCTCGGTGAGTCCCTTGCTGTCGACCGACGGCAGCAGCTGCACGTGTATCCACGCCTCGCCTGCGTATTGCGATGCGCCTTCCGCTTTCGCCTCGACGCTCAGCAGATCGCCCTCGGGGCTGCGGTGCACTTCGAACACCGGCGTCATGATGGCCGTGTACGGGACACCGAGCCGGTGCAGCAGCACGGTGACGGAGTCCATCAGCATGCCGCCGTGATCGGTGACGACTTGCAGGGCAGGTCCGAACCCGGCGGGGTCTCCCACCGGGTACACCGCGACGCGGCTCTCTCCGTCGGGGCGGTGTAGGCCGAGGCGGTAGTGCGCGCTCAGCATGGACGGGGTGACGATCGCCGCCGGCACGGTCAGGTCGATGGGCCTGGTTTCCGCGCCCCCCGACTCGTCGCTATGTGGACCTCGATAGCTCTCGATGTAGGCTTTCGAGATCCACTCAGGAATGTCCTGCTGCTGGGTGAAGGTCGTCCACGGCTCGACACCTTGCCTGGCTCCGGGATCGATCGTCATGCCGATAGCTCCCAACTGGCGACGGTTGTCAGTGCGCTCGGTCGCCCCGTTCCGTGGCAATGCGGGGCAGAGCTGACACTAGTCGCGCGTCAGCTTGCGGTGGGTCACTCTGTGCGGCCGCGCCGCTTCGGCACCGAGCCGCTCGACTTTGTTCTCCTCGTATGCACCGAAGTTGCCCTCGAACCAGAACCACTTGGCCTCGTTGTCGTCGTCACCTTCCCAGGCCAGGATGTGCGTGCAGGTGCGGTCCAGGAACCATCGGTCGTGCGAAATCACCACCGCGCAGCCGGGAAATTGCTCGAGGGCGTTCTCCAGCGAACTCAGCGTTTCGACGTCGAGGTCGTTAGTGGGCTCGTCGAGCAGGATGAGGTTTCCGCCCTGCTTGAGCGTCAGTGCGAGGTTGAGCCTGTTGCGCTCGCCACCGGAGAGCACGCCGGCCGGCTTCTGCTGATCTGGTCCCTTGAACCCGAACGCCGACACGTAGGCTCGCGAGGGCACCTCGGTCTGTCCGACCACGATGTGATCCAGTCCGTCGGAAACGACTTCCCACACATTCTTTTTGGGATCGATTCCGGCGCGGGTCTGGTCGACGTAGCTGAGCTTGACGGTCTCGCCGACCTTGACCGTGCCGCTGTCCGGCTGCTCGAGGCCGACGATGGTTTTGAACAGGGTGGTCTTACCGACCCCGTTGGGGCCGATGACGCCGACGATGCCGTTGCGCGGCAGGCTGAAGGACAGGTCCTTGATGAGGGTGCGGCCGTCGTAGCCCTTGTCGAGATGGTCGACCTCGACCACGACACTGCCCAGCCGCGGACCGACCGGGATCTGGATCTCCTCGAAGTCGAGCTTGCGCGTCTTCTCGGCCTCGGCCGCCATCTCTTCGTAGCGCTGCAGCCGCGCCTTGCTCTTGGCCTGACGCGCCTTCGCCCCCGAGCGCACCCACGCCAGCTCCTCGGTCAACCGCTTCTGCAGCTTGGCGTCCTTGCGTCCCTGCACCGCCAGCCGCTCGGCCTTCTTCTCCAAGTACGTGGAGTAGTTGCCCTCGTACGGGTAGGCGCGGCCGCGGTCCAGTTCCAGGATCCATTCGGCGACATTGTCCAGGAAGTACCGGTCGTGGGTGACCGCCAAGATCGCGCCCGCGTAGGAGGCGAGGTGCTGCTCGAGCCACTGCACACTCTCGGCGTCCAGGTGGTTGGTGGGCTCGTCGAGGAGCAGCAGGTCGGGCTTGGACAACAGCAGTTTGCACAGCGCGACGCGGCGACGTTCACCACCGGACAGGTTGGTCACCGGCTCGTCGGGCGGGGGGCAGCGCAGCGCGTCCATCGCCTGCTCCAGCTGCGAATCGAGATCCCACGCGTCGGCGTGGTCGAGCTCCTCCTGCAGCCGGCCCATCTCATCCATCAACTCATCGGAGTAGTCGGTGGCCATCAACTCGGCGACCTCGTTGAAGCGGTCGAGCTTGACCTTGATCTCGCCCAGGCCTTCTTCGACGTTGCCGCGAACGGTCTTCTCCTCGTTCAGCGGGGGCTCCTGCAGCAGGATGCCGACGGTCGCGTCGTTGGCCAAGAAGGCATCGCCGTTGTTCGGCTTGTCCAGGCCCGCCATGATCCGCAAGACGCTCGACTTGCCGGCGCCGTTGGGGCCAACGACACCGATCTTGGCGCCTGGATAGAAGCTCAACGTGACGTCGTCCAGGATCACCTTGTCGCCGTGCGCCTTGCGGACCTTTTTCATCGTGTAGATGAACTCAGCCATGCCGCGGTTGTGCCTTTCTGATTTGCGAAGTGATCTCGCGGACCATCCTAGGCATCGCCCGGCAGCCGCCGCCCCGCCGCTAAGCGGTCAGCGGCAGCGGACCGGTGTCAGCTGACTCGACGTCATCGCCATCAGCGTCCTCACCAGCGGCGTCGGACGCATCCGCTGGCGGTGTGATGGCCTCGGTGGCCGTCGGACCGGTGTAGCCGGGCTTTTCGATGCGCACGATGACGCGGGACAGGTCCGGGCCGACCGCGGTTGCCCGCATCTCCACCGACGAGCGGCGGTTGCCATCGCGGTCCTCGTATTCGCTGGTGTACACGTGACCCACAACGATCACCGGCGCGCCCTTGCCCAACGCGGCACCCACTCCGGTCACCAGCTTGCCCCAGCAGTTGACCGTCACGAACAGCGAGTGCCCGTGCTCCCAGCCGCCGTCACCGCTGCGGCGGCGCGAGTTGCTGGCCACCCTGAACTTGAGGACCTCCTGGTCGCCGACCTTGCGGCGGGCGGGGTCGTTGACGATGTGACCGACGACAGTAAGCGGGGTTTCGAACATGGGCTGATCCCTTCTCGATTGCATTGGCTATGGCTGCCAGTAAGCGCGGCACTAGCGACATACGCCGTAAGAAACAGCGGCGAAAACCGAACCTGCCGGTCGTCCCTGTGGAAAAAACCGGGACTGGGGATCAGTCCGGATTAGCGGGGGCCCGGCCGGATCGCTTGGCCTGCTCGCCCTGCGCCAGCTGCGCCAGCATCGCGTTGTAGGCCACCAACTCGGCGTCGTCGTCACGCTCGGCGGCCCGGTCCAACCGCGTTGCGGTGCGGCGATCGCTGCGCGCCCACTGGATGAGCAGCGCGAGCATGACGATCACCAGCGGGAATTCCCCCGCCGCCCAGGCGATGCCCCCGCCCAGGCGCTGATCGCCCACCAGATCGGTATGCCAACTCAGGCCGAGCGAGCGGTAATAGTCCGCGGCGAGCACCTTCTTGGTGCCCATCAGCACCACCCCGAAGAAGGCGTGCAGCGGCAGCGATGCGAACACCACGGCCACCTTCGCCAGCGGCGGGATCGGCCGCGGCGTCGGATCCACCCCGATCACAACCCAATAGAACAGGTAGCCGCTCAGCAAAAAGTGCATGTTCATGGCTAGGTGTCCGGCGTGACTGCTCGCGGTGGTGTCGAAGAGGTCCGACAGGTACAGCCCGTAGAACCCGGCGACGAATAACACGGTGGCCACCACCGGGTTGGTGAGAAATCGGGAGACGCGGCTGTGCAGCGCGGCCAACAGCCATTCCCGCATGCCCGGCGGATCGTCACGGCCGGCCGCGGGCAGCGCCCGCAAGGCCAGGGTGACCGGGGCGCCCAGCACCAGCAGGATCGGGATCAGCATCGACAGGCACATGTGGACCACCATGTGCATGCTGAACATCGCCGGCATGTAGCGTCCGACGCCCGACGACGTGGCGAACAGCAACACCAGGCAGCCGAGCAGCCAGGAAAAGGTCCGCCCCGGCGGCCACTTGTCGCCGCGGCGGCCCAGCCGCACCAGCGCCGCCACATACGAGGCGGCGAAGACGAGGGCGGCGGAGCCGAAGATCAGGTCGAACCGCCAGTCGAACAGGATGCGCGCCACGGTGGGTGGTCCGTCGAAGTCGTAACCGATCTCGGCTTCGGGAATCGACGGCAGCCGCGACGGCGGTGGCGGCGGTGGGGTGCGGCCCAGCCCGACGGCGATGCCGAACGTGAGGCCGAAGATGGCGGCCTCGATCAGCGTCAGCCGCAGCAATGCACGACGTGCGCGCGCCGGACTCGGATCCGGTTGCAGCGCGGCCACACTCACGCGCCGCTGGCGCCAGCCGAGGCCGCCCAGGAGGCACAGCGCGACGAACTTGGCGATCACCAGCCGGCCATAGTCGGTGCTGAAAAGATCGGACGGCTGGACCCGGACCAGGGCGTTGACCAGCCCACTCACCGCCATCGCGACCCAACACCACAGCGCGATCATCGAGAAACGCCGGGCGGCCAGCCCGAGGTGACCACCGCCGCGCAGGGCGTGGGCAAGCAGGGCGAGCAGGCCACCGGCCCACAGGCTGGCGGCGACCAAGTGGATCAGCAGGCCGTTGGTGGCCAGGTCGTGCGAACCGCCGGCCGACGAGTGACCGGTCAGTCCCAGCGGAATCAACGCCATAACCGACGCGGCGGCCAGCACCGGCGTCCACGACCAGCGCAGCACCGACAGGCTCGCCAGTGTGATCACCGCGGCTAGGATCGCGGTCCAGCGCCAGGCTGAGGCGTTTGTGATCAGACCCGCCAATGACCACATCCGCATCGGGCTGATGTCGGCGACAGGATGGCCGGACACGTCGGAGATGGTCAGCGGGACCAGGAGGGCGGCGCACACCGCCCACACCCCCGACGCCAGCGTCCCGAGCCGAAGGGCCCGATAGCCGCCGGCGTCGAGGACACCGTTGCGCTGCGGCGGCACCAGAAATGCGGCGAATAGAAACGACCCGACCGCGAGCACCGCGGCGATCTCACCCGCCGCCCGAACGAACGGCAGCCCCAGCGTGGTCACCTGGCCCGGATCGGGTAGGCCCGTCACGGTCAGCGCGCTGGCAAGCGAGAGCGTCCCGATGCCGGCGGCCGTGCAGCCCGCCAGCACTGCCACCCCGACCAGGACCGGCCACACCAGCGCCCGGCGCTGTGTCGCGGCCTCGGTCGAGGCCTTGCCAGCGGGCGGGGCGACGGTCATATGTCCAGGGTATGGGCGGGCTCGCCGGCTACAGGGTCTGGCTGTCCAGAAGGTCCCGACGCGCCTTGTCCTCCCGGGCCACGAACTGATCGCGCGCGATCTGCCCGACGTAGTTGAAGTCTTGCAGGATGTCGCGCAGCCCTTGCAGGAAGGCGCCTCGCCTTTCCGCAAGGTCTGGGGCGGGCGCGATCAAGTTCTGATCGTCGACAACCTGACGGGCGGTGGCGAACAACAGCGTCGACACCGATTCGCTGCTGCGGATCCGGGTCTGCGCCACGTACTGTCGGCCGACGCCCAACGCCAAGTCGGTCAGTTCCTTGTGTCCGATGTCCGCCGGTGCGTCACGCAGTACGTCGGCGACGATCTCATAGGCCTCGAAGAACACCCGCAACATCGCTTCCGCCATCAGCGGGCGCTTGGCGAACAACAGCGAGTGGATCTCGTCGCCTCCAGCGGTGACATGAGCTTCCCAATTGTTGTGCCACGCCATCTCTTCGGCGATGTTGTCCCGGAACGTCGCCGAGTCCGCGAAATAGAAGTCGAACTTCAGCAGATCACGCAGCCGCATCGCCTGGGTCCAGAAGGCCTCCATGCGGTCGCCGTCGGCGTGGCGGGCGTGCGCCAGCGCGAGTTCGACGATCGAAGTCTCCAGGAAGGCGTGGATCACTGAGTTGCGGTAGAAGGCCGCGGCGTGCTGTTCCTCGGGCGCGATGCGCCACACCGGTTCCCGGCCGCCGTCGACCCGGGTAATGGGATGGCCGTGGGACAGTGCATCGACCGCCGCGCGCACCCCGTCGTGCGTGCGCAGCCGCAACGCGCTGGTGGACATCGGGTCTTGTTTGCGTTCCAGGTAATCCAACGAGTCCTGCAGGGTGTGGTGCAGCTGACCGAGCGTCAAAGCCGCACCGCGGGTGGTCAGCAGCAATGCGCAGACCAGGCCCGTTGCCGTCACCGGAGTCGCCTGCAGGATCCGCCAGGCGACCTCGAACGACATCTTTTGCAGCGCAAGACGTTTGGTATCCGGGTCTTGGGCCAGCGGGCCGTGCGGTGTACCGAGGTACTGACGCATCGACACGGCTTCGGGGAATCGGACGTAGATCTTGCCGTAGTTGCGTTCACCCTGCGCGCGGATGAAGTTGTACAACCAGCCCACGCCTTCGGGCGTCTTCTCACCGCCGCGGGCGTAGGCGGCGTATTCGGCGGTCTCGTGCAGCTGATCGAAGCTGATCGAGACCGGTTGCAGCAGAATGTCTTCGCTGCGGCCGTCCAGGTAGGCGTCGGCGACGTAGGCCAGCAGGCCGAGCTTTGGCGGCAGCATCTTTCCGGTGCGCGAGCGGGTGCCCTCGATGGACCAGCTCAGATTGAACCGCTTCTCGACGATGTAGCCGACGTATTCCCGCAGCACGTACTTGTAGAGCTGGTCGTTGCCGATGTTGCGGCGGATGAAGATGACACCGGAACGCCGTAGCAAGGGCCCCATCGCGCCGAACGACAAGTTGATGCCTGCGAACACGTGCACCGGCGGTAACCGGTTCTCCTGCATGGCAACCGGCACCACGGCGCCATCAATGTAGGACCGGTGGGAGAACAACAGCACCGCCGGGTGAGCTTCCAGGCCGGCCCGCATTGCCGCAACCTGATAGCCGTCATAGTCGATCTCAGGATCGAACCCGCGGCTGAGCATCCTGCCGAGAACCCCGACGAGGTCGACCGATGCCCTGCTCCACCCGGTGGCGAGTTCGTCGAGCATCTTTCCGGCTTCGTCGACGGTGGCGCCGGGAATTTTGGCCAGGCCGGCGCGAAACCGGTTGGAGGCCAGGATCTCCGGCTTCACCAGCCGTGGTGACTTGTACTGCGGTCCGAGGATTCGGTATTCGACGCGTTCCATCGCCAAGATGGCGCGACGAATCACGAATTGGGCGAAGTCGTTCTTGTCTTCTCCGACTGTGGTGTCGCGCCATTGCCGGCGCAGTTCGGACACGGTGGCCGCCTCGCCGGCCACCACCCGTGCGCGCTGGGGAGCGGCCCGTACGATCTGTTCTTGCTGACGGTGGTTGGGGTGGTAGGGATCCCGGCCGGGGAGCAGCCCGGCGAGCTTGGCGAATCGGCCGCGCTCCGGCTCCGGCAGCCAGAACACTCGCACCGGCACGATCGAACGGTCTTCCCCGGATTCGAGCTCTTCGGCCAAGGCTGTCAGCGCTTCCGGCGGCGCGTCGAGCGCCGGCAGTTTCACCAAGCCGAAATTCGCTCCCTGATGGTCGGTGCGCTGGTGATCCAGCCACGCCGTCACCAGTTCCATCTCGACCTGCGAGGCCATCGAGGCCAATACCAGCGAGTCTCTTCCGGTAAGAACCGCGCTGCTATCTGCGGCCGGTTCCGTCACGGATGCTCCGGCGATTCCGGTGGCTCGGCGCTGATGGCCGCCGCCTCGGGGACGGGTCGTTGCGCCTCGCCGTCGTTGAGGACGGCGTGGGATTCACGGGGGTTTACCTTGGGCGGCTTTGCTTTCGAAGCGGCTTTCTTCGCCGGCGTCTTCTTGGCGGCCGCCTTCTTGGCCGGCGCCTTCTTTGCCGGTGCCTTCTTGGCCGGTGCCTTCTTGGCCGGTGCCTTCTTGGCCGCCGCCTTCTTTGCCGTCTTCTTGGCCGGTGCCTTCTTGGCCGCCGCTTTCTTTGCCGATGTCTTCTTGGCCGGTGGCTTCTTTGCCGGTGCTTTGGCGGTCCGGCTCTGGGCCTTGTCTGCCGCGTTCTTCTCGGCGTACAGGTAGACCTCGGGAAGTTCGTCGACAGGCCAGTTGGCGAGCGTGTCCAGGTAAAGCTGGCGAACCTCGGCGATGCGCTCCGGCAGCGTGTCAAGCGTCCAGTCCTGCACCGAGATCGGCGGAAACACCGCGATGTCGACGGTGCCCGGGTTGATGACGGTGGAGTTCCTGGCGGCGACGAGCTCGGCGTTGCGGATCACGATCGGGACGATCGGGATTCCCGCAGCCATCGCGAGACGAAATGGCCCCTTTTTGAAGGGACCGACCTCGGTGGTATCCAGTCGGGTGCCTTCCGGCGCCATCACAATGGAAAGTCCGTTCTTGGCTCTCTCTTCGACCGTGCGCATCGTCTCCAGCGCTGAGACCGAATCGTCTCGGTCGATGAACACACCATCTAACGCCTTGCCCAGCAGGGCCATGATCGGATTCTTCTGCAGTTCCTTCTTGGCGACGGCGACCCAGTTGTCGTTCACCAGCGCACCGGCGATGACTGGGTCAACCTGATTGCGGTGGTTGTAGATAAAGACCGCCGGACGTTGCGCCGTCAGATTTTCTTTCCCGACGACATTGAGATGTACTCCCGTGGTCGCGAGCACCGTTTGGGAAAAAATGGAGGTAAAGAAATTGGCGCCCCGCCGCCGGCTACCGGTCAACACGCCCATCGCCAGTGCGCCGGCCCCGACGGGGACAATCGAGCCAAGTCCGGCAAGGGTGCGCACCTGCCGCCGCAAGCCCACGGGACCACGGCTGCTGAATCTCAGGATCGGCCAACCGCGGCGCTTGGCTACCGCGGCCATCTTGCCCTCGGGGTTGGTGGGCCGCGGGTTACCGACCAGGTACATCAGGGCGACGTCCTCGTCACCGTCGGCGTAGAAGTAGCTGTCCTTGAGATCGATGTCGTGCTCGGCGGCAAAGCGTTGTACCGCAGCGGCTTTGCCCGGGCCCCACAGGATCGGCTTCGTGACGCTACCGGTGAGCATGCCGTCCTCGGTGGTCTCGAACTTGTTGGTGAGCATGTTGGGAATGCCGAGGAAACGCGCGACGGGGTTGACCTGGATGGTCAGCGCCGACGAGCTGAGCACCACGGTATGACCGCGGGCCACGTGAGCACGCACCAGCTCGCGCATCTCCGGGTAGATCCGTGACTCGATCCGCTGGACGAACAGTCGCTCGCCGATCTCTTCCAAGTCGTCGAGCAGTCGCCCGGTGAGCGCGGCGGCAGCCTTGCCGATGAGGTCCTCGAACTCGATACGACCCAAGGTGTGGCTCAGGCCGGCCTGCACCATGCCGAGCAATTCGCCCACGCCCATGTCGCGGCGCAGCAGGCGCTCCTGGGTCAGGATGACCGCGGTGAAACCGGCGACCAATGTCCCGTCCAGGTCGAAAAACGCGCCGATCTTCGGCCCGGCGGGACTGGCCATGATCTCGGCCACCGAACCCGGTAGTCGCATGTCCGCGCCGGGGGTTTTGCCCTTGTCCCCCTGGTTTTTCGAGGCGCTCATGAACCCGCCACCGATCGAGGCGACACGGCCGGCTCGGTGAACGAGGCGGGCACCGCTTGCGGCGGTGGGTCACCGGCCAGTGCCAGGATCTCGTCGAAACCTTCGAGCAGGCATTGGGCGAACAACGCCTCGTTTCTCACCGAGGCCCTGTCGTAGCGCACGGTGATGGTGCACCACCCGCCGCGGGAAATCAGCACCACCATCATCGCCACTCCGGGCAGCGGACCGATACCGTACTGCCGCAAGACTTTTGCGCCGACGATGTAAGTGTCGCCCGGGAAGACCGGGACGTTGCTGGCCTGCACGTCGGATCCGATCACCGAGCCGGTGATCCCTTCGAGCACCGCGGTCGGCAAGACGCTGAGCACCGGAGCAATCGAACCGATGATGTTCATCGCGGGCTCGTCGCGGCGCTGCGTCATCTGAGCGCGGATCTTTTTCATTCGGGAGACGGGGTCGGCGGTACCGATCGGCGCCGCAAGGTTGACACCGGTGAATCGGTTGCCGCCGGCCGTGTCCGCTTCGGCCCGCAGGTTGACGGGCACCGCCATCGGCAGGGTGCTGATCGGCACGCCGAACGCCTGGTGGTAGCGGCGCAAGGCACCGCACAGTCCGGCGAGATAGGCGTCGTTGATGGACCCGCCGCCGGCTTTTGCAGCTTTGTGCAGGTCGGCGAGCGAGATGTCGATCGCCTCGCTGCGGGTGGCAAGGCTGCGCCGCCGCAGCAGCGGCGAGGGCTCTGCAGCCCGGTTGAGCACCCGCATGCCCGACATGGCGTACCCGACGATCCCCGAAACGGTGGCCGTCGGCTCCAGGACCGCCCGCCCGGCTGCCGATACCGCGCCGGACAGCGCGCTCATGACGCCGCCGACAACGGCGAAGGGCAGGTGGTTAATGCCCTGGCGCATCAAATCATTGGACGTCAAGTCCTGCGGGACAGGCAGTGGCAGCGCCGGCTTGGCGGGCGGATTGCGCTCGAGGTCATAGATCTCGGCGAACATTTGGACTCCGCCCACGCCGTCGGTGACGGCGTGGCTGACATGCAGCAGCGCCGCGGCCTTGCCGCCGGCCAGACCCTCGACCAGGGTGGCCGTCCACAGCGGCCGCGAAATGTCCATCGGCGACTGGAGGATGAGTTCGGCGAGGTCGAATACTTCACGCATCGTGCCGGGTTCGGACACCCGGACCCGGCGCACGTGGAAATCCAGATTGAAATCGGGATCGACCACCCAGCGCGGTGCCGCCGTCGGCAGGGAGGGCACAACGACCTTTTGTCGCAGCCGCAGCACCCGTCGCGATGCGCTTTCGAATCGGGTTCGGAACTGTTCCCAATCCGGCGTGGTGTCCAGTAGCTCCAGCGCCATGATCCCCGACCGGGTGCGGGGATTCGCCTCTCCCCTGTGCAGTAGGTAGTCGACCGGCCCGAGCTCGTCCGACAACTTCATCGCCTCGACGGACTCAGTCATGGTCATCAGTTCGACGCGCCAACCTTGTCACCGTCGATCAAGCCTCCTGCCTTGGACCCACCAACCCCAACGGTCTACCCAACGCTAGTCGGGTTGCAGCGCTGGTGAAAGGAGCGGCGAGTACCGGGGCGCGGGCTCAGCTGGCCGAAGTGGCCGCGAGGGGCAGCGAATCCAGCAGCGCGCTGACGCGCCGCCCGTAGACGACACCGAGGAAATCGGCGACGGCGTCAGCGGCCAGCCGCGACCGAACCGTCGGCGTGATATCGAAAGCGTGGTGGGCATTGCCGAGTTCGGCGTGGGCGACAGTGGCCGCGCCGGCCGCGCGCAGCGCCGCGCAGAACACGCGGGCCTGTCCGCTGGGCACCAATTCGTCCTTCTCGCCGTGCAGCACGAAGAACGGTGGCGCGTCACCGTGCACGTAGGAAATCGGCGACGCCGCAGTGAAGCGCTCCGGCTCGTCGGCGTAGCGGGCCTTCATCACGAATTGCTCGAGGAACGGCAGCATCAGTTCGTGCATGTTCTCGAAGTCGGTGAAGTCGTAGACGCCGTAATAGGGCGCCACCGCTTGCACGGTGGTGTCGGCGTCTTCGAAGCCGGGCTGCAAGGTGGGGTCGTTCGGGGTGAGCGCCGCCAGGGAGGCCAGGTGCCCGCCCGCTGAGCCGCCGGTGATCGCGATGAAGTCAGGGTCGCCGCCGTAGTCGGCGATGTTCTCCCGCACCCACGCGATCGCCCTTTTGACGTCGATGAGGTGCGCGGGGAAGGTGGCGCGCGGGCTCTTGCTGTAGTCGATCGAGACGCAGATCCAGCCGAGTTGGACCATTCGACTCATCAACGTGTATCCCTGCGGGCGCCGGCCGTTCAGCGCCCACGCGCCGCCCGGCACCTGGATCAGCACCGGCGCCCGGCAGCCGGGCGCCAGATCATCGCGCCGCCAGACGTCGAGCAGGTGGTCGCGTGGACTCGGACCGTAGGAGATGTCGGAAGTCTGCGCCGCGTAACGGCGGTGGGGCCCGGGCCTGCTCAACAGTCGGCCACGTGGGGCGCACAGGGCTCCGACGGTGGCGGGGTGGCATATCTGCTCGCGAAACTCGGGTCCGAAGGATTCCTCGAGCGCGGCGGTGAGGGTTCGATCCGCCCGCTGAGCGGCCAACGCCGTGCCGACGCGGCCGACGGACGGATGAGAAACCCGCGACAGCGCGTGCCCGGTCAGCACGTGCGGAGGAAACTCAGTGAAAAGCCAGCCGGCGAAGCAGCCCAGCGCGAACGGCCCGCCGCGCAGCACCAGATTGCCCAGCTGATAGACATCGCGGGCTTCGGCCGCCAGGCGTGCCGCCTGGGCGCCCGCCCACGAGCAGTGTGAAGTCAAAGTGCCGGCCACGCTCATTGCAACGCCACCCCTCGACGTTATGCACACGCCTCGTTGCGGTTAACGACCGATTGCCGGCCGATGTTGTACGTGTGTCGAGGGTCCCCACCATAACCGATAAACGCGGCGCCGGAAGGGCTTTCGCGCGCGTGGCGGCGTGGAATCGGGTCGGCGGGTGCGGTTGGATAGACTGACCTGCACATTGCCTCCGTAGCTCAGGTGGATCGCGCAAGGGCCTTCTAATCCCTAGGTCGCACGTTCGAGTCGTGCCGGGGGCACCGACCGAGCGGATAAGTTCGCCTGCGTGCCCCGGGCGCACTCCTTATTCGACAGCTTGTCAATTAGCATCTGGAGCATGAAGGCACGCCGATCGGCCCGTTTGCTGGGTGTCGCGGTGGTGACAACCTGGGCGGCGCTGCTGTGCCCACCGATTTCCACGTCCGCCGCGCCCTGCCCCGACGTCGAGGTGACGTTCGCCCGCGGCACCGCCGAGCCCCCCGGCGTTGGCGGGGTCGGACAAGCTTTCATTGACTCCTTGCGTTCCCAGGTCGGCAGCCGCTCCCTCGGGGTGTATGCGGTCCGCTACCCCGCCGACGAGGATTTCGCCCCGTCAGCGTCCGCGGGCGCCGGCGACGCTCACGCTCACGCTCAATCCATGGTGGCGAACTGCCCCAACACCAAGCTGGTGCTCGGCGGATACGGCCAGGGCGCGATGGTGATCGATCTGATCACCATCGCCCAGGCGTCGATCGGGGGCCTGATTCCTCAGATACTGACGGCGGACGAGGCGGACCATGTTGCCGCGCTCGCCCTGTTCGGGAATCCGTCGGACCGGTATCTGGGGGCACCGGTGAGCGTGGTCAGCCCGTGGTACGGGGCGAAGGCCATTGACTTGTGTGCGCCCGGCGATTCGGTGTGCACTCCGGGCGGCCCCCTGGCGCCGCCGTCGCACGACGAGTCGTTCTCGGCAGCGCACCTGTCGTACCAGGGGTCCGGAATGCCCGGTCAGGCCGCGACTTTCGTGGCCGGCCATCTCTAAGTCGCCTAACTGAGTTCTGCCACCCACCTGCGCTCGGCGCATGAGTTGTCGGGTGGTGGCGCCCGTCCATTCCTGCCGAACGGCATATCCCAGCGGCATTCGGCACGGCCGAAACCCGTTGTAACACCTGATTTATTGAGGCTACGACGCCGGGGCATACTGCCACACCGCCTCATGGTTTCCCGTCGACGCCGGGCTGCACGACAACGTGAGGCCGGTTGCGTCATGGATGGTCACGTTCGGGGCCGAACAATGCCGGCCGGCCAGCGGTCGATCGAGGCTGGCGAGGCCAACACCGAGGCCGATCAACCCGGCCGTGGTGATGGAGACCAGTATCAGCCGTAGGTATCCAATTCTTTGATCGCGCGCCCGTGCGTAGGTCCGGTACGCCGTAGCCCCGTAGCGCATCGTCCTATACCCCGTTGTCCGCATGAGGTGCTCCTAGCGTCGATGCCGATTGGGATGCTCTTTCGAGCTGACACGAGCTTGCGGAGCGCACCTTGGCGGATCCTCAAGGGATCCTTGGTTGCGGGCTCACCGCGCCGAGGCCGCGAGCTTGGCGCTTTAAGGGCTCGCACGACCACCCCGCCGCCGGGCTTGACCACTACCAGCTTTCCGAACCCGCTAGCGCATGTGCTATCGGATTCGGAAGTCAGCTCATGATGACCGGAAGGCGCTTGAGTGGGCGGATGTGCCTAGCGATCAGAGCGAACGTTCGGTGGTGAGGCCGGTGGCAAGCTCGGCGGGGCACCGGCCCCGGGCGAACGGCGCGTCCCACTGACGCAGGTCACGACATTTCGGCAGTCGCGATCAGTGCCGCAACGCGGTTACACGGACCGCCGGTAATGGCATTTGGGTCGGTTTTCTGAGCGTTTAGTAAATTTACAAAGATCGACGCCACTGTAAATAGATTGCGAGTTTAATCATTCCGGACAGCGTGTCAACGAGCAGAAGGCGCTTACGGCGAGATCACTGGCTCGAGCGTCTTCTCTTCGAGGGGGTTGGCGATTATGGCGGCGAATGAATGGCAGCCGGTGGTGCGCGTCGGGGAGCCGACGTTCATAGCCGGCGTTGGCAATCGAATCAAAGTCGAAATCAAGACGAGGGGTTGGTTGAGCCGCGACTGGCGTTATTACTTCGGGACGCAGGTCTCTCAGCAACGACTTGACGCCCGGTACTCTTCTTATCCCTGTTGGGACGAAGTCCAGCGCATCGAGGGCTCGTGTGCGGAGGATGACGCGGAGCACTACATCGAAATGATCGACGCCGCAATCCATTACGCCAACATCAAGTTGCGTAGTGATGGGCTGCCGAGGGTCATTCTGCACGGAGCGCGGGTCGAGCGACGGGGGTGTGCGGTGCGTGAGCGCCAAGCCGAACTCGATGAGCTAGCGAAGAAGTTAGCGAAACCCGAGCTGTAGCGGATCCCGCAGAATTCGACGGCTCCGCCGACCCGGCGTGCAGCGTTGAGCCCCCGGCCGGCGGGCCGGCGCCTTACCTCGCGTTTCGCCAGGTCGATGCGGGGATTTGGCCGAAACGGCAAAACGCGGCAGATAACGTTTTGATAAATACAGCGTTAGTTGTGGGTTCAGATATCCGCCGCCCACCCCGCAAAGGTTTTCTCGTTTGCGCGGGTCAAAGCCGCTGCAGGCACAGGCTGAAATGGTTCGGCCATCGATACGAGCTAATACGGTGGATCGTCGGTTTGCATGCCCGCTTACCCTGCTTGTCCTCGCTAATCACACTCACACCGGCCAACCCCGCGCGGACGGTGCGAAGTAGTCTTACCTCGCCCGTGACGCGGCCGCCGATGAACGGTGTGGCCGGGCGGATCCCTAGCCAAAAAGCGAGCCGGAGGTGCCCGATGGCCCAGTCCGAACCAATCCTTTTCAAGGTGACCAACCGCGTCGCGCTCATCACCGTCAACGATCCCGATCGGCGCAACGCGATAACCGCCGACTCGTCGGGGCGCCTGCGCGAGGCCGTCGAGCGGGCCGAAGCCGACCTCGATGTGCATGCCGTGGTAGTCACCGGCGCGGGCAAGGCGTTCTGCGCGGGCGCCGACCTCAGCGCCCTCGGCGCCGCCGGGGGTGGCGCGGCCGAGACGGGCCTGCAGCAGCTTTATGACGGCTTCATGGCCGTCGGTAGTTGCCGGCTGCCCACTATTGCCGCTG
>NZ_DASUHS010000191.1:0-2799 GCF_036273375.1 Mycobacterium sp. | reverse complement strand
CAGCCCCAGCCCGGGGGCAGGACCGAAGACCTCGCGGAGCGCGCCGGCCTCGACCTGACCTGCGATGTCCCTGCCGTCGCCGGCTGGCTCGCTACCTTTGACGGCCCGCTGGTGCTGGGCAACTATGTCTACGCTGACGGTGCGGCCAATGTCCGCCTGTCCGCTGCCGTCGACGCACTGACCATGCGCTTGCAGGCCGAGCGCGACGATGTCGCGCTCGCATTCCTCGCGACGCCGACCGACGTGTTCGCGGTCCCGGCCGAAGCGGTCGCCCAGTCCGTCCACGCCTACGCGACCCGTTCGGCAGGGATGAAACTCGTTAGCTGGCCGCTGCGGACGCTGTCTGGGGGCCGACTGCTCCGCCGCGCCTACCCGCCCGGTGCTAACCCCGGTATCAACGACAGCCTGGTGCCGCAGCAAGGACCTAACTATGTGCTGGCAAAGCGGCTGCAGCGCTGGCGCGCCACCGTTGCCCGAGAAGCCGGCGCGGCCGTGTCGATGAACGTCGCCCCACCAACACGAACCAGGTCGGTCGTGAAGAACCAGATACTGGCGGCGGCATACGCCGGCGCGCACCGGTTCGGTGTCGAGGTCTTCGAACCTGCCACAACCAAGGTGCTCATGGCCGCACTCCTCGTCCATGACCTGCACACCGGCGGTGGCCCAGCGCACCCGCATCCCTGGCAGGACGAGGCGCACGCCGCCGCGCATGGCGGGCTGTGGCGCATCGCCTACACCCCCCGCAGCGCGCTCGCGCTCGCAGCGGCACTGGGCTACCGCGGAGCCAGAAAATGATGCACCGCCCGCTCAGGCAGTACCCCGTACCATTCTGAGCGACGAAAATCCGATGAAGGTTACGCGCATCCCCGCCGTTCTGCGCGACTGACTAACTGCCATGTCGTCGCGGTCGAAACGCCCAGATACGGCTAATTTTCGTCGTTTTCAGCCGACCGGTCCTGCTCATGGCGGGCCCTGTCAACGGCGAGATCTAGGTGGCTCTGTCGCACTTTGGTGATGACGTGGACATCACAGCCCTCCATCTAATTGTCAGGTGCCGCTTTCGGCCATCTTCTGCTGCGCGTCGGCGATCGCGCCCTTGAGGGCCTGCACGTGGTGCCCCTCGGCCTCGCCGATGACTTTCTTGATGGGGCGGGTCACGGCGGGTACGACTTTGGCGGCTGCGGAGTGCGGGAAGGCGACGATCAGGCCCGCGCCGCCGACGGGGATGGTGGCCCCTGCTTGTTCCTCCAGTTTGCTGGCGGTCCTGCGGTGGAGCAGCTTGCCGGCCCCGGCGCCGATCACCGCGCCGACTGCGGTCGCGGCCAGCAGCGGCGGTGCGAACAGCCCGACCGCGAACCCGACGGCGCCCAGGCCCGCGGCACCCTCGCGGACCATGTGGTCGGTCTGCTCCACGGACAGGTTGCCTTTGAGGTCTTTGCTGACGACCACCGCGCCGTGCAGATAGCCACCGCTGGCCAGGACCGCCTCGTAGTCGTCTTGGGCGGCGTCGGTGGACAGGTAGCCGCCGATCAGTACGTCGGTCGTTTCGTCGTCGAATTTCATCGGTCCCTCCTGCTGGCCTGTGTTATCCCGAGAGTGCGTGCTTATCCCGAGAGTGCGTGACCGGCGTGGCCGTGGTGGGCGGCCGCGTGCAGCTCTTCCTCGTCGTCGGTGGACAGATGCGGCTTGACGTCGAACACGACCTTTTTGACGGTGCCGGTAAACGGGAACGGCTTTTTGTTCTCATAGCTCAGGTCGACAACCCCGCCGTTGTCGCGGCCGATGTCCATGCCCGCGTAGGCGGAGAAGCGGATCGGGACGGTGTGGTCCATGCGGCCCTTGCCGACGGGCCTGTCGTTGATGAACAGGGTCACTTCCCCGCCGGTGGCGGGCTTGGCCGCATCGGCGGCGAACTCCATCCGCACGTTCACCTCGCCAGCGGGCAGCGGTTCTTCGGCCTGCTGGCGGTAGATGAACACGCCCATCATCGCGTAGGTGTGGGTGAGCTTGCCGTCCTGGACGAACAGCGAGAACCCGCCCAGGTGGTCGGCCTCGGCCACGATCACGCCCTCGGCTCCCTCGGCCGGGATGACCAGATCGGCGCTGATCGCATACGAGTGGTTGTAGACCCGGGGGATCATGCCCGACATGATGTTCTGGACGTCGCCCCGGTACTCGACCGGGACCGCATCCGGCAGCGGCGGGAGGATGCCGAAGAACGCGGACAGGGTGGCGAGCAGGGGGAGCACCTTGTACTTTTCCGCCTCGGCCCAGAACAGCTCCTTCAGCTCGGCCACCTTCTCCGGGTGGGCGGCGGCGAGGTCTTTGGCCTGGGTGAAGTCGTCGGGCAGGTAGTACAGCTCGGCGGGCCCGGCGTCGGGGTCCCACACCCCGGGCGCATAGGGCCGCAGCGCATCGGGGGTGACCACCCACGGGATCCGCGGGGTCCTCATGGCCAGCCACCAGCCGTCCTTGTACATGGCCCGGTTGCCGATGGTCTCGAAGTACTGCTGGGTGTGACGCTCCGGCGCGGCCGCGTCGGTCAGTGAGTCCGCGAAACTCACACCGTGGAACGGCTCTTGCCCGATCCCGTCGACATGGGTAGGGGCCGGGATGCCGGCGATGTCCAGGATCGTCGGTCCAACGTCGATGACGTGGGTGAAGTGCGAGCGCAGCGCGCCCGTGCCGGTGATGCGGGCCGGCCAGTGGATGACCATCGGGTTGCGGGTGCCGCCTAGGTGCGAACCGACCTGCTTGCCCCACTTGAACGGGGTGTTGCCGGCCCACGCCCACGCGGCG
>NZ_DASUHS010000190.1:0-20947 GCF_036273375.1 Mycobacterium sp. | reverse complement strand
ATCCAGCTGATCGCCACCGATGTGTCAAGACCGCCGGAATACGCCAAGATGACGCGTTCGGACATGTGACCAATCTCCTTGTCTAACTGCCTTATTGCAGGTTCTCCATGGTGGTGGCCAGTTCAGCGCCGGTCATCGGCTCACGCGCCACCACCAGGATGGTGTCGTCGCCGGCGATGGTGCCGACCACATACGGCAGTGCAGCGCGGTCGATCGCGCTGGCCAGATAGTGCGCCGCGCCGGGCGGGGTGCGCAGCACCGCGAGGTTGGCGCTGGCGTCGGCCGACACCAGCAGTTCGCTCAGCAGCCGGGACAGCCTTGCGGTGCCGCCGGATACCCCGCGCACCGGGTTGCCGTCCTCGGGGACCATGTAGACGCCGACGCCACCGTCGGCGCCGCGCAGCTTCACCGCGCCCAGCTCTTCCAGGTCCCGCGACAGGGTGGCCTGGGTGACGTCGATGCCGTCGTCGGCCAGCAGCGAGGCCAGTTCGCTTTGGCTGCGCACCTCGGCCGACGACAGGATGGCCACGATGCGCGCCTGCCGGCCGGCCCGGGTGGTTTCGGGTGTGGTTTTCGACCTAGTCAACGGCGCCACTCCAGCAGCCACGCCAGCAGCGCTTTTTGGGCGTGCAACCGGTTTTCGGCCTCGTCCCAGACCACGCTGGCCGGCCCGTCCATCACCTCGTCGGTGATCTCGTCGCCGCGGTGAGCCGGAAGACAGTGCAGCACAATGGCTTCCGGGTCGGCCAGGGACAGCAGGCGGGCGTTGATCTGGTAGGCCCGAAACGGCGTGAGGCGGTCCAGCCCGTCGCCCTCCTGCCCCATCGACGTCCAGGTGTCGGTGACCAGGACGTCGGCGCCGCGCGCGGCCGCGTCGGCGTCGGCGGTGACGGTGACCGAGGCTCCGGTGTCCTCGGCGCGCCGCCGGGCCGCCGTCACGAACGCCGGGTCGGGGGCGAAGCCGTCCGGGGCCGCGACGGTGAGGTGAATGCCGGCCGTGACGCCACCGAGCATCAGCGAGTGGGCCATGTTGTTGGCGCCGTCACCGAAATAGGTCATCCGCAAACCGGTCAGCGAGCCCTTGCGTTCGGCGATGGTCTGCAGATCGGCGAGCACCTGGCAGGGATGGAATTCGTCGGAGAGCGCGTTGACCACCGGCACCGTCGCGGTCGCGGCCATCGCCTCGAGACGCTCCTGGCCGAACGTCCGCCAGACGATGGCCTCGACGTAGCGCGATAGCACCCGGGCGGTGTCCTCGAGGGTTTCGTCGCGGCCCAGCTGGGTGCTGCGGGCGTCGACGACGACGGCGTGCCCGCCGAGCTGGGCGATACCCACCTCGAACGAGAACCGGGTGCGGGTGGAGTTCTTGTCGAACAGGACCGCGACCCCGCGCGGGCCCTCCAGCGGACGGGCGCGCAGCGGGTCCTTCTTCAATTCGGTCGCCAGCTGCAGCACCTCGGCCTGCTCGGCGGGCGACAGGTCGTCGTCGCGAAGGAAGTGGCGAGTCATGCTGCGGCTCCGGCGGATTCATCGAGTATGCCCGGCAGCGCCGCGACGAAGCCGTCGACCTGGGCTTCGGTGATGATCAGCGGCGGCGCCAGCCGGAGGACATCAGGCGCGGCCGCGTTGACCAGGAACCCGGCGCGGCGTGCGGCCGCCTCGGCGCCCTTGGCGTGCGGCGCTGTGAGCGCCACGCCGCAGAGCAGCCCCCGGCCGCGCACGTGGTCGATCAGCGGGTGGGCATGCGCCTCGATGCCGCGGCGCAACGACTTACCCAGCGCCTCGGCGTGCCGGACCAGGTTCTCATCGGCCAGCACCCGCAGCACCGCGAGCGCCGCCGCCGCGCAGATCGGGTTGCCGCCGAAGGTGCTGCCGTGCAGGCCGGGGGTCATCAGGTCTGCAGCCGGGCCGATGGCCAGGCAGGCGCCGATGGGCAGACCGCCGCCGAGCCCCTTGGCCAGCGTCACCACGTCCGGGGTGATGCCGTCATGCTGATGGGCGAAAAACGTTCCGGTGCGGCCCATCCCGGTCTGTACCTCGTCGAGCACCAGCAGCGCCCCGTGCCGCGCGGTGATGTCGCGTGCGGCGACGAGGTATCCCTCGGGCGGGACGACGACGCCGCTCTCCCCCATGATCGGTTCCAAAAACACGGCGGCAGTGGCGTCGTTGACCGCGGCGGCCAGTGCGTCCGTGTCGCCGTACGGCACGTGAGTGACGTCGCCGGGCAGCGGCGCGAACGGCGCCTGCTTGCTCGGCTGACCGGTCAGCGCCAGCGAACCCATGGTTCGGCCGTGGAAAGCCTCTTGTGCGGCAACCAGTTTGGTGCGTCCGGTGAGCCGTGACAGCTTGAACGCCACCTCATTGGCCTCGGTTCCGGAGTTGCAGAAGAACACCCGCGCCGCGGTGCCGGATTCGTTACCGGCGCCCAGCAGGGCGACGAGCTCTTCGGCGAGTGCGACACTCGGTTCGGTGACATACAGATTGGAGGTGTGGCCCAGCGTCGACATCTGGTGGGTGACCGCCTCGATGATCGCGGGGTGGCGGTGGCCCAGGACGTTGACCGCGATGCCGCCGAGCAGGTCGAGGTAGGTCTTCCCGTCCACATCGGTGACCACGGCGCCGTCGCCGCTCGCCAAAGCCATCGGCGGGGTGCCGTAGTTGTCCATCATCACGGCTTCCCACCGCTGCTTAATGGCGTCGGTGCGGGTTTTAGCCAATGGTGACGCTCCTCTTCATCGCTGCGCTCTGTGTCGTCGCCGTCACACGCCCACCACCTTGGTTCCGGTGCCCGCGTCGGTGAAAAGCTCCACCAGCACACAGTGTTCGACCCTCCCGTCGATGACGTGCGCGCTCGGCACGCCCGCGGACACTGCGCGCAGACAGGCCTCGACTTTGGGGATCATGCCCGCTTCCAGCGTGGGTAGCAGTTGCGACAATGTGGCAGTATCGATTTCGCTCACCAGCGAACCGCGGTCGGGCCAGCTCGTGTACAGGCCTTCGACATCGGTGAGCATCAACAGCTTCTCGGCGCACAGCGCTTCGGCCAGCGCCGCGGCGGCGGTGTCGGCGTTGATGTTGTGCACCACGCCTTCGGCATCCGGCGCCAGCGTCGACACCACCGGAATACGCCGTGCGGCAATCAGATCCAGCACCGCGGCGGTGCTGACCCGTTCGACGTCGCCGACCAGGCCGATGTCGGTGGCCACGCCGTCCACGGTGACTCTGCGCCGCACGGCGGTGAACAGCTGGGCGTCCTCGCCGGTGATGCCGACGGCATACGGTCCGTGCGCGTTGATCAGGTTGACCAGTTCGCGGCCGACTTGGCCGAACAACACCATCCGCGCCACGTCGAGCACCTCCGGTGTGGTGACCCGGAATCCGCCCTTGAAGTCCCCGGGGATGCCGAGCCTGCGCAGCATCGCGCTGATCTGGGGGCCGCCGCCGTGCACCACCACGGGATGGATGCCGCAGTTGCGCAGGAAAGCCATGTCGGCGGCGAAGGCGTGCCGCAGCGTGTCGTCGGTCATGGCGTTGCCGCCGTATTTGATGACGACGATCTTGCCGTGCAGCTGCTTGAGCCAGGGCAGGGCTTCGGCGAGCACCTGCGCCTTGACCGCGGTGGGCAGCGCTTCGGTCGAGGAGCTCATGAGCTGTACGCCGAATTCTCTTCGACGTAGCCGTGCGACAGGTCGGTGGTCCGCACGGTGACCCGGCCGTCACCGAGCCCCAGATCGACCGTGATGTCGATGTCGGGTCCCGAGAGGTCCACCGCACGCGCACCCGGCGCTCCGGTCCCGTGGGAGAAGACCGCAAAGTCGTTGAATGACACAGTAATCCGGTCTGGATCCAGGGCGATGGGCGCGATGCCGACGGCGGCCAGCACCCGGCCCCAGTTGGGGTCCGAGCCGAACACCGCCGTCTTGACCAGAGAGTCGCGGGCAATTGTCCGGGCGGCGACCAGGGCGTCGTCCTCGGAGACTGCCCCCTGCACGGTGACATTGACCCGCTTGGTGACGCCCTCGGCGTCGGCCTGCAGCTGGGCGCACAGGTCGTCGCAGACCTGCAGCACGGCCTCGTCGAGGTCGGCCTGGCTGGGCGCGATTCCGCTGGCCCCCGAAGTGAGCAGCAGCACTGTGTCGTTGGTCGAGCAGGCGCCGTCGATGTCGAGCCGGTCAAAGGTGCGGGTGCTGGCGTGGCGCAGTGCGGAGTCCAGCGCCGCGGCGTCGACGGCCGCGTCGGTGGTGAGCACGCACAGCATCGTTGCCAGTGACGGTGCGAGCATGCCGGCGCCCTTGGCCATTCCGCCGACCGTCCAGTTGCCCGGATGGTGCAGCGCAACCTGTTTGGGCACGGTATCGGTGGTCATGATCGCCTGGGCCGCCTCGTCGCCGCCGGACAGGCCGCCGGCCATCTCCTGCACGACCGTGCGCACCCCGGCGAGCACGGTGTCCATCGGCAACCGGTCACCGATCAACCCCGTCGAGCACACCGCGACCTCGATGGCGCCGGTCTCGGTTCCCCAGTCCGACAACGCGGCCGCGACGGCTTCTGCGGTGGCGTGTGTGTCCTGGAATCCGCCCGGTCCGGTGCAGGCGTTGGCGCCGCCGGAGTTGAGGATCACCGCGCGCAGCGCGCCGGTGCTCAGCACCTGCTGGCTCCACAGCACCGGCGCGGCTTTGACCTTGTTGCGGGTGAACACCCCGGCCGCCGCGTAGTCGGGTCCTTCGTTGAAGACCAAGGCCAGGTCGCGATTGCCCGAGGCCTTGATCCCGGCGGCGATGCCGGCGGCCCGGAATCCGGCCGGCGCGGTGACGCCTTGTTCGCGCAGCAACCGCGCTTGCGCGGCGGCCCGCGTCATAGCGCCACTCCTCCGATCCCGGCTACGCCGGCATCATCGTCGCCGGGGCGCGTCACGGCGCCACCCCGATCACCGAAAGGCCGTCTGTCTCCGGCCAACCCAACGCCAGGTTCATCGACTGCACGGCGGCGCCGGCCGTTCCCTTGACCAGGTTGTCGATCGCGGCGATCGCCACGAACGTGTTCGCCGCCTCGTCGACCGCGACGGCGATGTGCGCAGCGTTGCTGCCGATCACGGCCCCGGTGCGGGGCAGTTGCCCTTCGGGCATCAGGTAGATGAAAGGTTCTGAGTGGTAGGCCTTTTCGTAGGCTTCCCGTAGCTGCGGCAGCGGCGTGCGGGTGCGCGCGGTGCACGTCGCCAGGATGCCGCGCGACGTCGGGATGAGCACCGGGGTGAATGACACGGTGACGTCGCGACCGGTGACCGCGCCCAGGCCCTGAGCGATCTCGGGGGTGTGCCTATGCGCCCCGGCGATGTTGTAGGCCCGCGCCGAGCCGATGACCTCCGCGCCCAGCAGGTCGGTCTTGGCGGCGCGGCCGGCCCCGGAGGTGCCGCTGACGGCGACGACGGTGACGGCGGGCTCGATGAGGTCCTCGGCCACCGCCGGCAGCAATGCCAGCAGCGCCGCGGTCGGGTAGCAGCCCGGGACCGCGATGCGGCGGGTGCCGCGCAGCCGCTCGCGCGCACCGGGGAGCTCCGGCAACCCGTACGGCCAGCTGCCGGCGTGAGGCGATCCGTAGAACCGCTCCCATGCGGAGGAGTCGGTGAGCCGGAAATCGGCGCCGCAGTCGATGATCAGAGTGTCGGGGCCGAGCTGTTCGGCCAGCGCAGCCGAGTGGCCGTGCGGCAAGGCCAGGAACACCACCTCGTGGCCGGCGAGCACGTCGAGCTCGGTCGGTTCGACCACGCGCTGGGCCAGCGGTGTCAGGTGCGGGTGGTGCTCACCGAGCGTGCTGCCGGCGCTGGCGGCCGCGGTCACCGCGCCTATCGTGAGACGCCCGTGCGCGTAGGCGGGGTGCCCGAGCAGCAGGCGTAGGATTTCACCGCCGGCGTAGCCGCTGGCACCGGCAACCGCCACCTTCATCCCGTCGGCCATTCCGCCGATTCTGCATGGTTATGCAGTGGTTTGCAAATCCATTCCACTAGGCGCGTAGCTCCGCGCCGACCGCCTCGGCGGCGCGGCGGACCGCGGCGTCGCGGGCCGCGGTGGCGTCGTCCTCGGTGAGCGTGCGGTCGGGTGCGCGGAACCGCAGCGCGAAGGTCAGCGATTTGCGGTCCTCGCCGATCTGCGGGCCGGTGAACACGTCGAACAATTGAAGGTCTTCGAGCAGCTCGCCGGCGCCCTCGCGTACCGCGTCGGCCACCGCCTGAGCCGGTACGTGTGCGGGCACCACCAGGCTGACGTCCTGGAAGACGGCCGGGAACGGCGACACCCGGGGCGCGGGCAGCGTCAGCGGGATGGGCATCGCGTCCAGATTCATCTCGAGGGCGCAGGTGCCCTTGGGCAGCCCGGAGCGCTCGATCACCGCGGGATGCAGCTGGCCCGCATAACCCACCGGGGTGTCCCCGACGAGCACTTCGGCGCACCGCCCCGGATGCCACGGCAGGCACTGCGCCGCGCGCAACCGCACGTCGATACCGCTGGCGCGGGCGATGATGCGCACCGCCTCGAACGCGTCGGCAGCCTCGGCGCGGCGGCCGGGACCCCAGGGTCCGCGGTGCTCGCGCAGGCCGGTCAGCACCGCCGCCACGTGCTCCGGTTGCCGCGGCAACGACGCGTCGAGCGCAGCGATCTCGGCATCGGTGGGCCGGCGGTCGACGGGAATGAGCTCCGCCGCGCGGGTTTCCGCCGTCGGCAGGACCACCTGCGCCAGGGCATACAGCGAGATGTCGACCAGGCCACGAGAGACGTTGCGCACCAAGGCTTCCAGCAGTGCGGGCAACAGCGTGGTGGCCAGCTGCGGACGGTCGGCTTCCAGCGGGTTGAGCACCTTGGTGGTCGTGCGCCGCGGGTCGTCGGCCGCCAAGCCCCACAGGTCGAACACGCCGGCAGGCAAAAACGGAGTCGGCAAGATCTCGACGTAACCGGACTGGGCCAGGGACTTGCCGATGGCGCGGCGGCGCTTTTGCACGGCGGACAGGCCCCGGCCGGCAGGCGCCGACGGCAACACCGATGGGATGAGTTCCAGCCCCTCGAGCCGCAGCACCTCCTCGACGAGGTCGGCGGGCTGCACGAGGTCGGGCCGCCAGCTGGGCGGGGTCACCGTCAGCACCACTCCCCGGTGCCCCTCCTTTAGGCCCGCCACGTCGGCGCCGATCTGGGTGAGCCGCTTAACGATCGTGCCCGAGGCATAGCCCACCCCGGCGACGCGATCCGGCAGGTCGACGGCGATCTCGATGGGCGACCCAGCCCAGTCGGCGGCCGAGGTGCCGACTGGCGGGTCACCGCGCCAATCGGTCAGGCCGTCGGAGACCGCCCCGCCCGCGATGTCGGCGAGCAGCGCGGCGCACCGGTCCAGCGCGACCACCGAGATCGCCGGATCCACTCCCCGCTCGTAGCGGCGGGCGGCTTCGCTGGGCAAGTGCAGCCTGCGCTGGGTGCGCGAGACGGCCGCGGGGTCCCAGACCGCGGCCTCGAGCAGCACGTCGGTCGAATCGGCGCGCACCTCCGTGCTCGCCGCGCCCATCACGCCGCCGATCGCGGTGGTCGCCGTGTCGTCGACGATGAGGACGTCGGCCGGCTCGAGTTTGCGCTCGACGCCGTCGAGGGTCACGACGGTCTCGCCGGGCCGGGCGAACCGCACGCCGAAGCTTCCGGTGATCCGTTTGCGATCGTGGGCATGCATGGGGTGACCGAGTTCGAGCATCACGTAGTTGGTCACGTCGACCGGCGGGGAGGCCGCGCGGATGCCGGACAACAGCAGCCGGCGCTGCAGCCACCACGGCGACACGGCCGCGGGGTCGATGCCGATGACCGGGCGCAGCGCGAACCGCCGCACCCCGGTGCCGGGCTGCACGGTCAGCGGCCACGCCTCGCCGTTGACCGGCAGCACCTTGACCACCTCGCTGCCGGCCGGATCGACGTAGTTCAGGTCGTAGGCGCAGGCGACCTCACGGGCCAAGCCGCGCAGCGACATGCAGTAGCCGCGGTCGGGCGTGATCGCCAGGTGGAAGATCACGTCGTCGAGTCCCAGCACCCCCACGCCGTCGGCTCCCGGGTCGGCGGTGCCCGGCGGCAGCACCAGGATCCCGGATTGGTCGGTGCCCAGGCCGAGTTCTGCTGCCGAGCAGATCATTCCGTCGGAGTTGCGACCGTAGGTCTTTCGGGCGGTGATGGTGAAGTCGCCGGGCAACGTGGTGCCGGGAAGCGCCGCAACGATGAGGTCCCCTACAGCGAAGTTGGTTGCGCCGCAGACGATTTCGTGGTCGTTGCCCTCGCCCACGTCGACGTGGCAGAACCGGATCGGCTTTTTGAAACCGGGGAGTTCTTCGATGGCGGTGACCCGGCCCACGGTCAGCGGGCCCTCGACCGGCCCGAGGGTGGCGACCTCTTCGACCTCGTGGCCGATGCGCACCAGCGTCTGCTCGAGCTCCGCGGGGGCGACGTCCCAATCCGGCGCGCCTGCCGCCACGATCTCACGTAGCCAGCTGTACGGAACGCGCATCAGGCACCCACCCCGAACGGCAGCGAGAAGCGGACGTCGCCCTCGACCATGTCGCGCATGTCCGGAATCCCGTTGCGGAACTGCAGCGTCCGTTCCAGCCCCATGCCGAATGCGAAGCCGGAGTAGACATCCGGGTCAATTCCGGTGGCGCGCAACACGTTTGGATGCACCATCCCGCAGCCGCCCCACTCCACCCAGCCGGCGCCGCCCTTCTTGCCGACGAACCATACGTCGACCTCGGCGGACGGTTCGGTGAACGGGAAGAAGTGCGGCCGGATCCGGGTGCGCGCCTCGGGACCGAACTCGGAGCGCGCGAACGCATCCAGCGTTCCCCGCAGCTGCGCCATGGTCAGGCCGCGGTCCACCGCCAGGCCCTCGACCTGGTGGAATACCGGCGTGTGGGTGGCGTCAAGTTCGTCGGTGCGAAACGTGCGGCCGATCGAGACGATGTAGACGGGCAGCTCGCGGGCGAGCAGGGTGCGCACCTGCACCGGCGAGGTGTGGGTGCGCAGCAGTTGCCGGGAATCGTCGGGCGCGATGTAGAAGGTGTCCTGTTCGCTGCGGGCGGGGTGGTCGGACGGGAAGTTGAGCGCGTCGAAGTTGAACTGCTCGGTCTCGACCTCGGGGCCCTCCACCAGTTCCCAACCCATGGCGATGAAGGTGTCGGCGATGTGTTCGGCCAGGATCGTGATCGGGTGCCGGGCGCCGGTCGGTTGCCGCGTCGAGGGCAGCGTGACGTCGATGCCTTCGGCGACCAGCACCGCGGCGTCGCGTTCGGCGCGCAGGGCCGCGAGTCGCTCGTCGTAGCCTTGCTGGGCTTCGGTTCGGGCGGCGTTGACCCGCTTGCCGGCGTCGGCACGCTCGTCCTTGGGGACCCCACCCAGCGCCTGGCGCGCCAGCGCCAGCGGTGAGCGGTCACCGAGATGCTCGGTTTTGACGCGCGTTAGCGTGTCGAGATCGCCTGCACGCGTGAACGCCCGCCGGGCTGCGCTGACCGCTTGGGCCAGGGCTTCCGGCGACAGGTCGACGGGTTGATCACCCACGCGGCGACACTCTCCTTGGCTGTTGGTTGGCTGCAAGTTGCCCAGCGGCAAGTGCTGATCATAGTGATCCGACGCGTGGCGCCCGGCGGGCGCTGGGCAGTTGAGCGGCCAGCGCCGCCCAAGCACAGCGGCCGGCGGTGGAGTGGCTTAGCCGACGCCGGCTGGCTGCGGGTCGGCCGGCGTGTCGCCAACCTCGAGCGGCATGGCCCGAAGGCGTCGACCGCCGGCCAACTTCGCCAGCTGGTAGGCGACGAACGCGCCGACGAGGCCGAACACCGGTGTCGCCGCCAGGGTCCCCCAGTGGTGGGCCAGCACCAGGAATCCGAAGCCCGACGACGCCGCCAGCATCAGGTAACGCGCCGGCGTCCAGTGGATCGGGTGCCGGAACCGGGCGGACACCAGCACGCCGAGGATCACGGCGACGGTGTGACCGGCATCGGTGAAATCACCGCCGACGACCGCCGAAACGATGCCCGCCGAGACCCACCAGCCGACCCAGGCGGCCCGCCAGCGGGCGGGAATCACGGCCGTCATCGCGCCGAGAACGGCCAGGGCGCCGTAGCTCATTCCAACGTCGCTGGCCCGGGTGATCGACAAAGGCAACCAGCCGAACTCGACCGACGCGGCCAGCGCGGCGGTCACCAGCAGCGTCGCACCGATGTGGCCGACAAAGAAGGCCACCACCAGCCGAATGGTGCGCAGGTGAAGCTCGGCCAACGCCAGCAGGCAGGTCAGGAAGGGCAGCCAGAAGTAGAGCGGGCCGGCGTCGACCACCAGCGCGCTGCCCAGCAGCGTTCCCAGGTGGCCGTGGGCCAGGTTGTGCACGTTGGTGCTGGCGCGCTGGACGATGACGTCATGCGCGTGCGGGCCGAGGGCCAGGATGGCGCAACTGATACCAAGCAGCAGCGCCGCGTACCCCAGCGTGAATTGGACCCGGGCCAGCCGGGAAACGATGCCACCTAACATTGACATCCATTATTGCTGCGGTTCTGCTTCAGCTGTGTCATCAGGGCCTGACAACTCCTTAAGAGTCTTGAGGCGATAAATCGCCAAATCGTCGGGAATGCCGGCGGGCTTCGGCGCGAAGACCGGCTTCCTCGTGCGTTTGGCCTCGACGCCCAACGCGTCCAACTCGCTTTGCGGTATGAGATCCAACGTTGAACTCGACACCATGATTCCACCCTTGGTGGCTCTTTCCATAACTCGTGCGGCGATATTCACATCGACGCCAAGCCAGTCGGCCGCCAGCCGCTGCGGTCGCCCGGTGTGGATCCCGACCCGCATCCGGGGGGTGTGACCTGCCACTTCGACCGATTTCAGCGCCTCCTTGGCGGCCAGCACCGCCCGCATGGCGACAGTCGGATCGCCGAATACCGCCATGAGGCCGTCGCCCATTCGTTTGACGATGTGTCCGCCGGCGTCGAGCAGCGGTGGCTCGAGGGCCCGCGCCACCTGCCGGAGCAGCGCGAGGGCCGCGTCGTCGCCGGCCTGCAGGGCCCATGTCGAGAAGCCGACCAGGTCAGTGAAGACCAGCGTCACCTCCGGATTGGCCGGCCGGCGCGACACCCCCTCGGTCAGCGCCTGCCACAGCTGCAGCACCCCGAGGCTGACCTCGCGGGACACCGCGTCGCCGTCCCCCAGCAGCCGATCGGCCGCGCGCGCCGCGGCGCGCGGACCGCCGTCGCCCGCGGTGGACAGCGGATCGCCGAACTCGGGGTCGCCGGGCAGCAGTCGGCGCGCACGCCGGATGAACGCCACCGCCCCGGGACTGCGGTTGCGGCTGTGCAGCCATTGAGTCGCGCTGTGTACCGGAGAGCGGTGCGGAGCGGATTGCGCCTGGGTCTCGTCGGGCTCACCCCGGTCCAGATCGCGCCGCGCGAGTTCCACCTGGCCAGGTTATTTGCTTTCGTTCCAGGCAGGCAACGACAGTGCCGGGCAGTTCCACCCTATGTGTCACATCTCGCAGCAAAGCGCCTGATCACGGTGGCGCCACACCGATGTGGAAGCTCGATAACACCAACGCGAACACGCCCCGAAATAGTAGACAACGTGCGTTGTCAAAGTTATCGTGAGCCAACTGGAGCAGGAGGCCGCGATGACTGGCACTGTGAACACTTGCGGTTCGGAATCCGCTGATCCGCTCGGCCCAGATTCCCTGACCTGGAAGTATTTTGGCGATCTGCGCACCGGAATGATGGGTGTCTGGATCGGAGCAATCCAGAACATGTACCCCGAACTCGGCGCGGCCGTCGAGGAGCATTCGATCCTGCTGCGGGAGCCGTTGCAGCGGGTCGCCCGTTCGGTCTACCCGATCATGGGCGTGGTCTACGACGGTGACCGGGCATCGCAGACCGGCCGGCAGATCACCAACTACCACCACACCATCAAGGGAACTGACCCCGCCGGGCGGCGCTATCACGCGCTCAACCCGGCGACCTTCTACTGGGCGCACGCCACGTTTTTCATGCTGATCGTCAAGGTGGCCGAGTACTTCTGCGGCGGCCTGACCGAGGCCGAGAAGCGCCAGCTGTTCGCGGAGCACGTGCAGTGGTACCGGATGTACGGGGTGAGCATGCGGCCGGTACCCGAATCGTGGGAGGAATTTCAGGAGTACTGGGAGCGCACCGGCCGCGACACCCTGGAAATCAACCGGGCGACGCTGGACATCTTCCAGATGCGAATCCCGAAGCCGAAATTCGTGTTGATGCCGCAACCCATCTGGGACCAGCTCTTCAAACCGCTGGTCGCCGGCCAGCGCTGGATCGCGGCCGGACTCTTCGAACCCGCGGTGCGCGAGAAGGCCGGCATGCACTGGACCCCGGGCGACGAGGTGTTGCTGCGACTGTTCGGCAAGGTCGTCGAACTCGCTTTCCTGGCGGTGCCCGACGAGATCCGGCTGCACCCGCGGGCGCTGGCCGCCTATCGCCGGGCCGAGGGACGGCTGCCCAGCGACGCCCCGCTGGTCGAGGCCCCGCCGTTCATGGCGCCGCCGCGCGACCGCCGCGGGCTGCCGATGCATTACTTTCCCCCACCGCCCAGGTCGCCACTCGACCCCGCACTGCAACCCGCCCGGGCTTTGATGGAACGCGCAGGATCCCTGGTGCATACGACGCTGTCGCTGGCCGGGCTGCGCGCGGGGCTGGGCCGGCCGAAACGGCCGGCTAGGGCCGCGTAGGCAGGCCCAGCGCCCGCGCGCTCTGATACAGACAGATGGCCGCGGCCGACGCCACATTCAGGCTCTCCGCGCCGCCGGCCATGGGGATGCGCATCCGGTGGTCCGCCGCCGCCGCGATTTCGATTGGCAGACCATGTGATTCGGGGCCGAACAGCCACGCCGTCGGTGCGCCGAGCAATTCGGTGGCCTCGTCGAGCCGCGTCTCACCGTCCACTGTGGTGGCGAGCAGTCGCAGGCCCGCCGCGCGCAATGCGTCGAGGGCGGCGAGCGTGTCGGGCGCGACGGCGACCGGTAGCGAGAAGATGCTGCCGGCCGACGCGCGCAAGCACTTGCCGTTGTACGGGTCGACGCTGTGGCCGCCCAGGATCACGCCCGCCGCGCCCATCGCATCGGCGAGGCGAATGAGGGTGCCCGCGTTGCCCGGCTCGCTGATTTCGACGGCGACCGCGACCAGCGCAGGCGTGCCGGCCAACACGTCCTGAAGCCGGGTCGCCGGCGTTTCGCATACGGCGACCAGTCCGGCCGGTGTGACGGTGTCGGACAGCGCTTTCGCCGCGCGCTCAGTGACCGGGTGCACCGGGCATCGCGCGGAATCCAGAGTCGCCAGCAGCGACGCATGCCGCTGCTGGGCGACTTCGGTGACAAAGACTTCGCGAACCAGGCCGCCGCGGGCGGCGGCCTGGACGAGGTTGGGGCCTTCGGCGAGGAATCGACCCGCCCGCCGGCGGCCGACGTGGCGGTGCAACTTGATCGCCGCGGCGACCCTGGCCGAACGTTCGGTCAGCACCTGGCCGGTCCGCGCCGTCTCGGGTTAGGCCGCTTCTCCCGAATCCGAGGGAGCGTTGACATCATCGGGCAGGGCCGCACGCGCGATGTCGACCAGCGCCGTGAAGGCGGCCGGGTCGGCGATCGCGATGTCGGACAGGTTCTTACGGTCCACTTCCACACCGGCGGCCTTGAGGCCCTGGATCAGCCGGTTGTAGGTGATGTCATTGGCGCGTGCCGCCGCGTTGATGCGCGAGATCCACAGTTTGCGGAACTCGCCCTTGCGCGCACGACGGTCGCGGTAGGCGTAGTTCAGTGAATGAAGTTGCTGCTCTTTGGCCTTGCGGTAGAGCCGGGATCGCTGGCCGCGATAGCCCTTCGAGGCCTTCAGGATGCTGCGCCTCTTTTTGTGGGCGTTGACCGCCCGCTTCACGCGTGCCATTGGATGTTCCTACTCTCGTTCAAAATTAGTTGGTCGGGTCGCCGTGCCAGCTCGCCATGCGGGTCTGGCCGGCGCGGTGGTCAGCCGTTCAGCAGGCTGTTAATACGCTTGGTGTCGTTGGCCGACACAGTCGTTCGGCCGTCGAGGCGGCGGGTCCGCTTGGTCGGCTTGTGCTCGAGCAGATGCCGACGGTTGGCCTGCTGGCGAACGATCTTGCCGGTTCCGGTGCGCCGGAACCGCTTTGACGCCCCGCTGTGGGTCTTGGCTTTGGGCATGTTTCCTCTGTTCTATGGAGTACTCGAGCTCTCGGGAGTCTCGCGTGGGTCAGTTCGCCGAAGGTTCGGCTTCGGCGGCCGCATCGTCGTCCGATGCCGCGCCGCCCCCGGGTCCTTCCGGATGCCGCGCCTTGGCGCGAGTCTTCGCGCCGCGATGCGGTGCCAGCACCATCGTCATGTTGCGGCCGTCCTGCTTGGCGGACGTTTCGACGAAGCCGTATTCGGCCACGTCCGCACCCAGGCGCTGGAGCAACCGATAGCCCAGTTCGGGCCGCGACTGCTCACGTCCGCGGAACATGATGGTGACCTTCACCTTCGATCCCGCTTCCAGGAAGCGGATGACATGACCTTTTTTGGTCTCGTAGTCGTGATCGTCGATCTTCGGTCGCAGCTTTTGTTCTTTGACGACGGTCTGCTGCTGGTTCCGGCGGGATTCGCGCGCCTTCTGCGCCGCTTCGTATTTGAACTTGCCGTAGTCCATGATCTTGCAGACCGGTGGTCTGGCGTTGGGGGCAACTTCGACGAGGTCGAGATCGGCGTCCGCAGCGACGCGCAGTGCGTCCTCGATGCGCACTATGCCTACCTGCTCTCCCCCTGGGCCGATCAATCGGACTTCAGGTACGCGAATGCGCTCGTTGACGCGGGTCTCAGTGCTGATGGGGCCTCCCTTGTTGGGCTTCTCTATGTCCTGCGGTGACGACCGCCTGGGTCGGTCCCGGGAATCAGCGGCGGAGACACCACACCACTAGCAAAAAAGCCCTGCACAAGCAGGGCCCAATGCCGACCGATCACGGCTGGAAACTACTCAAGCCGCCCGCGTTGCCCGCGGAACAGGCATCCGCGATGCCTGTGACCGGACCGCCGAACCTTGGAAGATCCGCACAGGGATTTCATCGGCTCGCGGTGGGAGTGGGACTCCACTTAACTGTTCCTGGCATTCGCCGGGATGGTCGCAGGCGCCAGTTTAGCAGCCTTGAGGTGGCTTTTAGCACTTCGGCCGGACGACCGGGCTGCAACGGGCCGCAACCCGGCCCGAAAACATGTCCAAACTCGTGCCCGCCACACTGAGCGCTTCGACAAGCTTTTCACGGATTGAGCGCATATCCTCGCGGTCTGTGACACTCGCATCGCCTCGTTCGGGACCGCGTGTGGGGCCCGGCGGCCGGTCGAACTCGCGGTATCGCTGGGTGCCGGCGGCGGCTGGGTGGACCGTCGGCGTCATCGCCACCGTGTCACTGCTCGGGAGCGTGTCCCCGCTGATCAGGTACCTGATCAAAGTGCCGCGGGAGTTCATCAACGACTATCTGTTCAACTTCCCGGACACCAGCATCGCGTGGTCGTTCATCCTGGCCCTGCTGGCCGCGGCCCTGACCGCGCGTAAGCGCATCGCCTGGCTGCTGTTGCTGGCCAACATGATTCTGGCCGCGGCGCTCAACGCCGCCGACATCGCTGCGGGCGACAACACCGCCGCCCAGATCTTCGGCGAGAACCTCGGGTTCGCCCTACACATCGTGGCGATCGTCCTGCTGGTGTTGGCCTACCGGGAGTTCTGGGCCAAGGTCCGCAAGGGAGCACTCGTCAAGGCGGCCGCGGTGCTGGTCGCCGGCGACGTGGTGGGGATCCTGCTGTCCTGGGGTCTGGTCGAGTTGTTCCCGGGGACCCTTGCCCGCCCGGACCGGTTGCCGTATGTGGCCAACCGGGTGGTCGGGTTCGCGCTGGCGGATCCGGATCTGTTCACCGGACGGCCGCACGTGTTCCTCAACGCGATCTTCGGTTTGTTCGGTGCGCTGGCGCTGATCTTGGCGACGATCGTGCTTTTTCAATCCCAGCGCGCGGAGAACGCGCTGACCGGTGAGGACGAATCGGCGATTCGCGGGCTGCTCGAGCTCTACGGCAAGAACGACTCGTTGGGCTACTTCGCCACCCGCCGCGACAAGTCGGTGGTCTTCGCCCAGAGCGGGCGCTCCGCCATCACCTACCGGGTCGAGATCGGCGTCTGCCTGGCCAGCGGCGACCCGATCGGTGATCCCAGGGCCTGGCCGCAGGCCGTCGACGCCTGGTTGGGTCTGTGCCAGACCTACGGCTGGGCACCCGGTGTGATGGGCGCCAGCACCCAGGGGGCGCGGGCGTATCGCGAAGGCGGTCTGAACGCGCTCGAGCTCGGCGACGAAGCCATCCTGCGGACATCCGATTTCAAGCTGTCCGGTCCCGACATGCGCGGGGTACGTCAGGCCGTAACCCGGGCCCGTCGGGCGGGGTTGACCGTGCGGATCCGGCGACACCGCGACATCGCCGCCGACGCGATGGCCGACACCATCGCCCGCGCAGACGCCTGGCGGGACACCCAGACCGAGCGTGGCTTTTCCATGGCGCTGGGCCGGCTCGGTGACCCCGCCGACGGCGACTGCCTGCTAGTCGAAGCGCTGGACCGCGACGACAGTGTCGTGGCGATGCTGTCGCTGGTTCCGTGGGGCACCACCGGCGTCTCCCTGGACTTGATGCGCCGTTCGCCGCAGTCCCCCAACGGCACCATCGAGCTGATGGTCAGCGACCTGGCGCTCAACGCCGAAGCCCTTGGCATCACCCGTATTTCACTGAACTTTGCGATGTTCCGCTCGGCGTTCGAACAGGGTGCCCAGCTCGGCGCCGGGCCGGTCGCCCGGCTGTGGCGGGGACTGCTGCTGTTCTTCTCGCGGTGGTGGCAGCTGGAGACCCTGTACCGCTCGAACATGAAGTACCAACCGGATTGGGTGCCGCGCTACGCCTGCTACGAGGACGCCCGCCTGATCCCGCGGGTGGGCGTTGCTTCGGCGCTCGCCGAGGGATTCCTGGCGTTCCCGTTCGGCCGTCGCAAGACGCACACCGGCCATTACCCCGCCGTCCCGCAGCGATTGGCGGAATCCGGACTCCTACATCACGATGGCAGCGCCCCGGACGTCAGCGGGCTGCGGGAGCGCCGCGAGTCCGCCGACGAGGAGGAATTCAGGTCTCGTCTGCCCGAACAGGTTCGCGTGCGGCTGGCCAAGCTGAAGATATTGCGGCGCGACGGCGTCGACGCGTATCCGGTCGGAGCTCCGCCCAGCCACACCGTGGCGAAGGCGCTCGACGCACACGACCAGGACGAGATCACCGTCTCGGGCAGGATTTTGCGGATCCGCGACTACGGCGGGGTGCTGTTCGCCCAGCTGCGTGACTGGTCGGGGGAAATGCAAGTGCTGCTGGACAATTCGCAGCTTCAGCGGGGACGGACCGCCGACTTCACCGCGGCCATCGACCTGGGCGACCTGGTCGAGGTGTCCGGGCACATGGGCTTTTCCAAGAAGGGAAGCCGCTCGCTGATCGTCGCCGACTGGCGGATGATCGGTAAGTGCCTGCGGCCGTTGCCGAACAAGTGGAAGGGGCTGACCGACCCGGAGGCGCGGGTGCGGAGCCGCTACGTCGACCTGGCCGTCAATCCCGAGTCGCGTGAGTTGATCAAGGCGCGCAGCGAGGTGTTGCGCTCGGTCAGGCAGACGCTGTTCGCCAAGGACTTCATCGAGGTCGAGACCCCGATCCTGCAGCAGATCCACGGGGGAGCCACCGCCCGGCCCTTCGTCACGCACATCAACACCTACGACCTTGACCTGTTCCTGCGCATCGCGCCGGAGCTCTACCTGAAGCGGCTGTGTGTGGGCGGCGTGGAGCGAGTCTTCGAATTGGGCCGAGCCTTCCGCAACGAGGGTGTCGACTTCAGCCACAACCCGGAATTCACCCTGCTGGAGGCCTACCAGGCCCACGCCGACTACAAGGTGTGGATCGACGGCTGTCGTGAGCTCATCCAGAACGCCGCCAAAGCCGCGCACGGCGAGCAGGTAGTGATGCGGCACGGCGCCGCCGGGGCCGACGGCCGGCTGGAACCGGTCGACATCTCCGGGGTCTGGGCGGTAAAGACCGTCCATGACGCCGTGTCCGAAGCGCTCGGCGAGCGCATCGACTCGGCCACGTCGCTGCCCGTCCTGCGTAAGCTGTCCGATGCCGCGCACGTTCCGTATCGGGCACATTGGGATGCCGGCGCGGTGGTGCTGGAACTGTACGAGCACCTGGTCGAGGACCGGACCGAAGACCCGACGTTCTACATCGACTTTCCGACATCGGTGTCCCCCCTGACTCGGCCGCACCGCAGCGAGCCCGGCGTCGCCGAGCGGTGGGACCTGGTGGCGTGGGGTATCGAGCTGGCCACCGCCTACAGCGAGCTGACCGATCCGGTCGAGCAGCGGCGGCGTCTGCAAGAGCAGTCGCTGTTAGCTGCCGGCGGGGATCCCGAGGCAATGGAGCTCGACGAAGACTTCCTGCAGGCGATGGAATACGCGATGCCGCCCACCGGCGGGCTGGGGATGGGCATCGATCGGCTCGTCATGCTCATAACGGGCCGCAGCATCCGCGAAACCTTGCCATTTCCGCTGGCCAAGCCGCATTAGCGGAGGCCCCCAACCGTTCAGAAAGCCCAAAGCGAACATTCGGCAAATATGTTCCGGGCAGGTTACCGATAGATCACAATGAGTCACGTGACAGCCACGATGGACAGCGCGCCCGCGCAGCTCCTGGCAAGTAGCCACACCTCGCTTATGCACGGCTGGGTGCCGACGACGATCCAGGTGTTCGCCGCGGTGGTGCTGACGTCGGCGGTCGGCTGGCGGTCGCGCCGTTGGCGCACGGTGTGGTTGCCGGCCGCCGCGCTGAGCGGCGGGGTCGCGGCCTACCTGACGCACTGGTACATCGTCGACCGCGGGCTCTCCGATGACCCCGCCCCGGCGGCCCTGTGGATTTGGATCACGCTGACGGGCATGGCGGCGGCGGTCCTGCTCCTGGGCTGGCGCACCGCGCGCCGCTGGCGGCGTGGCGCCGCGGTGCTGGCCGTACCCCTGTGCCTGCTCAGCACGTCGCTCATGCTCAACCTCTGGGTGGGCTACTTCCCTACCGTGCAGTCGGCGTGGAGCCAGCTGACGTCGGGTCCGCTGCCCGATCAGACCGATCAGGCGACGGTTACCGCCATGGCCGCCAAGGGAACCCGACCACCGCACGGCACCGTGGTACCGGTGGCGATCCCGTCGGACGGATCGCACTTCAAACACCGGGGCGAGCTGGTCTACCTGCCGCCCGAGTGGTTCACCACCACCCCACCGCCGCCGCTGCCGACCGTGATGATGATCGGCGGCCAGTTCAACACGCCGGCGGACTGGACGCGTGCGGGCAACGCCGTCAAGACGATCGACGACTTCGCGGCCGCGCACGACGGCAAGGCGCCGGTGTTGGTGTTCGTGGATTCCGGCGGCGCGTTCAACAACGACACCGAATGCGTCAACGGGGTTCGGGGCAACGCGGCCGACCACCTGACCAAAGATGTTGTGCCTTTCATGGTTTCGACTTTCGGCGTCAGCCCGCAGCGGGCCAACTGGGGCGTCACGGGCTGGTCGATGGGCGGGACCTGCGCCGTGGATCTGACCGTCATGCACCCCGATCTGTTCAGCGCGTTCGTCGACGTCGCCGGCGATTTCTTTCCCAATGCCGGCAATAAGGCCCAAACCATCGCCAGGCTGTTCGGCGGAAACGCCGACGCCTGGGCGGCTTTCGATCCGACCACGGTGATCAACCGGCACGGGCCCTACCGTGACGTGGCCGGCTGGTTCGCGATTTCGTCCGACGGCCCGCCGGCCCCACGGCGTGACCTCCAGCTGACCGACAGCGGCGCCATCCGCGTCGCCGGACGCGACGCGGCCGCCAATCCGGGCAATCAGACCGCTGCGGCCTATTCGCTCTGTGCGCTCGGCCGCTCCAACGGAATCGACTGCGCGGTGGTGCCGCAGCCGGGCAAGCACGACTGGCCGTTCGCGGACCGCGTGTTCGCGACTTCGCTGCCCTGGCTCGCCGGGGAGCTGGGCACCCCGGGGATTCCGCGCACGCCGTTGCCCGCCGCGTCCGCGCCGGTCGCCGCCACCCCGGTGGTCGTTCCCGCCGAGCACTCCAACACCGCCAAGCGATAGCGCCTGTGTGGTCCGTCGCGCGCGTTCGGCGTGCGGTCTTCGCGCGGCACTGCCATCCGTGGAGCGCCTGGACCCGATGGGCGAGCACACCACTGATCCTGGTCCCGATCTGGACGCGGCGACGGGCACATGCGGTGTGGTTCGATATTTCGAGCGTCAGTCGCGCTAGGGCCCACCGTCACGGGGGTCACCTCGGAGCCCGCGATATTGCGATCAGCCCTGGCAGTACCGTGACGGCATGCCCGACGAAGACTCCGCTTCCAGCTCCACCGGCCCCGGCCCGGAATACGACGACGCCGATGTGCCGACCTTTGAATCGGTGCGCGACCAGATCGAGACCCGCTACGCCACCGCGCAAGGCGCCGCCGAACTCGACGCGGAATCACCCGAGGGCCGATCGGTCGACGAACAGTACGACGAACGCCAGCGCGCGGCGGCCGAGCGACTGGCCCAGATCCGGGAGTCGATGCGGCCCGAGGAGGGTTGATCCAGGCTCAGGCGGTGACTTTGCGACGCCGGTTCGATCGTCGCGGAGCACTGGATGTTTCGGGGATGCGGCCGATCACCTCGGCGAGAAACTTCCCGGTGTAGCTCTCCGGCACCGCCGCGACGTCCTCCGGTGTGCCTTCCGCGACAACCGTTCCGCCCTCGGCGCCGCCTTCCGGCCCCATGTCGACGATCCAGTCCGAGGTCTTGATCACGTC
>NZ_DASUHS010000189.1:0-47117 GCF_036273375.1 Mycobacterium sp. | reverse complement strand
GATTCGATGGAGTCCAGCTCCTCGATCTGATCGATGCGCATCTTGGCCGACAGCGCGATCAGCGCGAGTGTGGCGTCGGCGGCATCGAATCCGATGTCGTCCGGTCGGGCCGCACCCGACGCCGCGGTCGGCGCGGCGGGGGCCGGTGTGGCCGCGGCCGCTTCCGGCGCCGACGCACTTTCGGCGGGCGCCTCCGGCTCGTCCTCGGGCTCCGGCTCGGGGTCGGTGTCGGTGGCGAACAGCACCGCGGCATCGCGCTCAGCATTGAGCACTTCGACTGTGCTGTGGGCATATTCGGACAGCTTAAGGGTGTTGGTGGCCAGGCCCGCGACGGTCGGCGCGGACTTCACACCGATCTCGACGAACCGCTCCACACCCAGACCGCCAGCGGCCTCTTCGGTGAACAGCAGGTCCTGGGTTTCGATCCAGCGCACCGGGCTGGCGAATTGCCAAGCCAGCAACTCGATGAGGACGATGCGTGCCATCTCGATCCGGCGCTCGGCACGCCAGGTGTCGTAGTCGGCGAGGATCGGGTCAAGCGGCTCGGCCGGCACCAGGTCGCGGATCTCCTGGATGAAGTCGCGATCGAGGGTGAAGGGACGCGGCACCAGGTTGGGGATGTAGCGCCCGATGATGACGTCAGGGTCCTTGTCGCGCGGCATGACCCGGTCGAGCGACCGCCGGAACTCCGCAACACCGACTCGCAAAACGCGCGAGTGGAACGGCACGTCGATACCGGGCACCAAAATGAACGAGCGCTTGCCGCCGGTGATCTTGCGGCGCCGCTCCACCTCTGCCTCGAGCGACTCGAGGCCGCGCACCGTGCCGGCGATCGCGTACTGCGACCCGCGCAGGTTGAAGTTGACGATCTCAAGGAACTCATTAGTATTCGCCGCGATATCGGCGACGAATTCGGGGACCTCGTCGTCGGGCAGGTCGATCTGCGAGGGCCGAATGGCCGCCAACCGATAGTTGGACCGGCCCAGCTCGTCGCGCGGCACGATGTCGTGCATCTTCGATCCGCGGTGAAACACCGTCTCCAGCAAGGCTTCCAGCTCGTAGATGCCGGTCACGCAGGCCAGCGCGGTGTACTCGCCAACGGAGTGACCGCAGGCGATCGCATCTTCGACGAAGGCGCCTTGCTCGCGCATCTCGGCGACTTGCGCCGCGGCCACCGTGGCCATCGCGACCTGGGTGAACTGCGTCAGGTACAGCACGCCCTCAGGGTGGTTGTAGTGCACACCGCTGGCGATGATGCTGGTCGGGTTGTCGCGCACCACGTGCAGAACCGAGAAGCCCAGTGTGTCGCGGGTGAACTTGTCGGCTTTGTCCCACACCTTGCGCGCGGCCTTGGACCGGGCCCGGACGTCCATGCCCATGCCCTTGTGCTGAATACCCTGCCCGGGAAACGCATAGACTGTGTGCGGGGCCGCCAGGCGTGCCGTCGCCGACATCACCAGATCCGATCCGATCCGGGCGGCGACCTCCAAAACCTCGGCGCCCTGGTCGATTCCGACACGGTCGACGCGGAACGCGACCTCGTCGCCGGGACGCACCATGCCCAGGAAGCGCGCGGTCCAGCCGATCAGCCGCGCCGGCGGGCGCGCCTGACCATCGGTGGCGGTCACGGCGTGCTGAGCGGCGGCCGACAGCCACATCCCGTGCACGATGGGCGATTCCAGGCCGGCCAGCAGCGCCGCGGCCCGGTCGGTGTGGATGGGGTTGTGATCACCGGAGACCACCGCGAACGGACGCATGTCGACCGGGGCGGTGATGGCGACGTCGCGGCGGCGCCGACGCGGGGTGTCGGTCGCGTTCTGCGAAACCGCACCACCGGCGCGCGTCGGGTCCGTCAATTCGGCGGCGCCGGTGCGTCCCAGGATGGCGAAACGCTCTTCGAGGGTGGTGATCACGTGACCGTCGGTGTCGGTGATGGTGACGGAGACCGGGACGACGCGCCCCATGTCCGTGTCGATGGCCACCGAAGCCGTTGCGGTGATGGTCAATTGCGACTGGGCCTTCGGCAGCTTGCCGACCATGTGGGCGGCGTGGTCGAGATGCACCAGGCTTAGCAGGCCTTCGACCACCGGAACGCCTGCGCCGGTGACGGCCGAGCCGATCGCCGAGAAGACTGCGGGCCAGCACGGTCCGACGAGTGCGTCGGGCACGGTGGTGAGGCTGGGCGCCAACGGTTCTCCGAAGGTGGCGGTGACACCGGTGTGGTCGGCGACCCGCTCGGGGTCCCAGTTCACCGTGACCGTGGCCGTTCCGTCGGTGACCGCAGGCAAGAACTCGGGCCCGTCGACCCCTGCGGCAATGGCCAGCACCGCACGCATTGCCGTGGCGGCATCCTCGGTGGAGACCACCGGGGTGGCACCGTCAACGGTGTTGGGCGGCAACGTGAATGGGATGTCGATCCACGTGCCCGACACGGGGACGCTGAGCACGACGCGGTCTCCGTCGACCTGAAGCTGCGCCCCGGTGGACGAATGCGTGGCCCGGCGGCTCTCGGGTCCGTCATGCACCAGCCAGTCGGAGGGATCGGCGATTCGATGGATTGGGTTGGTCGCGGTGCGGCCGGCCCACTGCACATCGGGGGCGTCCAGCACGACGGCCAGCGGCCCGGTGACGTCGGCGCGGCCGGTCCGGCGTGAGGTGACCGCCGCGGGCTCCGCTCCGGCGGCGAGCGCCTCGTCGATGGCGGCCTGCTCGAATCGGTCCAGCAGTTCACCGACGGGCTCGTCCATCCGGGCGATGCCGGCCACGGCCGCGGTACCCGGAATGATGCACACCTGGTCGGCGTCGTAGCGGGCGTCGTGCGCCTGCCACAGCGAATCGCTGCGCCACCAGCGCCGCACATCCTTGTCGATCACCGGCACGAAGTTGACCGGCTTGCCCAGCAGCTTGCACAGCGTGACGAAGAACGGGATGTCGGCCGGATGCAGCTGCACGCGTTCGGCGTCGGGGTAGTGCGCCAGCAGGGTGGCGATGGCCTCGGAAGGATTTTCCAGCAGCCGCGCGCCGGCGTCGGTGGAGCCGTCGAATAACGTCTCGATGGCACCGAAATCCTGTGCATGCAAACGCGCCTCGGCCCGCTGCAGCATCTGCTCGAAACGGTCGCGCCAGGTGTCGGCCAGCCACGGGCTTCCCGGTGACGCGGTGTCCGCGGTGGAATCACCGTCCCCGATGGACAACTCGACGTAACGCTGCAACCACTGCAGGTAGGTCATCTCACCGGCATCGCCGAAGTACGGCTTGGCGGTGTTGGCCATCGCCGCGATGATTTCGTCGCGACGCTCCGCGACGGCGTCCGCGTCACCGGCGACCTCGTCGAGAAGCCGGCCGCACCGCGACGCGCTGTTGTCGATCTCGTGAATGTCCGCACCGAGCTGGCTACGGCTGGAAGCCATTCCGCCGGAGGCTTTTCCGGCGCCGATCCACTGATCGGTGCCCTGGGTTTCGACCAGCATCCGCTTGACCGACGGCGACGTGGTGGACTCCTTGGCCGCCATCGCCGCGGTGCCGACCAGGATGCCGTCGATCGGCATCAGCGGGAAGCCGTACGCCTGCGCCCAGCGTCCGGACAGGTATTCGGCCGCCCGCTCCGGCGTGCCGATGCCGCCGCCGACGCAGACGGTGATGTTGGAGCGCGACCGCAATTCGGAGTACGTCGCCAACAGCAGGTCGTCGAGGTCTTCCCAGGAGTGGTGGCCACCGGCGCGACCACCTTCGATGTGCGCGATCACCGGCTTGGTGGACACCTCGGTCGCGATGCGGATGACCGAGCGGATTTGCTCGACGGTCCCCGGCTTGAAGACGACGTGGCTGATGCCGACCTCGCCCAGCTCCTCGATCAGGTCGACGGCGTCCTCCAGATCGGGGATGCCGGCGCTGATCACCAGGCCGTCGATCGCCGCGCCCGACTGGCGCGCCTTTTGCACCAGCCGCTTGCCTCCGACCTGCAGCTTCCACAGGTATGGGTCCAGAAACAGCGCGTTGAACTGGTAGGTACGGCCGTCCTCCAGCAGCCCGGACATCTGCTCGACGCGGTCGGCGAAGATCTCCTCGGTGACCTGCCCGCCGCCGGCCAGCTCGGCCCAGTGCCCGGCGTTGGCCGCGGCGGCCACGATCTCGGCGTCGACGGTGGTCGGGGTCATGCCGGCCAGCAGGATCGGCGAGCGGCCGGTCAGCCGGGTGAACTTCGTCGAGAGCTTGACCCTGCCGTCGGGCAGGCGAACCAGCGTCGGAGCGTAGCTCGACCAGGCCCGCGCCACCTCGGGGACGGCGCCGACGGTGAAGAGGTTGCGTTGCCCGCCGCGAGTCGCCGCGGGCACGATGCCCACACCCAGACCACGGATCACCGGCGCGGTCAGCCGGGTCAAGATGTCGCCGGGCCCCAGGTCAAGAATCCAGCGAGCCCCAGCGTCGTTAACCCGGGTGATCTCTTCCACCCAGTCGACCGGACGCACCAGTATCGACTCGGTCAGCTGCCGGGCCAGCTCGACGTCCAGGCCGACCTTCTCGGCCCAGCTGCCGACGATGTCGATGCCGTCCGCCAGCCGCGGCGTGTGGAAGCCGACCTCGACCTGCACCGGGTCGAAGACCGGCGAAAAGACGTCGCCGCCGCGCAGCTTGTTCTTCCGGTCGGCTTCTTCCTTCTCCGAGATCTGCTGGCAGTAAAGCTCGAAGCGGGACAGCTGTTCCGGGGTGCCGGTGATGACGACCGAGCGGCGGCCGTTGCGGATGGACAAGACGGGCGGCAGCACGGTGCGCACGTCCTGCGCGAACTCGTCGAGCAGCCGGCCGATGCGTTCGGGGTCGGCGTTGGTGACCGACACCATCGGCGGACGGTCGCCAAGCACCGAGATGCCGCGCCGACGGGCCACCAGCGTCCCGGCCGCACCGATCAGCTGGGCCATTGCCAGCAGCTCGACATCGCGGGCACCACCGGCCTTCAGAGCCTCGACGGCGAGCACACCTTGGGAATGTCCGGCGATGGCCACCGGCGGCGTCGCCATCAGGTCCATGCCTTGCCGCGCCAGCGCACGCACGGCCGCGATCTGGGTGAGCAGCACGCCCGGAATCGACACCGCGGCCGAAGTCAGGTGCTTGTCCGAGGGGATCGGATCCTCGGCCGCCAGCGCACGTACCCACGACAGCGGCTCGAAGCCAATTGGTCGCACGACGACGAGCTCTTTGGCCACTGGCTCGAGGAGCAGGCTGACCTCACCAACCAGCGTTGCCAGCTCGGACTCGATGCCGGCCGACGACACCAGTTCTTCGAGGGTCTCCAGCCAGGTGCTGCCCTGACCGCCGAATGCCACGGCGTACGGCTCGCCGGCCGTCAGTCGATCGACAAGAGCGAGGGTGTCCCCGGCTTGTGGGTTCCTGCTCCCCTGCGGGCCTTGCCCGTCGCGGTCAGCGGACACTCCCCTCGCTTCGCTGGGGGACCCCACCCCTCGCTTCGCTGGGGGGCCCCAGTCGTGCCTCTCGTGGATCGTCACCTTGTCTGTCTCCCCTGTATGCGTCTTTAGGTCTCGTTCGTCTGGCGGTCACCACCGCAGGGCGGGGTCCTGTCGATTCCGCGTCGAATCACAGCCGGGCAACGGCTGGCCGGTGTGTTGTCGGCGGACCGCCCGGGTGGCGCTGAGCGGCGCGACGGACTCCATCGGCTGCACTAAGAGTGTCATAAGGATCGACCCTTGTTTTGCGTGCCGATCGGTTACTGGTGAGTTCTACGCACGGGTAACCGTGTCCTGGGTAACATGCGGTTTCACCGGCGGCGAGGACCCGATTAACAAACCCGCTGCATGCAGGTGGTTACGGTCGAGTAGCTATAACTGCGCAGATCAAGCCTGTCTTGTTATCGAATCGTTACATAAAAATTTTTGGTCGCAGAGCGCCGTCACGGCGCCGTCGGCTGCGGCGGACGGCGATCGCCCGCCCGCGCCTGTCCGGAAAATGAGCGAACGAGTGTTTGCTGGAATTTTTAAGAATGGGAGTCTCGGCGGGGCCGGGCGGCGGTATCGGGCATTAAGCCCACTGGCCGAATTGGGGCTTGAGGATCTCGTTGATGTCCACGCCGACCCCTCCGACGCTGCGTTTGTCGATTTCAACCTGGTGCAGATTGGCCGCCGGGTGGGCGTATCCCTTGGGCGAACCCCAATTGTGCTGCCAGAAGTAGGAGCCCAATCCGTCGTGCAGCGCCCAGTCGATGGTTTTCGAATTGGCGTACACGCCTGTGCGCTGATGGCCGACTACCGATTCCCACGAACGCAGGTAGGGCGCCACCTGGCTTTTGTACTGCTCGTAGGAGGGATCGTCGTCGATCGAGGCGTAGATGGGTGCGCTGGCGGGCCCGCCGGCCGCGGCGTGTAGCTGCATCCCCCGCTGCGCGTGCTGCAGGCCGGCGTTGGCACCGCCCAGCCAGTCCGCGGTGCTGGCCTTGCCGTACTGGTAGCAGGACACGATCTTGAGCCCGCTGCTGTTGAGGTCGCGCGCTTCGCCGACCTGGATCGGCTTGCCGAGCATCCAGTTGCCGCCGGGGCGCCGGTCCGATACATACCGAATCGACCCCACGGCCCCCGCGGCCCGGATCTGGCTGGCCGGAATGACCCCGGCCGCATAGTCCAGCAGTGTGCCGAGCGACGCCGATGCCGTCGGCGCGCTCAGCGACGCGCCCGCCACGCCCAGGCCGAGCAGGGCCGGGGCCGCGGCCGCGAATTTGAGCAGATCGCGTCGCGAAACGGATGACACAAGCCACAGAGTACGACAAAAACCCCGTATGACACATTGGTCACACTGGTCACATGTGCGTCACGGTGCCGCATCGTTCGTTTGAACGGGGTGGCGCGCGGGCAGCACGATGACGCTCACGGCTTCCAATCCGCGGCGACTGGTCTCCCGAGCGATCTCCTCGATGAAGTGAGCGGCCGCCGGGCTGATTGACCCCGCCCAGGCGCGAAATCCCTGCACGATCACCGGGTCCCGCTCCAAGAGCGGTTGCACGCCCCGCAGCACGCCGACCACGTCGTCCGGCAGGGGGTCTGCCAACTGCTGGTCGATCCAGCAGCGGGCGAGTTCTCGTGCCGCAGCATCGTCTTCGCCCAACGCGATGACGTCGGCGGCCAGGTTGCGCAACCGATCGAACAGCATGTCGTGGCCCGGGGTGTCGGCCAGTTGCGACAGCAGGGTGCTGGCCGCGGACGGCAGCACCATTTGCCCGAACAAAGCGGGAACCGGTAGGTCCCACTCGTCGAACAAGTCGGCGTACATCGCGGCGACGGGCGCCGACAGCGGGGCGCTGAGCCGCCCGATCACACCGATGCTGTCGCGGTGCGTGGTGGCCAACCGGTGCAGGATGTGTTCGTTGAGGTCCGCGTCGCCGCACTCGGTGGCGGCACGGGCTTGGTCCAGGGCTTCGATCAGTTGGTCGAGCCGCTCCCGTTGCTGCATCAGCAGCGCGCGGTGCTCGTCGAGCAGGCCGGCCAGCGTGCTGTGTCCGCCTTCGATCAACCGATGAATGTCGTTGATACCGACGCCGAGGCTTCGCATCAGGTCGATCCGCAATAAGTCGAGGACTTGCTCGACGCCGAAGACCCGGTAGCCGTTGGACAGGTGTTGCGCGTGCAGCAATCCAATTTTCTCGTAATGGCGAATACGGCCGGAAGCGATGCCGGTCAAGGCGGTGACGTCGCCGATCAGCAACTGCTCAGCCACCCCTTGACCTTACAACTGTCACAAGGTCTGTACTGGTCAGATGGAACACGACCAGCTCATCGACCTGACGCGGCGCGCGTTGAAGTTGGCGCGGGACAAGACGACCGATCTCGCTCCGGCCCAGCATACGGTCGACGCGCGTGACTACACGGGTGTCGAGCGGCACAACCGGGATCGGGCCATGCTGCTGGCCAGTCCGCAGTTGGTCGGCTACGTCTCGGAACTTCCCGCCCCGGGTGCGTATTGCACCAAGACGGTGATGGGGCGGTCCATCCTGCTGACCAGAACATCAGAGGGAACGGTGAAGGCGTTCAACAACGTGTGCCTGCACCGCCAGTCGCAGGTGGCGACGGGATGCGGCACCGCCAAGCGGTTCACCTGCCCCTACCACGCCTGGACATACGACAACTCCGGGCGCTTGGTGGCAGTTCCGGGGCGCGAAGGGTTCCCAGAAGTGACCGTCAAGTCCGATGGCCTGACCGAACTCCCGGCCACCGAATTCGCTGGATTCCTTTGGGTGGCATTGGATCCCGGGGCCACGTTGGACGTGGCGGGACACTTGGGCCCGCTCGCCGAGGAACTCGACTCGTGGGGCATCGGGCATTGGTCCCCGCTGGGCGAGAAGGTGTTGGACTGCCCCATCAACTGGAAACTGGCGATCGACACCTTCGCCGAGAACTACCATTTCGCTACCGTCCATCAGCAGACTTTTGCCACCATCGCACGCAGTAACTGCACGGTGTTCGACTCCTACGGGCCGCACCACCGGCTTATCTTCCCGCTCAACACCATCCTGGAGCTCGACGATGTGCCCGAGGATCAGTGGAATCCGTTCCACAACATGGTGGTGATCTATGCGTTGTTCCCCAACATCGTGCTGTCGGTGACCATCGCCAACGGCGAGCTCTTCCGGGTCTACCCCGGCGATCGGCCCGGTAGGTCAATCACCGTCCACCAGAACGCAACACCGCAGGACCTCGCCGATGAGTCGGTGGCCGCCGGTGCCCAAGCCGTCTTCGAATATGCGCACGCCACGGTGCGCGACGAGGACTACCGACTGGTCGAGGGGCTGCAAGCAAATCTCGAGTCCGGAGTGCGCGACCACTTGGTGTTCGGCCGCAACGAGCCTGGGTTGCAGCACCGCCATATCACGTGGGCCCGGTCGCTTTCGCGGTCAGCTGACGTCGGCTGACAGGACCGCGATCAGATCGTCGAGAAGCGTTGCCAGCATGTCGTTTTCGACAGGCGCAGAGCTGAACAGCAGCTCAACGGCATCCTTGCGCCGGCCGGCCGCCACCATCGGCACGACCTGATCCACTATGGCCTGCAATTCGGGCTCCGGCGGTGCCAGGCTCTCGACGGTAGTGGACAGCACATCGACGAGTTCCCAATCCCGGTACAGCGCCAGCGAGCGTTCATTGAACGCGAATCCCGTCACCGGTTTCCCCCACATGGTCCCGTGGTAGCGATAGGGGCCCTCCATGTACTCGATCGGCAGGCCGTGTGCCGGGGCCGCCACCAGTGGCTCTCCGATGAGGTCCAGTTGCAATGTGGGACAGCTGATCCGGTGCCGGTCGGGCATGTACCGGGCCGGTGCGAGAGGGGGCACCAGGGGCCGTATGGCCTCTGGCCACCGCACGTAGCTGCTGATCGTGACCTCGATGTCTTCGGCACATTCCGGCGCGATGGCGGGGTCCGGGTGGCTTGTCGTGACACCGGTGAACGGCTGCAGCGCATTGCCATCTGCGCGGTCGAACTGGCGCCAGATGCTCAGGTCGATCCCGTTGTCGAAGTTGATCGTGCGCCATTCGTGTGACCTGGCCCGCGGGTCTCCCCCGGCTCCCCCGCCGCCTGCGTACGTGGGGAACCACTGCCGATCGACATGCCCACTGGTGCCGGAAACCTGCTGAATCACGTCTCCCCAGCGCAGGGTGCCGGTCATCGCCATGCCGGTCTGGAAATAGGAGTAGGTGTCGCTTTGACCGAAGCAGACGATCTTTCCGTTGTAAGTCGATGCGCCCACCGGTGTCGGTGCGCGCGTTGGGGTTACGGCCAGATCCAGTCGCATGGGCCGTCCGGACTGATCCTTTCCGACCAGGCTGACCCGGTAGGTGTAGGGCAGCAGTTCGCCATCGTCGTTGCGGCCGGTCGTCCACGACGCGGTTCCCGCGCTGCTGTGGTAGTTGATGTCGAGATGGCCCGACGCCATCGTCAGCTTGCGCTGGGCGCCGGGCTCCATATTGGCCGGCGGCATGTCGTAATCGGTGAAGGTGCCGTAATCGCCGGTGTCGAGGTCGAACAGCGCCATCGTGTAGAAGTCCGCGACGACCGTTCCCCCGGGCATGTTCTTGTTGAAGATGGTCAGGAAGGCGAACGATCGATCGGTCTCGGCGGCGTCAAGCTGACCGGCGATGAACCAGGTGTCCGACTCCTGGTCGGGGTGTTCGCCTTCGGCGGCGGGGAACTCCAGCTGGCCGTCGCCGGGCACCAACTGAAACGGGTAACTGCGCCAATCGCTGGTCATATAGGGCCTCGCTGCTTTTTTCGCTATGTTAGCGTGAATAGCGAAAATGCGGCCACGGTCCATCCCCTGAGGAAGTGCCCCGATGACAGAGACTTCCGGCCATCGCTCCTATGACGAACTGTTCATCGGGGGCCAGTGGCGCAAGCCCGCCAATCCCCAGCAGCTCGCCGTGATCTCGCCGCACTCCGAAGAGCCGGTCGGGCATGTCCAAGTCGCCGGCCCCGAGGACGTAGAGGCCGCCGTCGCCGCCGCACGGCAGGCGTTCGATCACGGTCCGTGGCCACGGATGAGCCATGCCGACCGGATGGCCAAGGTCGAACAGCTCGCCGGGATCTATGCCGGCCACGCCGACGAGATGGCCGATCTCATCACCGACGAGATGGGGTCGCCGCGCAGCTTCAGCCGGATGGGCCAGGGGGCGGCTGCCGTAGCGCTGATCCACCTCTCGCTGGCCGCCGCCCGCGAGTTCCCGTGGGAGGAACGCCGCCAGGGTGTGCTCGGCGAAGTACATCTGCGCAGGGCCCCGGTCGGGGTGGTCGGGGCGATTGTGCCGTGGAATGTGCCGCAGTTTTTGATCATGCCCAAGCTGATCCCGGCGCTGATCGCGGGCTGCACCGTCATCATCAAGCCTGCGCCCGAAACCCCGTTGGACGCTTTGTGGTTGGCCGAGATGATCGAGCAGATCGGGCTGCCGGAAGGCGTGGTGTCGGTGCTGCCCGGAGGGCCCGAGATCGGTGAGGCTCTGGTGCGTCATCCCGGGGTGGACAAAGTCGCGTTCACCGGGTCCAGTGCCGTCGGCCGCCGGATCGCCGCCCTGTGCGGCGAGCAGCTCAAACGGGTGAGCCTGGAGCTGGGCGGCAAGTCCGCGGCGATCATTCTCGACGACGCCGACATCGGTAAGACGGTGGCCGGCCTGAAGTCCGCCGGGCTGATGAACAACGGCCAGGCCTGCGTCGCGCAGACCCGGATTCTGGTCAGCGATCATAAACATGACGAGGTCGTCGACGCGCTGGCCGACATGATGTCCACGCTGAATGTCGGCGACCCGGCCGACGAGTCGACGGACATCGGACCGCTTGTGGCCCAACGACAACAGCGCCGCGTCCAGGACTACATCAAGTCGGGCCGCAGCGAAGGCGCCCGCGTTGTGCTCGGTGGCGAACAGAGCCTCGCCGACCGCGGCTGGTACGTGCAGCCGACGCTGTTCACCGACGCCACCAACGACATGCGCATCGCCCGGGAGGAGATTTTCGGTCCGGTGCTGACCGTGCTTCGCTACCGTAACGAGGACGACGCGGTTCGCATCGCCAACGAGACCGACTACGGGCTGGCGGGTTCGGTGTGGACCGCCGACATCCAACGCGGCCTGGACGTCGCAGCCGCCGTCCGCACGGGAACCTATGGCATCAACATGTACACCCTGGACATCGGCGCACCGTTCGGCGGCTTCAAGCAGTCCGGCATCGGGCGCGAGTTCGGGCCCGAGGGGCTACACGAGTACGTGGAGCTGCAGACGCTGATATGCAAAGGCGAGCTGCCGCCCCTATAGAATTCCCGGTCTCCACAACGGGTCGCGGCCAAGCCGTGCTAAAAGCTTTACCTGCGGACCGGTTTCGTCGCCGATCGTGACCGGCGAACCGAACATCCCGGACGCGGCCAGGCCCTGCGGATCCTCCGGTAGGCCGGCGTAGAACAGTTCACACCACGTGGGGTCAAGGCCGTCGTCGGCGCCCACCGCGCGGGCGAGGTCCCAGGTATGCACCAGGACATCACGGGTGAGGTTCGGCATCAACCGGTACTTAGCGAGCTGAGTCGCTTCGCCGGATCCAAAGGCCTTCGTCAACGAGTCATAGGTGAGTTGCCACCGTGCCCCAGGGTCGTCGCGTGGCCGCTCGGGCTTCAATCCCAAGGGACGCAACAGAAGAACGTCATGAAACCCGATCACGTGCTCGAGCACTCCCCGGGCGTCCCACGCATCACACGGTGATGGACGGTCCCACTTGCCGTTCGCCGCGGCAACCGCCGCACCGAAGCGACGGCACACCGCCAAGTGCAATTCGCCGACGTCATCCATCGCCGTCGCGCGGGGACTCGGGCACCTTTAAGGTCAGCTCGACCGGACAGCACAGCGCGCCATGCTGATTGGTCACCTGGATTTCGACGTCGACCAGGCAGCGCGGCGGGTCCACCGAGGTGTCCCGCCGCTTGCCCACGGCCCGGCCCCGGCCGATGATCGTGTCGCCGGCATACACCGACCCGGCGAGCCGCATGGATCGCCGCACAACGCGGGAGCGCGGGCCCGCCCAGTCCGTCGCGACGCGGTCGGCGAATCCGGCCAGGTGCATCGTGTTGACGTAGATCGTCGGGTTGCCTTGAGCCTGAGCGTATTCCGGATCGAAATGGCCCGGAAAATAGTCCCATGTCGCTCCGGCATTCTCCACCACCCGCTGGTAGCTGATGTGGTCGATCACCTCGGGCAGGTCGACGGGGACGGTGATCTGGTGCCAGTCCAGGCCGTCGCCGCTCACGTGGACGCTCCTGGAGTGAACCGGAATAAGGTATTGCGACAGGTGGCCACCACGGTCCCGTCCTGGCGGCGATAGGTTTCCAGCGTCTCCACGAAATGCCCGACGCCTAGCCGCGTCCGCTTTTCCGGTGACACCGAAACCAGCTCGTCGACGACGGTTAAGACGTCGCCTTCGACGATGGGCAGTGGAAACTCAACCTCGTTGGCCGCGTTGATGAATGTGGTACCGGGCAGCGGCACCCGCAGGGCGATCAACGAAGCCGCCCTCCGACCTCCAGGTTGCCATGGCGGTGCGATCAGCCAGCCCATCAACAGCGCCGGCGGGGCCAGCAGGCCTCCCCAGTGCAGCCGGGCGAATTCGGAATCCCAATACGAGCGGTTCCCGTCGCGGACCATCGCGGCGAACAGCTGGATGCGTGCGGCGCTTACGGCGGTGGCGGCGGTGCGGGGCTCGCCTTTCGCACCGACCATCCGCAGTGCATCGTCGTACGTGCCGAAGGCCAGCCGCTGACCGAAATCCTGATCCACTAATCGGCGCCGCTCACATGACGAGCGGGTGTCGACTCGGGACCGAATCCCATTGCAACGTGCGGGAAGTGAAATACCAGCCACCCCGCTCGTAGATCAGCGTGTCACGGAATATCCCGGTGGCCCGCAGCACGGTGTCGCCATACATGGCGGCGAAAAGCACGGCGACACAATGCTGAGTCGCGTTGACCCCGTCGACACCAATCTCGTGATCGACCGTGACCAGCCGCTGGCCATCGCCACCGTCGAAGGCCGAGCGCAGGTCGTTGAACAACTCACCGTCGCGGGTGTAGCTCGCTCCGGAATGGCGGAAGGTGGAGATCCAGCGGTCGCGGTCGCCATCCGAAAAGGCCCGATTATGCCGGGCATTCAGATCCAGGATGGCGCCGCGTCCGGTGGCGGCTTGGAGCATTTGCTGTTCCTGATAAGTCATGGTCATCGCTTTCCAGCCTCTCTCGGAAATAACGGCCAACAATGGGCTGGCGGGAACACTAAGGCAACTTACCGACTACTACGTGACATTAATGGAGCCTAACGGCTGACGACATACCCCCTACTTTCACGATCCCACGCTCCCGGATTGACGCCCCGTTCGCGCAATAAGTCTTTACGTATCCGGCCGATCACATTCTTCGGGAGTTCGCTAACGGTCTCCACGAATCGCGGCACGCAGAAGTAGGGCATGCGCGCCGCGCAGAAGTCGAGCAACTGCGCGAAATCCAGTGTGGCGCCCGGCTGCAACGTGATGACGACCAGGACGTCGTCCTCCCCCAACTCGCTGGGCACACCGACCGCGGCGGCCTCCGCCACCGCCGGATGGCACATGACAACGCTCTCCACTTCGACCGAAGAGATGTTTTCACCGCGGCGGCGCAACGCATCCTTGATCCGGTCCACGTACGTCAGATTCTGATCGCGATCGAGGCTCCCGAGATCGCCGGTCCGAAACCATTCCGGATGCGGCTTTATCCGCGAATCCCCGCCGACGTAGCCTTCGCTCATCACGTGTGGATGCCTGGGCCGACAGGCGATCTCACCCACGGTGTCGGTGGGCAGTGGGTCTCCTTGCTCGTCGACGATCCGCACTTCGAAATCGGGATTGGACCGTCCCGAGGTTCCGGGAACCCCGGTGTCGGCCAGCGCCTTCACCGCGATGGGAAACGCCTCGGTGAGCCCGTACATCGTGACGATGCGACAGCCGTAACGCTTCTCGATGTCGCGGTAGCAGTTCGCGTCGATCGGGGCGGCGGAGATGAACCGCAGCGGCAGCCGTGCGTCGTCCGGATCCGCAGGAAGATTCTGCAGCATCGAGACCATCGCCCCGGCGCCGGCGAATCCGATGGCACCGCGGGCGCGTATGTCATCCCACACCTCACCGGGGTGAAAAGCCCCGGCCAGCACCGTCGTCGCACCTACCAGCATCGGCGCCAATATGCTGGGCGCCGCGCTGAGGTGAAACAGCGGCATCGCCGTCCACAGCACCTCGCCCGCGCGAAATTCCCAGGCTGACGCGACGGTTGCGGCCACCGAAAACAGGTAGTGCCATGTGGTGGCGACCGCTTTGGACGGGCCGGTGGTGCCTGACGTGTAGAACAAGCAGCCAAGGTCGCTCGCCCGCCCGGGGCCGTCGGTCACTGGACCTTCGGTGTTCTGACTCAGCGTCGCGGTCAGTGAATCATCCTGCACCACAATGCTTGTCAGAGTGTCTACAGCGTCGGCGACCTCGACGGCACGGGGTTGGCGTTCGGCGTCGGTCAGCATCACCTTGGCCTGTGACAGCCGAAGGGCGTGCAGGAGGAAGTCGCCCTTGTTCGCGGCATTGACCGCGGCGCTCACCGCCCCGATCCGTGCGGCGCCCAGCCAGAAGTACACCCACTCCGGACACGTGCCGGTGAACAACGCGACGCGGTCACCTTGCCCGACACCCAAGTCGATCAACAGGTTTGCCGCCGCGCAGGACCGCTGGCGCATCTGCTCAAAGGTCACGTCGACACCGGCGATCGACATCATCACCCGATCGGGGTACTGCTGCGCGCGGCGATCGAGCACGGCCGGGACGGTGAAACGGTCGACGCCGAAATCGGAGGGCTGCGCGGGCCCGCTGCGGTCAGCGCACATCAGGCTGTCGGCTCTGATCAAGCTTTGGCGGCCGCGGGGTCGGGCTCGCCGTCGGCGCTGTAACCGAAGTCGGAGGGCGACGGCTGCTCGCCCGGGTAGAAGCGGTGCGCCCAGCGGCGCAGCGCCGCGTAATCGTGCGCCTCTTCGGGAGCCAGATTCGGCTTCTCCAGGTATTTCATATTCTCCCAGGTGAAAAAGTCCTGTTTGATGACCTCTTGCTGGAGGTCGAGGAACCGGGCGGCACGTCCGGTGGGCACGTCACCGCCGTCGCCGGGTTCACGCACGGAAGCCTGGGTGTAGAAGTAGTCGGTGTAATCCTCGTCGACCGGCGTCTGGCCGGTGACCTGCACCGTAGCCACCAGTTCGCTGGGAAAACGCACCACGCCCAGACCCAGCGAGTAGTTGTCGTAAATGATCTTGGCGTCCACCGGACCGTTCGGGGTCAGCCACGTCTGCGCCCGGCCCCCGCCGAAATGGGCGTTGACGGTGGCATGCAGGTGATACCCGGCCACCTCGAATGACGCCGTGGTGGCCGGATTGGCGGCCTTGTGCACGTACTGCACGTGGTAGGGGTCAGCCGCATTTTCGATGATCATCTGCGGATGCACCTTGACCCGGTTGAGCATCTGGGTGTGCGGGTGCAGCGGGTAGTACTCGTTGGTTTCCAATTCCGGCAGCACCGGCGGCTGCCAGTACGGCGCCCGGCCGTGCCGCTCGTGCCAGGCCAGGATGAAGCCGTACCACTCCATGCTCGGATAGGTCCGGATGCGGACGTTGTTCTTGCAGCCGATCTTGCTGTAAGGAATCAGCGCATTGGTGCCGTCGCCGCGCCACTGCCAGCCGTGCCACGGACAGACGATGTTCTCGCCTTCCACGGTGCCACCGACCCCGAGGTTCGCGCCGAGGTGCTGGCAGTAGGCCTCCATCACGTGGACCTGGCCCGACTGGGTGCGGAACAGCACTAACTCCTCACCGAAGTAGTGCGCGCGCCTGACCTGGCCGGGAGCCAGATCGGTTCCGAAGGCGACGATGAACCAGCCCGTCGGGAAACGGTAGGTCGACAGCGCGATGCCGGCCTGCCCGAACTCACGTTCTGAAGGGTCTGATTCTGGAATCGTATTCGTCACGAGCACTCCGTTTCCCACGCGGCCGGGCGCAATCGGGCCGCTCTCACCTCACCGCGTTTCGACGACTAAAGTCTATTTTTACTATTTTAGACATTGAACGTCAACGCGGCGCCGGCCGGCCGTCGCGGGGCACCTGAGCCAATGGGGGTTCGCATGACGGCTGCTGCAGTGGACCTATCCGATTTCGCCTTGTGGCGTAACGGTTTTCCCGACGAGCTATTCGCCGAGCTGCGGCGCAGCAGGCCGCTTTTTCGGCACGACCTGACCCCGGGTGTCGCCGAGACCGTCCAGCGTCAATTCTGGGTCGCCACCAAACACCGGCACGCGGTCCGCCTGCACCGCGATACCGAGTCGTTCACCGCGGCCGACGGCCCACTCATTCAGCCGGTTGCCATGTTCTCGTCGTTCCCGACGATCATCACGTTGGACCCGCCGGACCTGAACAAGCGCCGAAAGCTGATCTCCAACGCCTTCAACCCGCGCGCGATCGCCAAGCTGGAGAACGGCATCCGGGCGCGTGCGGCGCGAATGATCGACGGCCTGCTCGCGCACGGTGGTGGGGACTGGATCGAGGACGTCGCCGACGCGTTGCCGATGTCGGTCATCGGCGACATCATCGGCATCCCGGAGGAGGACCGGCCGCGAATATTCGACATCTTCGACCGCATCTTGAAGGCGCTTGCGCCCGAGGCGGGCCCGAGCGGTCAGGTGGAACTCGAGCTCTTTGGCTCGGTCTTCGAATACGCGATGGAGCTCACCGCCGAAAAGCGGCGCAGTCCCACAGACGACATCTGGAGCACGCTGGCCTCCGCGGTGATCACCGGTGACGACGGCGAGCAGTTCAGCCTGCCCGAAAACGAACTCGAGTTCTTCTTCTTCGTGCTGGCGTTCGCCGGCAGCGACACCACCAAGAACGCACTGGCCATCGGGCTACAGGCGTTCGTCGCCAATCCCGAGCAGGTGGAACGGTATCGCGAGCGGGAAGACCTGCGGGCGGGCGCAGTCGAGGAGGTGTTGCGCTGGGCGTCGCCGGTGGCGTACTGGACGCGCACCGCAAAGGTGGACGTCGAGATGGACGGCCACCACATCGCCAAGGGCGAACGCGTGGTGTCCACCCTTCGTTCGGCCAACCGCGACGAGGAGGTCTTCGAGTCACCGTTCACTTTCGACATCGGCCGAGCGCCCAACCCCCACGTGGCGTTCGGGGGCGGCGGACCGCACCACTGCCTGGGCGCGATGCTGGCCCGGGCGGAACTCCGCGCGGTCCTCGATGAACTGTTGTTGCGCTGCGCTGATATCGAGATCGGTCCGGCGAAGGTGGCCCATCCGAATCTGGCCACCAACATGTCGATCTACGACGAGATGGCCGTGAAGCTGACCGAGCGGCGCTAAGACAGCGGCACGGACCGACCACTACGTGGGTTTCATTCGCGATAGCGCCGGTGCTAGCGCGCATGAAACCCACCTAATGGTGGGCAAGCAAGTGGCACCCGTGCCGAGTCAGTCCTGCAACCGCAACGCGGCCTTGGGACATTGGTCCACCGCGGCGCGCACGTCGATTTCCAGGCGCGGCGGCACGGGGCCGTCCGCGATCTGCACCACATCGGCGTCGCCCAGCTCGAATACTTCCGGCGCAAGCGATTCGCAGAAACCGTTGGCTTCACACAAGTTCTCGTCGACCGTTACGCGCATGGATTGCCCTCCACTTCTCACAGGCCCTTGGGTCGGGTCCCGGTCACCCCGCCGGTCGCGAGGCGTGTCAGTTCTTCGTCGGTCAGCCCGCACCGATCGCGCAGGACCTCCTCATTGTGCTCGCCCAACTTCGGCGGGGGCCGCAGCAGCCACTTGTCCTGACCGGCGAGCCGGGCGAACGGGGGGCAGGGGTACAGGCCGAGTCCGGTACTCGCGTGATGCAGCGCCTCGAAAAAGCCGCGCTCGCGCAGTTGTGGGTTATCTGTGACCAGCGACGGCGACACCACCGGAGCCGCGGGAACACCGGCACCGGCCAACCGCTCCACTGTCGGGGCGAGTGGCTGCCCGGCGAACCAAGCCGCCAGCCTGCGATCGATTTCGTCGGCTCGACTGTGGCGCCCGGCGATGGTGGAGAGCTCCTCGTCGTCACACCAAGCTGGTCGCTGCATCAGGTCCACCAGCGCCCGCCACTGCGCGTCGTCTCGAACGGTGATCGCGATCCAGTCGTCCGATCCCGCGCACCGGTAGATGTTCTGGATGGCCGCGCTGTGACCGCGGTTGCCGCGACGGCTCAGCGTCACCCCGAAAACTTCGGACTCGATCGCCTGGATCGCGGTGGCGTTGAGCACGGTTTCGAGCATCGGCAGCTCGACCAGTTGACCCGTCCCGGTGCGTTCGGCGAAGTTGAGCGCGGCCAGCACGGCGAACGCGGCGTGCACACCGGCCAGCGGGTCGCAGGCCCCACGCGGCGTCACCGGCGGGGCCTCCGGCAGACCGGTCACCCAGGCCAGGCCGGCGATCTGTTCCATGGTGGGGGCGAACCCGACGCGTTCCCGCCACGGCCCTTCGACGCCGAACGCGGGCATCCGGGCGAACACCAGTTTCGGGTTCACCTTGCGCAGCACGTCGTCGGTGAGCCCGAATTGCTCCATCACCCGCGGCGAGAAGTTCTCGATCACGACGTCGGCGCCGGCGACCAGCTCGGTGAACAGACGGCGTCCCTGCTCGGATCCCAAATCCAGTGTCACCGAACGCTTGTTGGTGTTCATCGCGTGGAACACCCAGCCGTACTCCCACCAGTCGTCCACGTCGCTGCGCATCCCGCCCGAGTATCGGATGCCGTCGGGACGCTGTATCGACTCGATCTTGACGACGTCGGCGCCGAAGGCGGCCAGCAGATGTGTCGCCGCGGGGCCGGCCCAGAATGCGGTGAGGTCGACGATGCGCACACCGGCCAACGGTAGCCCGTCCGGCGCCGGTCCAGCATCGGGTTCCGCACGGCGCCAAGGGGATTCGTCGTCAGCCTCACCGAGAAGTGGCGTGTCATCCACCGGTGCGGGCGCACACACCGCCATCAGCCAGGGCGGCCGGGGCTGATCGAACCCGGCGGGGTTGCGGGTGAAGACCTCGCGCTCGCGCACGTATTCCAGCTCCCGGATGGTGGAGCCGTTGCCCAGCGCGGCGATCGGCAGCCGGAACAGTTGTCCGAGTTCCACGATTTCCGCGACGGTCCGTTCGGCCAGCCACGGGTGGATCTGCTCGCGGATCAGGTCGCGGTATTGCCACCGGCCGATTTGAAACCGCAGCTGTTCAATCTCCTCTAGTTGCGGACATTCGACCATCGCGGCGAAGTCGAGCCACTGCTGACCGGTGACCATGGTGATCCCGACGTAGCCGTCCTTGGCGGGTTCGATCGACGGCACCTCGGTGGTGCGGCTGATCGGCGGGACGCGCAGCAGCTGCGAATGCAGCCATTCGCTGCTCTGCATCGTGGTGATCGCCTCCAGCATGGACAGGTCCAGGTGTTCGCCGGGCCCGTCGTGCTCGACGCGGCGGCGCAGCGCCAGTACGCCGAACGCGGCGAACACGCCACCCATGTACTCGCCGAGATCACCACCGATGGAGATCGGCGGCCCGGCGGGGTCGCCGCGGAAGCCGGGCGAACCCGCCCATGCCTGCAAGGTGAACTCGGTGGCTGCCCGGTCTGCGTAGGGTCCGGTCCAGCCGAAGTCGGAGATGGTGACGATGATCGCCCGCGGCGAGTGGTCCAGCAGTTGTTGCGGGTCGACGCTCAGCGCCGCGGCGCGCGCCCGCCCGGCGGTCACAACGACGACGTCGGCGCCGGCCAATTCGTCGCGGTAGCGCTGTGAGTCTGCAGCGAAAGTCATGCTGCGCTTGCCCGCGTTGAGGAAGCTGAAAAACGGTGCGCTGTGTTCCTGGGGGATCGAGGAACCACTGGCGGAATACCGTCGTAACCAATCCCCTTGCTGCGGCTCGATTTTGTGCACCTGCGCGCCGGCGTCGCGCAGCAGCTTCCCGCAATAGCTGCCCGCTATCCGGTCACTGATCTCGACGACACGCAAATCGTGTAGCGGTGTCGGCCGGCTTTCGGACCGCTCGCTCAAGTGCACCCGCCCTTCCGATCGACAAGCGACCAGAGAAGCTATTTATATCATTACTGCTAAAATAGCTAAGCCAGCGAGTTGCATGTGTTTCGAGGATCGGATGACCGCCTTGGGAATTGGCCCCGACGCCCGGCGCCGGTTGTCGGCGCCGCGGATCGCCGAAATCGTAGCCGACGAGTTGCGCCGTCAGATCATCGACGGCGAGCTCGCCGACGGTGATCTCTTGCCGCGCCAAGAGGTGCTCGTCGAACAGTTCAACGTGAGCTTGGTCTCCCTGCGCGAAGCCCTGCGGATCCTGGAGACCGAAGGCCTGGTTTCGGTGCGGCGCGGCAACCGTGGTGGTGCCGTCGTCCACGCCCCGGCGAAGACCAGCGCCGCCTACATGCTCGGGTTGTTGCTGCAGAGCGAGTGCGTCGAGGTCGCCGACCTCGGCATGGCCTTGCAGGAACTCGAGCCCGCCTGCGCCGCCCTGGCCGCCCGCCGACCGGACCGGGCGGACACGCTGGTGCCGGAGCTGACGCGGATCAATGAGTCAATGGCCGAAAACCTGGACGACGGACGGCTTTTCACTGAGATCGGACGTGAGTTCCATGACCTGGTCGTGCGCGGCTGCGGCAATCACACGATCATCGCGGTCGTCGGGAGCCTGGAGACATTGTGGAGCAGTCACGAACGGCAGTGGGCCGACGAGAGTGCGTCGCGTGGCACCTACCCGTCGCTCGCCCAGCGCCGCGCGGTGCTCAACACACATGTCAAGCTGACCGAGACGATCGCGGAGGGCAACGTCGACCGGGCCCGCCGCATCGCGGGTCGCCATCTGGCCGACACGCAGACCTACGTCCTCTCCGGTCAGCACGATCAACGCATCTATGCGCTCTCCCCGCAGGCGTTGTCGCGGCCGCGAGATATTCGGCACTCCTGACGAGCGGCCTGCAACGGTCATGCGAACCGCATTAGTCACCGGCGGAAGCGGCGGGATCGGAAAAGGATGTGCCCGCAAGCTGGTTGAGCGCGGTTATGACGTGGTGCTCTCGGCGCGCCGCGAGGCCCCGTTACGCTCAGCCGCCGAGGAGATCGGCGCCCGCCACATCGTGGCCGACGCGTCTGATCCCATCGGATTCGCCTCTGCGATAAGCACATTGGAGACAATCGACCTCGTGGTTCATGCGGCCGGCGCGCTCGGCGGCACCTACGCGCGCAAGCAGACCTTCGAGCAGTGGCAAGTCATCATGTCGGCCAACCTGGATTCGTGCTTCGTGGTGACCTCTGCGGTGCTGCCGAAAATGACAGCGGGCTCGCGGCTGGTGTTCATTTCGTCATCGGCGGCACACGAGCCGATGCCGGCCCGCACCGCGTACTCCGCCTCGAAAGCCGGCATGAATGCGTTCGCTCGAGCCTTAGCCCTCGAAGTCGACCGCGACGGCATCAGCGTGCACATCGTCACCCCGGGACCCGTGGCCACCGAGATGCTGCAGGACGTCCCCTTCGAGATGTACGCGATCGGAGTGTCGGACGTCGCCGAGACGGTTGCCTGGTTGGACACCGTCGACTCGTCGGTCGATCTGCCGGAGATCCGGCTGTCGGCCGTAAAGCGCGGCCCCTTTGCGCGACCGCCGGTCGTTCCCACTGAAGCCCGGCGCCGCGCGCAACGAGGCTGAGGTCTACGGCGCCGGGAAGGCTTTGATCACCGATTCGCCGAACTCGTGCAGGGAGTCCGGTGCGGCGAAGTCGGCGAACCACACGTAGAACCGCTCGACCCGCTGGGCGGCCAAACCACTGAAGTGCCCGATCAGCTCGTCGGCATCGCCGCAGACCAGCCCGGACCCGAGGTTGCCGAATCGCCGGGCGCTCACTTCGCGCACGGTGTCCGGATCACTGCCCGATCGCACCAAGCCCACCATCTGCTGGATCGACATCCGAGCTGTCCCCGCCGCCGGGGCGAGCTTCGACAGCCTGTCGAGCTGGTTCGCCGGCAGATTCCACCAATCCGCGTATCTGCGAACGAGTTCCATCATCTTGGGTCCGCTCCCACCCAGAACCAGCGGTATCGGGTACGACCTACGCGGAGCTTGCGGAGCCGGGCCGGATTGCTGGTCGCCGTCGGCCCAGTACTGCCCGATCAGTTCCAGGTGGCGGCCGAGTTGCTCGACCCTGGCCCGCGGATCCTCTTGGCCGACATCGAATCTCGCGAATTCCGCGGGCCACGATCCCGCTCCCAGGCCGAGCTCGAACCTGCCCTCCGACGCCTCCGACAAGGTGACGGCCTGTTTGGCGAGCACGGCCGGATGCCGAAATGCGTCACACAGCACCAGATGACCGATCCGCAGCCGTTCGGTCTTGGCCGCCACCCAGGTGGCAATGCCCATTGCCTCCCAGATGCTTTCGTTGGGCAGCCCGGGGGCCTCGAGGTGATCGATGAAGGCGATCCCGTCGAAGCCGCTGGCCTCGGCGTGACGTGCCCGGTCCGCGATGTCGGCCGCCGACAATCTCACCTGCGGCAGGAACAGATACCACTCGGCCATGCGCCACCTATGCCTCGGGATCCGTGCGATTGCGACGGCACGGCTAGTTTATTATCTTTACTATGTTAGAGGTCTTATGGATGTCGGACTGAACTCGGAGCAGCTGTCGCTGCGCGACACCGTACGCGACATATTACGTGCGGAGTGCCCGCCCGACGCCGCGCGTCAAGCGATCACCGATCCCGACCGCTGGCGCACTCTGTGGAAGACCGTCGTCGACCTCGGCTGGACCGAGCTCGCCGCACCTGACACCGGCGACTACGGACCGGTCGAGCTGACCGTGGTTCTCGAGGAATGCGGCGCCGCCATCGCCCCAATTCCGTTGCTGGGCAGCGTCGGCCTGGCCGCGGGTGTGTTGCGCAACAGTGGGCTCGACTCAGTGCTGACCGACATTGCCGGTGGTGTCGTGGCCACCCTGGCCGTACACGCCAAAGGTGCGCGACTGCCCGGGGCTCCGATGACACTGTGTCAGGGACGGCTGCGCGGCGCGGCCGTTGCCGTCCCCAACCTGTCGCGCGCCGAACTCGTCGTGACGCTGGCTCGCTCCGATGACGGTGACACCGTGGCAGCGGTCGCTCGCTGCGGCGCCGGGGTCACCGTGGTGCCGGCGGCCGATTCCACCGATCCCGCGCAGCCGTTGGCCGGCGTCGAGATCGACACCGAGCCCATCGCGGTTGCACCGGTTGACCTCGAATCGGCACTGACGGCGCCCTGGGTGGCCTCGGCCGCCGACCTTCTCGGCGTGGCGAGCGCCGCGTTGCACCGCGCGGTCGAGTACGCGAAATCACGGCGCCAGTTCGGCCAGCCCATCGGCGCATTCCAGGGCATCAAACACGCGCTGGCCGACAACTACGTCAGCGTCGAACGCGCCCGCAGCCTGACCTACGCGGCGGCGGCCCGGCTCGCCGATCCGACCACGCCACCCGCCGAGGTGTGGACCGCCGCGGCGCTGGCCAAAGCGGCGGCCAACGACGCAGCGGTCGGTTGTGCGCGCACCGCGGTCCAGGTACACGGCGCCCTGGGTCAGACCTGGGAACACGACGCCCATCTCTATGTCAGGCGCGCCTGGCAGGGCGCCGCCATACTGGGTGACAGCCGCTCCCTGTATTACGAGGTGGGCCGGCGATTCTGTGGTGGTGCCACGTGAGCCCGGTGGTGGCGGAATTCGGCGCATGGCTGGCGGAGTTCCTGCCCGACGACTACTACGCGAACTATCGGCGGTACCGCTGGGATCTGGGATTGCGGCGCGAGTACCAGCGCGCCTCGTTCGAGGCCGGATGGTTGCAGCCGACCTGGCCCCGCGAGCACGGCGGTCGATCGCTGGGCTTGCGCGACGCGATGGAAGTCCGGATCGAGGCGGCACTGCGGTCTGCACCGAAGCTGCCCAATGTCCAGGGTCCCGGGGTGGCCGCGCCCGGCATTCGCCAGTTCGGCACGGCCGCCCAGATCGAGCGTCTGCTCGTTCCGCTGCTGCGCGGTGACGAGTGGTGGGCGCTGGGCATGTCCGAGCCCGAAGCGGGGTCGGATTTCGCCGGTCTGCGGACCCGCGCGGAGCGCGACGGCGACGTATTCCGGGTCAACGGCCACAAGATCTGGACCACCCAGGCACACGTGTCGCGGTGGTGCACCTTATATGCCCGCACGGATCCCGAAGCCTCGAAACACCGCGGTATCTCCTGCCTCATCCTCGATCTGCAATCGCCCGGAGTAAGGGTCGAGCCCATCCGGATGGCGTCGATCTCGGACGAAACGTTCTGTGAGGTCTTCCTCGACGACGTCGAGGTGCCTGCCGAAAATCTGCTGGGGCCGCTCAACGGCGGTTGGACTGTCGCCCTGTCGTCGCTGCACCATGAACGCCAGATGATCTGGATCATGAACTGGGTCGAGATCAAACGCGGACTCGATTCGGTGCGTGATGCCGGCGCGGCGGACTCGAGCCAGGACGTGTATGCCGAACTCGGTTCGCTGCTGGCGGACGCTGAAGCGTTGCGGGCCACCGGATATCGCGCTTTGGGCAATGAACTCGCGGGACGGTCCAGCCCGGAAGCCGACACCATGAAGCTACTCGGATCGCTTACCTTGCAGCGTGTTTGGGAACTGAGTGCGGCCGCCGCGGGCCCCGATTCGGCCACCGATCCGGATCTGCTGTTCGAACGTCAGGACGCGTTGGCCGCGACGATTTACGGCGGAACGTCGGAGGTTCAGCGCAACATCATCGCCGAGCGGCTGCTCGGGCTGCCGAAGGGATGACGACAATGGATTACGACCTCGGCGACGACGCCGGGCAACTGCGCAGCCATCTGCGCGAGCTGGTTGCCAACCACATCCCGGCCGACTTTTTGGGTGCCTGCACCGAGAACCCGCAGGACCTCGCCACCACCGAGACGTTCTGCAAATTGCTGGCGACGGAGGGGCTGCTGGCGCTGGCGTGGCCGAAAGAGCATGGCGGCGGCGGCGGTTCGGTCTGGCAGCAGACGGTGCTGCGCGAGGAGATGTGGGCCCAGCACGAGCCGCGCGGTCCGCAGTACATGGGTATCAACTGGGTAGGACCCGCGCTGATGCGGTATGGGACGGCCGAGCAGAAGACCAAGCACCTGGCGGCCATCGCCTCCGGAGATGTGATCTGGTGCCAGGGCTTTTCCGAGCCGGAGGCCGGAACCGACCTGGTGTCGTTGCGTACCCGCGCCGTTGCCGACGGTGACGGGTGGAGCATCACCGGCCAGAAGGTGTGGACATCGTACGCGCAGATGGCATCGTGGTGCGTGTTGGCGGCGTGCACCGATCCCAACGCTCCAAAACACAAGCGGCTCACCCTGTTTCTGATTCCGATGGACCGGGCCGGTTTCACCGTCCGACCGATCCCGTCGATGCTGGGACCGCACCACCTGAACGAGATGTTCCTGGACGACGTGCAGGCGTATCCCGGCGATGTGCTAGGCGAGGTCGGCGACGGATGGCGGGTGATGCGCGAAGCTCTGGCTTTCGAGCGAGTGGGCATCGCACGCTACGCGCGCTGTGAATCGCTGCTCGAACGGATGCGGGCCCAACTCGGCGACGACTGGGATCAACTGCCCGAAACGATCCGCACCCGATGGGTGAGGGCACTCGTGGACCTACGGGTCGCCCGATTGCTGGCGTATCGCGCCGTGTCACTGCAGGACGACCCGTCGGCGGGAGCGGCCGCCAGTGCCGCGCGCATCATCACCACGACGTGCGACCAACTCGTCGCCGAGCTGCTGTTCGACGTGCTGGGCCCGACGGCGCTGGACAGCGGAAGCTCCGCGGCACTGCACGGAGCCATCGAAGACCACTGGCGTTACGCGCAGGCGGCCACCGTCGCATCGGGCACTATCGAGGTGCAGCGCATGCTGGTGGCACGAGACGTATTGGGAGAACACAGGTGAAAACCGATCTACCACAAGATGTCAGCGACTTCGCCGCCGTCGCCGGCAAGCGGCTCACCCGATTGGGCGGACCACCGGCCGCGCTGCGCGCCGAGGCCGACGACGACATCCGGGATGCGGCGCGCGCGGCGCTGCTCGATGTCGGCGCGTTCGACCTCGACGTGCGCTCGGCGCCCGATGACCTCCTGGCCGCGGCCGTGCTCTGTCAGGCCGCCGGCGCCACGGTGCTTCCCTACCCATTGGTGGAGGAGCTGCTGGCGATTGATGGCGCGCGCCTGGCCCTGGTCAATCCGAAAGCCCCGCGCATCGACCACGGCGATCTCGCCGGTGACTGGGTAGCGGCGGACCTGGACGGAAATCGGTACCGGCCACAGCCGGCCTCGCGGACCGGCGCCAAGCTGGGGCCGTTCCTGGTCCCGGCCACCTTGAGCGCACCCGAGGGAACCGTGCCCGCCGCCGACGTTAACCTTCATCTCGTGCTGGGATCATGGCGGATTCTGGGAGCGGTGCAGCAATCGTTGCAGATTGTCACCGAGCATGTGCGCGCCCGGATTCAGTTCGGCAAGCCGCTCGCGGACTTTCAGGCGGTCAGGTTCGCCGTCGCCGATGCGGCCGTCGCGGTCCGCGGACTGCACGAACTCGCGAAGTACACCATTTGCCGCCCGGAATCACTTCCGGCGCAGATCCATTCGGCGGATGCCCTGATCCTTCGGCTCAAGGCCGCCGACACGGCACGACAGGTGATGCGGTCGTCCCACCAATTGCTCGGAGCCCTGGGCTTCTGCGACGAGTCCGACGTCAGCGTGCTCGATCGGCACACCCAACCGCTGATGCGATTGCCGCTGGGCACCGAGGAACTCGCCTTGCGGCTGATGCCCTGTGTGTCGGATGGGTCATTAGAGACGCTGTTCAGCGGCCCGGTATCGGCGTGACCGAATCCCCCGCGGCCGCGGTGACGCCCAACCCGTTCGACGAGGGAGTCCCATTCGCGACCAAGTTGCACGAGCTCGCTGAACAACGCCGCGACGATACAGGCGTCACCATTGTCGCACTCGATGGCGCCGCGGAGTCGCTGACTTTCGGCGAACTCGATGCCCGTGCCAACCAGTGGGGACGGGCGCTGGCCGGCCTGGGCGCGCAAACGGGTTCCCTGGTGGCACTGGGCATTCCGAACTCGCTACATCTGGTGCTGGCGACGCTGGGGTGCTGGAAGATCGGCGCAGTCCCCGTCCCGATGCACTGGGATCTTCCCGAGTGGGAGCGAGACCGGGTGCGCGAGGTGATCGACCCCGCCGTCGTGGTCGACGAAAGGACGCGTTGGGAGTTGGAGACTTGCGCGGCCGGCGAGTCCGCAAGCACGCTGCCCATCGCCGTTTCCCCTCACGTCAACGGCATCTGCAGCAGCGGTTCGACCGGCGTACCCAAAGTGATCCTCAGCTTGGCACCATCGCTGTGGACGCCTCAGCATGGGGAACCATTTCTATCGAACTGGACGTCGGTGGCGCAGCCGCAGACCATCATGGTGCCCGCACCCATGTATCACACCAACGGCTTTGCCACCTTCTTCTTCCTGCTGGCCGGCGACCACCTTGTCATACTCGAAAAGTTCGACGCCGCACTGGTGTTGGATGTGATCGAACGATTTCGGATCACTAACTTCACCGCCACGCCCACCATGCTGGCGCGCATCGCGGCCCGGCCGGACGTCCGGCAGCGAGACCTGTCCAGCGTCGTCTTCATCTTGCAGGGCGCCGCGGTGATGCCGCCGTCGCTGATGCACACCTGGTTCGAACTCCTAAGTCCGGAGCAGATCGTGTCGGCGTATGGCATGACCGAGAACCTCGGACTCACCGCGTTGCGCGGCGACGAGTGGCTCGCCCACCCGGGCAGTGTCGGCCGTGGTTTCCGGGATACCGAGATTCGCATTCTCGATGCCGAAGCGAAACCGCTTGGCCCCGGTGAACACGGCGAGATATACCTGCGCGCGCCGATGAGTGCGGGATCCCGCTATCTAGGGGGTGCGGCACCCCTGCCGTCCACCGAGGACGGCTTCCGCTCCGCCGGCGATATCGGCCACCTCGACGAGGACGGCTTCCTCTACATCGTTGACCGCCGCGTCGACATGATCGTTACCGGGGGCGCCAATGTCTTTCCGGCGGAGGTCGAGTCAGCGCTCGCGGGCCATCCGGGCATCGCCGATGTGGTGGTGATCGGGTTGGCCGACCCCCAGTGGGGGCGCCGAGTGCACGCGGTGATAGAGCTCGCCGACGCCCACGACGTCCCGCCGCTGACCGAACAGCAGGTCATCGAGTACGCCAAGAGCCGACTGGCCCCCTACAAGGCACCCAAGACCGTCGAGTTCGTCGACGCCATCCCGCGCACCGCGGCAACCAAGGTCAACCGCTCTGCGATGATCGCGGCTCGGGGCGGATGAGAGTGGTCGGTATCAGGTGTTCAATCCGAGTTCGACAGCCAGTTTGTCCGCTGAGATGGTCACATCGGTGCGTTCGTGGACGCTGAGCCGATCCTTGAGGTCCTCGAGTTCTTCCAGCATCGCTTGGTAACGGTCAGCCGACACGATCACTGCGGCCGGCGTCGAGTGGTTCATCAGCACCACGTCATCGTCATGCGAAACGCGCACCAGCTCCGACAGCCTGGCCCGCGCCTTGCTGATCGCAATCAACACGCTCATCTATAGGTCTCCCTCCGGTGGCCCACGCGAGTAACGGTTATGACCCGCAGCCCGTCATCGACGATGTACACGATTCTGAAGGTGCCGACCCGTACTCGAAATGCCGCGTCGATGCCCGACAGCTTCACACAGCCATGCGGACGAGGCTCGCTAGCCAGCGACTGGATCGCGACCATCACTCGCTTCTGTTCGTGACGCTGCAGGCGTTGGATCTGCTTCGCCGCGCTGGTCTCGATCTCGACCTGGTATCCACCCGCCACCCAGAAAATGTAGCATTTTTATGCACCAGAATACCGGTGCACAAGTATGGTGCTTAATTGGATTTGGCCAGGCCACGCCACCGTGCAGATGATTAGATAGTCGGCCACACGAACACGAAGGCCCGGCTAATCCCGCAGTGCCCGCGCTCCTCGGGGGCGCGGGTCTTGGGCAAGCAGTGCGACGACACCCTGAACGCGACTTGGCTCAAATCAGTGCGCATGTCAGCGGGGATCTTGATGAGGCCCCCGGGTATCGGGTCGGCGGCGTTGCGGGCCTGGTTGTCGGCCTTGATTAGCGGGGTCCGATGGCAGCGGATAGCGCAAACGAAATTCTCTATGCTTCAACCTGTTTCAGCTTCGATACGACGCTGCTCACCAGTTGATTGTCGGTGGTGGCTGCGGCTGAAAGGGTTCGTACCACCACCAGTTGGCGCGCTCGCCGGTGGGCCCGGGGCACGGCCCGACGGCGGGCGGGGGTTGAGTTGGCGGGCGCGCCAGCGATCCCGGGCTCAGTAATCGGCCGGAGCTGTCGGTGACGGTGAGAGCGTCTGCGGGTCCGGCGATGGTGATGACGCCCCGATGGTGCAGTCGGTGGTGATACGGGCATACCAACACCAGATTGAACAATTCGGTCAGACCACCGTCTTCCCAGTGCCGGATGTGGTGTGCGTGCAGAGCGCGGGTCGCCCCGCAGCCGGGAACCGCGCAGCTGGGATGGCGGTGCTCGAGTGCACGGCGCAGCCGCCGGTTGATCTGGCGGGTTGCTCGGCCGGTGCCGATGAGCTCGCCGTCACGTTGGAACCAGACCTCACAGGTGGCATCACAGGTCAGGTATCGGCGTTCGGCATCGGTGAGTAGCGGACCCAGGTGCAGTGCTGCGGCGCGCTGGGCAACGTCGAGGTGCACCACCACGGTGGTGTGATGCCCGTGTGGCCGGCGGGCCGCCTCGGTATCCCATCCGGCCTCGACCAGGCGCATAAACGCCTCGCCAGTGGTAGGCAACGGGGGCTTGTGATCTGATGCGCGGTCGTCATCGCCGTGATCGTGCTTCCATTCGGCGATCAGCGCTTCACGATGAGACGCCAGCGCCGCGTCGAATTTCGCCGCGTCCAGGTGTGGAAGTTTGATCCGCCAACAGGTCAACTCCTCGGTGGAATTCTTGGTGATCGAGGGCTGCGGTTGCTGCCGGGAATCGGGTTCGGGTGGCGGTTCGAGCTTGACCGCGGTGCGCAGCTGGTTGACCGTGGCGACCCGCGCCAACTGCGCGTAATGCTCATCAGATCCCTCACCGGCACCCGCCGCGATGACGCCGACCTGATCCAGCGACAGGCGACCCTCCCGCATGCCCTGCGCGCAGCGCGGAAACTCCTCGAGTCGGCGCGCGACGGTGGCGATCGAGTGGGCGTTTGCCGACGACGAACCGAGCTTCCAGGCCACCAGCGCCGCGACCGACCGTGCGCCCGTGGCCCCGCACAGCTCGTCGCGATCGAGCTCGGAGACGATCTCCACGATGCGCCCATCAATCGCGTTGCGCTGACCGGCCAACTCCGCCAACTCCTCGAACAACACCCCAACACGCTCAGCAGGGCTCACTGCCGCGGCAGGCAAGGCGGTCGAAGACATAACTTCATCAAAGCAGCCGGGTACGACAAATCTCGGCCGCCCAACCCGCGCCGGGGTGTGATCGGGGGCGCGGATCTCGGGCAAGCAGTGCCCGATGGCACCCTGAACGCGATGCCGTGCTTGCGGGTCCAGTTTGCGTAAGGCTCTGGACTGCCGCGGGGCGCAACTCGATTCGATACGCGGTCATGCCCAGCCGAGATCGACCTTAACCTGCTCCCATTGGTCATGCTCCGCGCAGCGTCTCCGCATGTCGGCCATGTCGACTACGCCCTCAACGGTCGAGTCGATCGGCACCTTGTCGAGGCCGGCATAACGTTTCAGTGCATGGTATGCGCTGTCCAAGAGTCGTAACGTCATCAGCCCCCGCCACCGCCCCATGCTAACAACCCGCTGCTTGCCTGTAGGCCCGCTTGCAGGAGTTATCGAGCGATTCATCGCGAGCGACCCGTTCATGTCGTCTCAAGGCTGTCGACGATCTTCATGGTCTCGACACTCACGGTGGCAACCTTCTTGATGAGTTCGACGATGTAGGTCGGATCGTCATGTTCGTCGCACCAGTCGTTGGGATCATTGACGATTCCAGACGCCTTGTCGGTGGTCACCTGGTAGCGGTCGATGATCCAGCCGAGCGCGCTACGGGAGCCAAGCATATAGCGCTCGGCCTCCTCGGGGATGCCTTCAATCGTGACCTTCGCGTTGTAGACGATCGCCGAATGGTCTTGCTTGGACGCCCATTTCATCTTCTCGACCCGCCAGGTTTCGCGGTCCGTCGGGTCGGCGCCTGGCTTCAGTTGCACGTCAAGGGGATACGGATCTGCCGACTCGTAGCCGACGTGCAACTCGGCCAGCTTGCGGCCGGCGCCGGCGAACTGTTCGAAGCGCTCTTGCGTTTCGGGAGTCGGGATGTGCGGCAGCATCTTTTCAGATCGGCCGCATACTTTTCGCGGTAGTCCGGGTCGTGCAGTAGGCCGTAGACGTAGTAGAAGATGTCGTCCTTGGTGACCTGCTCGCCGATGGCCGCGCGGTAAAGCTTCACGATGCCGTCGGTGACGTTGTCGACGGGCCGATACCCGTGCTCGTCGACGTTGGAGGCGGCGGCGGCGAAATCTAGCTCGCCTTCGGTGGATTCGGCCTTCTCGTAGGTCCAGCGCGGGAAGAACTGTCCGCTGCTGCCTGCACCGGTGACGTGCAGGTTGGGAAGATCGTTCAGCATGAGAGCTGAAAACGGAACGTCGGATCCTGCGCCAACCACGTAGAAGCCGACGTTGCTGTGATGCGGTGCCGAATCCTCTGCGCCAGTACGGCCTCGAGCCGGATCACGTGCTGCCAGTCATCACCGAAATCGTATCCGTAGAACAATTTGTCGCCGACGTCGACGAGGACCTCATCGAGCCGTACCTGCTCCTCCGGCACGCCCTCGTCGCCCTCGTCGACCGAGAACGGGCACAGGTAGTACTCGGTCTTGCGGCTGTATACGCAGGGCCACAACCGAACCGGTGCAGGTGCAAGTCTGTCCAGCCGAACGCGGCCTGCATGATCTCGTGTACGTCGTCAAGCATCAGATCCGATGCGAGCTCGAGCTGCCGCCACACCGGCGGCTTCGTACCGGCCAGGTCTGCCCGCACCCGCAGGGTCGCCGGGTCCGCGCGACGCGGCCTTCGGCGCGACGGCGGCTTGAGCGAGCAGCGCATCCATAGGCGTCACGCCGTCCAAAGCCAACCGTGCAAGTGCCTGCATCTCGGCAGGCCCAAGTCTTGCCAACGCCTGCTCGATGATCCGCTGGATTTCGTGATCGCCGCTCGTCACGCCGACGACGGTAGTCCTGGCCGATCCTCGCGTCACGCGCAACCGGTGTCGGTGGGCTTCGTCAGACTTCGATGTGATTGCCGTCGCGCCTAGTCTGCATTTATTCGCGTTCCAGGGCGAAAGGAGACGGCGCAAATGGAATTGTCGCTAGACGCGTTGACCGGTCACTGAGACCGTCCACTTTGAGCCCACGACTCCCGACGGGAGTACGGTAACCTCATTCTCAGAGGTGGTCGGCGGTAGCAGAGGAGACGGGATGCCCACGGCCGGTGCGGACGAAGACGACGCGGAGATCACCCGTGGCGACGGCTTCATCAAAACCGCCGTCGCAATACTGGGCGAAACGGGACGCACCGACTTCACCGTGCAAGAGGTGGTCGCGCGCTCCAAGACGTCGCTGCGAGCCTTCTACCAACACTTCAATAGCAAGGACGAACTGCTGCTGGCGCTGTTCGATCGAACCATCGCCCAATCGGCGCAGACGTGGCGCGCCGAGACCACGGGCCTGGACAGCACCTCGGCACTGAAATTGCTGATCGACCGACTCAGCCAGCAACCGGAATCGAGCACCCAGGACAGCCTCAATCGCGCATTGACTCTCTACAACCAGCACCTGGCCGAGACCCGGCCTCGCGAATACGCCCGGGTGCTCTCTCCGCTGCACGGCCTGATTCGCGACATCGTCGGGCAGGGCATCACCGAGGGAGTCTTCAACCCGGGTTTGGACGTTGGCGCGGCGGCCGCCATCGTCATGCAGACGATGATGGGTGCGCACCGATTACATTGGCTCGGTTCGGAATTGAACGGAATACCTGTCGATGTCGGCCAGCTCTATGACTTCTGCAGCCGTGCCTTGGGCATCCGCGACACCGACGAAGAATCGGCCGCCCCGTCGCTGGCCGAGCTGTTCAGCCAGATCGGCATGCGCCCCAGCACCCGCAACGGCGAATTCGCCATGACCATGCCGGTCAGTCCCGCGGTCGTCAACACCTCCGGCGCGCTGCAGGGCGGGCTGATCGCCACGCTCGTGGATGTGGCGGGGGGACAATTCGGGCTGGACTATCTGCAGCCGGGCACCACGATGACCACCGCGGACCTGTTCATCCGCTACCTGCGGCCGGTCCGGCAAGGCGCGGCGTTCGCGGTGCCCCGGATGTTGCGTTCCGGGCGGCGAGCGATGGTCATGCAAATCGACATCTACGGCGACGGCGATGACGAGCTCCTGGCGACGGCGACCGTCAACTTCGCCGTCATCGAGGGGACCACACCAAAGCTTCCAAGCTGGCCGGACGCCTGAGCCATCCAGTGGGCCGCAGACTCGGTACACCTAATTACGCAGAGGTGGTAACGTCATTACCACGCAGTGAGAATCCCGGACTTTTGCAAGGAGATCGCCATGCCCTCGCGCGAACTTTCCTTTCCCGTGTTCGACGCCGACAACCACATGTACGAGCCGCAGGAAGCGTTGACCAAATACCTTCCGGACAAGCGCAAGAACGTCATCGACTACGTGCAGGTTCGCGGTCGCACCAAAATCGTTGTGCGCGGCCACATCAGCGAGTACATCCCCAACCCGACCTTCGAGAAGGTCGCCAAGCCGGGCGCCCAGGAGGACTATTTCCGCAACGGCGCGCAGGGCAAGTCGTACCGCGAGATCCTCGGCGAGCCGATGAAGGCGATCCCCGCCTTCCGCGAGCCGGGCGCGCGCCTCGAAGTCATGGACGAGCTGGGCATCGACTACGCGCTGATGTTTCCGACGTTGGCCAGCCTGGTCGAGGAGCGCATGAAGGACGACCCGGAGATGACCCACGACGTCATCCACGCGCTCAACGAGTGGATGCACGAGCAGTGGACGTTCAACTACCAGGACCGCATCTTCGCCACCCCGGTGATCACGCTGCCGATCGTCGACCGCGCACTGGAAGAACTCCAGTGGTGCCTCGAGCGCGGGGCGCGCACCGTGCTGGTCCGCCCGGCGCCGGTGCCCGGCTTCCGCGGCAGCCGATCATTCGGGCTCGAGGAGTTCGACCCGTTCTGGCAGGCCTGCATCGAGGCCGAGATTCCGGTCTCGATGCACGCTTCGGACAGCGGTTATTCCGAATTCGCGAACGTGTGGGAGCCCGGTGACGAGTTCCTGCCGTTCAAGCCAACCGCGTTCCGGAGCTTCGCGATGGGGCATCGGCCGATTCTGGACGCGATGGGTGCGCTGGTGTGCCACGGCGCGCTGTCGCGCAACCCGGAGCTGCGGATCCTGTCGATCGAGAACGGCGCCGACTGGGTGCCGGATCTTTTCAAAGGCCTCAAGGGCGTCTACAAGAAGATGCCGCAGGCCTTTGCCGAAGACCCGATCGAGGCGTTCAAGCGGTGCGTGTACATCACCCCGTTCTGGGAAGACCGCTTCACCGAGATCGTCAACATGGTCGGCACCGACCGCGTGATGTTCGGCTCCGACTGGCCGCACCCCGAGGGCCTGAAAGACCCCATCACTTTCGTCGACGAACTCACCGGTTTCTCCGAAGAGGACGTCGCCAAGATCATGGGCGGCAACTTGATGAAGCTCATGAAGGTTTCCGCGCCGGCCAAAAAGCCGGTCTCAGCCTGATCGTTGCCCGACGGCGGTTCGGTGTAGCCAGACCGCCATCGGGTACTCGTCGACATAACCGTCGATTAGCCGCGCGCGACGAAACGCGTGTGCCCCGTAGCGTGGACTTCGTTCGGCGGATGGAGGGCAGATGAGCGTGGCACCGCACGACGGGACGCCGGTCAATATCGATGACGACGTCGCGATTCTCACCGAGCAGATCGAGGCGCTCCAACAACTCGGCGAGCGCGACGACATCGACGACGAACAGATCTATGACCTGAGCATCAGGTGGGGAACCGCGCTTGCGGGACGACTGCCGCGCGTGGCACATTACGATTCGCTAGGGCAACTCGGCGACGACGATCAGCGGCGGTTTCGATCGCTGTGCGACCAGCTTCGCGAGTTGTCGCCGCTGATAGAGCGATTCGACCTGGCTCGGCCGCGACTTCCGGGATCGACGGACGGTCAGGCTAGCCGGGGGCGTCGCGCCCGGAAGCGCCCGAATCGCATGCTGCGTAGGTGAGAAAGTCTGTGTCGCGCAATCTGATCGCGGTCCGCGGCTTGGGACAGTCCGGATTGCGGCACGTCAGTGCGACCATGTAGGCGTCGGTATCCTCGTTCAGGAACAGGAATCCGAGGTAGAGCGCGTCGCCGACGGCGAAATCCATTGCGCCGCAGGCTTCACAGTGTCCGCCCTTCGCCGCGATCTGCTCGATCACACGATGGTGGGCCACCGTGTCCAAGCTGATCAGCTCAGGCCGCACCCCGACTCCGTCGGTCACCCGTTCGGTCATCTCAGATTTCCACGTCCTTGTCGTAATACACGCGATCCTCGCGCCAGCCACCGGTGCCCATGCCGATCCCGGCGTAGTCCTCGACGAATTCGATCTGGTTGATCCACTTGGCCATCTTGAAACCGACCTGAGTTTCCACCCGTAGGCGCAAGGGCGCACCGTGTTTGATGGGCAGAGGCACCCCGTTCATTTCATAGGCGAGCAGGGTCTGCGGCTTGTCGGCGAACTCTAGGTCGAGCACCTCATAGAACTGGCCTCCGCCGTGTGACGCCGGCTCGTCGGTGCTGTTGTCCTGCATGGTCAAAAAGCAGATGTAGCGTGCCTGTGGCAGCGGCCGCACCAAGTCCACGAGCTGATGCAGATGGACTCCGGTCCATTCGCCGATGCTGGTCCAGCCCTGGACGCAATTGTGCATCACACATTGCGTTTCCGACTCGGCCAGCGCGCGCAGCGCACTGAGGTCCAGGGTCACCGGGTTTTCCACCAACCCGCCGACCCGCAGCCGCCAGTCCACGAAATTGTGCACCGCCATCACTTTGTATTCCGCACTGGTGGGCGGCTTGCCGTTGACACGGTGCTGCTTGGAGATTTTGTGCGCCGGATAGTTCTGCCGTGAGTTCAGCGGCCGTAGCAACAGCAGACGAGCCGCGGTGACCACCGCCCCCAGCACGCGCTGCACCGACCGTGGGTTGCGCAGACTCCAGATCGTCGCCGCGACATGGACGGCGATGATCGCCGCGATGATCAGCAGCGAGATGGTGGTCGCCCAATACGTGTTACGGACCGCGCCGAAGATCATTGACGCGGTGAGCCTTCCCCAGCCCCAGAAGAAAATCATCGACAGGTGAATCACGATGAAGACCAGGAACGCGACGAGGCCCAAGAAGTGCAGGCTTCGGGCCCATTGGCGACCGCCCCACATTTGGACGTACCACGGGAACCGGGCCTCGATCGCCGGAGACTGTGCGGCCCCGGTCAGGATCTGAAACGGCGCAAGAACAAACACGACCCCGGCGTAGGTCAGCTTCTGCATGGCGTCCAACGGTTCACCGGGCAACACCGGCGGCAAATTGAACGTCAGGTAGGTCACGATGTCGTCCCACGCTTCGGGGAAGATCGACCACGAGGCCGGCCAGTAGCGATGCCATTGCCCCGTTGCGAACAACAGGATGTAGTACGACAGGCCCAGCAGAATCCAGCCGATGACCACGAAAAAGTGCCAGTGACGGCCCACACCGAGCTGCGCGCGGCCGGGCAACGAAATGAACGGGCTGTAGTCCTCTTCCTCGTCAAGGGTGTCGTAGATCCTGTCCCGCGGCATCACCTTTCGGGTGAAGCGTGCCCACTCCGAGCCCGGCTTGCTGTCGTCGTGCCAGTACAGCTTCGGGTGGGTGGCCAAAATCTCGAGACCACTACGCAGAATCAGCGTCACGAACAGAACGTTCAGCCAATGATCGATGCGCAGCCATACCGGATAGTCCAAGGTCATCATGCCTGAGCCTCGTCAGTCGTACCACTGCTGGCGTCGCGGGTAGGCCACGTTGATGCCCGACAGCACGGTCGTGTGCACGGCGACAAATGCTGCCGCGCAAGCTATCCCCAATGTTCCGGGTGCAAAGTCCCACCGGCCGGTCACCGTGGCGAGCCCGGGCAGGCTGACCCAACGAGTGATCAGATATACGACGAGAAAGGCTGAGCAGGCCAAACTGCCGAGATACCAACCGACCTGGGGCACAGTAGGTTTGATACCGACCACCGTGGCGCTCGCCGCGGCCAGGCACGCCGCTGCCAGTACCAGCACGTAGGCGTAGAAATATCCGGGCAAGTCCGGCTTGGTGATCAGCACATAGGCGTGCACCGCGACCAGCCCGGTGAGTAGCGCCCCGCCCAGCGCGGTCACCGTGCGCGGCAGGTTGAACGCCACCCAGCCGTTCAAGGTCAGTACCGGCGACGACAGGAGACGCCGCCAGAGCGCCATCGTGCGTCGCGCGACGAGATCGGCCACGAGTGCGAGATACCCGCCCCCAACCGCCCACAAACGGGCTGCTCCGCGGTTTAGCGGGTCGCGATTTTCGCAGCCGTCAATTCATTGCCACCTAAATTCGCCGACACCAACGAGACGGGGCCGAACCGATGCAATACGCATGCAACAACGATTGCTAATCTGAACAACTACGTGTGCAAATAGGTCAGCCCATTCGACCCGGTTTTCGACTCGGCCTGCTTTGCGGGCTGCCCGGAGGCCGCTAGGAGGAACGGCCAGGTGGCGGCCGAAAACGACTGGGACAGAACCGTCGGTGCGGCAGACGACGTACGCCGCGTCTTCGAGCATGTTCCCGCGCTGTTGGTCGGACTCGAGGGGCCGGACCACCGATTCGTCGCGGTCAATGCGGCTTACCGCGCACTCGGTCCGCCAATTGACCCAATTGGGCTACTCGCACGCGAGGTTTATCCCGAGCTGGAGAGCCAACAGATTTTTCAGATGTTCGACCAGGTGTATCAAACCGGTGAGCCCCAATCGGGCACAGAATGGCGGGTGCAGGCCGACTTCGAAGGCGCGGGCCGCGCGCAGGAGCACTTCTTCGACTTCATCGTCACACCCCGGCGGGCCGAGGATGGCTCGGTCGAGGGCGTACAGCTGGCCTTCGTCGACGTCACGCGCCGGGTGCAAACGCGGATGGCCGCCGAAGCACGCCTCGAGGAGCTATCCGAGCGGTATCGCAACGTCCGCGATTCCGCCACCGTCATGCAGCAGGCGCTACTGGCACCGTCGGTGCCCATCATTCCCGGCGCGGACGTGACCGCGCAGTATCTCGTAGCCGCGGAGGACACAGCGGCCGGCGGCGACTGGTTCGACGCGATACCCCTCGGGGACCGGCTGGTCCTCGTCGTCGGGGATGTCGTCGGCCACGGCGTCAAAGCGGCGGCGGTGATGTCGCAGCTGCGGACCGCGCTGCGGATGCAGGTCGTGGCGGGATATCCGATCGCCGAAGCCCTCGAGGCGGTCGACCGATTCCGCAAGCACGTCCCCGGCTCGAACACGGCCACGATCTGCGTCGGCTCACTCGACTTCGGCACTGGCGAATTCCGGTACTGCACCGCCGGACACCCACCGCCACTACTGGTTACGGTGGACGCCACCGCCCGGTATCTCGAGCCCTCCGGCGCCGGACCGCTCGGCAGCGGCACCGGCTTTCCGGTACGCACCGAATTCCTTGACGTGGGTGACTCGATCCTGCTGTACACCGACGGCCTTATCGAAAGACCCGGCCGGCCATTGGGCGCCAGCACCGCCGAATTCGCCGAGCTGACCGCGAATATCGTCGGCGGTAAGCGCGGCTTCGTCATCGAATCGTCGGAACGGTCGATCGACCGGATCTGCTCGGAGACACTGGAATTGCTGCTGCGTCCGACGGGTTACAGCGACGACGTGACACTTCTTGCGGCACAACGCCGGACACCGCCCGCACCGCTGCACCTGACACTGGATGCGACCATCCGGGCCGCACGTACGGTACGGTCGCGTCTGCGGCAATGGCTGTCGGAGATCGGCGCCGATACCGTTGACATCTCCGATGTGGTGCACGCGATATCAGAGTTCGTCGAGAACGCGGTCGAGCACGGTTATGGCACAGAGGTTCCCGACGGCATCGTCGTCGAGGCAACGCTGTCCGGAAATGGCAACCTGCACGCCTCGGTGACCGACCATGGACGGTGGAAGGATCACCGCGAGGGCGAGACCGGCCGGGGCCGCGGCCTCGCCATGGCCGAGGCCCTGGTGTCGGAGGCGCACGTCAGTTATGGAGCCGATGGGACGACCGCCAGCGTGACGCACCGACTTTCGCGGCCGGCCGATTTCGTCACGTACTCAGTGGCCGCCCGGACGAACCATCGGCGGTCGGTCAGCGCAGAATTCGTGTCCGAGGTCAGCGAACCGGGTCGCATTGTGGTCAGTGGCGACGTCGACTCCAACACCGCATCCACCCTGGACCGTCAGATCGCCGTCGAAAGCCGTTCCGGTGTCGCACCGTTGACGGTCGATCTCACCGCTGTCACCCACCTCGGATCGGCGGGGGTCAGCGCGCTGGCCGCCGCCCGCGAGCGGGCGCACCGACAGGGCAGCGAGTATGTGCTGGTGGCCCCGCCGGGAAGCCCGGCGCACCACGTCTTGTCGCTGGTGCAGCTCCCGGTGGTCAGCGGCCTCGCCGAGAACCTCGTCGCCGAAGGCTAGGCCCGGTCGGCTCGCTCGCCGTGCCGCACCTGTTTGAACGGCACCCCGCGGTCGGCGGCGTATTCCCGGGGGAAGCCCAGCACCCGCTCGCCGATGACGTTGCGGGCCATCTCCGTTGTGCCGCCGCCGATGGCGACGGTCTGCCGGGATAAATACCGCAGGCCCGTTTCGAGTCCGGCGCCCAACTCCCCCACCACGCCGGCACTTCGCGCGATCGCCAAGGCCGTGTCGACATCGGTGGTCGTGGTCTCGGCGTGAAACAGTCTGATGAGCGTTCCGGCGGCCGGCGGCAGCACACCGTCTCTGACGCTGCGATACACGTGCCCGATCAGTTGCTCGGCTACCGCGCGGTGGACCAGGGCGCGACCGGCCATCTCGTGCACGCGTTCGTTGGCGGCTTGCCCGATCTTCTCCGCAAGCGCCACGTAGTCAACCGGAATCGTATTGCCGCCCTCGCTGCCGCTGCCGCTGGCGAACTCGGACCCCTGCCCCACCGCCCGGCGTTCGTGGTACAGCTGCCGGGACGCCACCGCCCAGCCGCCGTTGACCTCCCCGACGACGGCGTCATCTCCGACGTCGACACCGTCCAGGAACTCTTCGCAGAATTCGGTCGAACCGCTCAGCATCGTGATGTGCCGCAACGTGATTCCCGGATGCGCGATGGGCACTAGGAACATCGTCAGGCCCTCGTGCTTGGGCACGTCCCAGTTGGTGCGGGCCAGACACAGGCCGTAATCGGCGGCGAACGCACTCGTGCTCCAGGTCTTGGCGCCGTTGATGATCCAACGGTCACCACGCCTCTCGGCCCGGGTGAGAACACCCGCCAGGTCCGATCCGCCGCTGGGCTCACTCAACAACTGCACCAGCACTTCCTCGCCGCGCAGCGCCGCGGCGATGTGCTGCATCTTCTGCTCTTCGCTGCCGGTGTCGAGCAGCGTGGCGCAGCAGATGGTGAACGTAGGGGTGTTGAGAATCAACGGCATCTCGTAATTGAGGGATTCGACATCGAATGCCTTCTGGTATTCGTAGTCCAGCCCGAGGCCGCCGTATTCACGGGGAAAGCAGATGCCGGCGAATCCGCCGTCATACAACCGCTTTTGCAGTTCTCTGGCCCTCAGCCACGATCGTTCCTCGTCGCGCGGCGCGGCGGGTGGGGCCTCATTGTCGATGGCGGGCATGTTGTCCGCCAGCCATCCCCTGGCCCGGGCGGCGAACTGGGCAACGGACTCGGTCGACGTCATCGGGTCTTCATCATTTCGCCGAACGACCCGATTTTTCGAACTCGTATACGCGCAAATTATGTTCCTCCGGCGTTCCAAACATGCCGCGGTACAACGTGATCCTGCGGAGGTACAGGTGCAGGTCGTGTTCCCAGGTGACGCCGATGCCGCCGTGCATCTGGACACACGCCTGCACGATCTGACCCGCCATCTCGCCCACGTAGGACTTGGCGATGCTGGCTGACAAATTCGCTTCCGGCGCGCGAGCGGCCAGGTCCGCGACGGCCGTCGAGGTGGTCGCGCGACAGGCTTCCAGCCAGAGCTTCATGTCGGCGAATTTGTGCTTGAGCGCTTGGTATGACGCCAACGGACGGCCGAAAGTGTGTCGATCCAGCGCCCACTGCACGGTGAGGTCGAACACCGTCTGCAAGGCACCTACCACCTCGGCGCATTGCAGCACCTGGGCGATCTGGCTTTGTCGATCGACGAGTGCAGCCGTCTCGTCGGCGGTGCCGACGGCCGCCGGCCGTGGCACCACGAGACCGTCGAAGTGCACCCGGGCGTATTGCTTGACCAGATCGACCGACTCCTGGGGCTCAATGCGGACCCCCGGCGCGTCCGTCGGAACAAGAAACTGACGAATCTCAGCGAAGTTGGTGCCGCAGCGCGCCACGACCAGCAGTGCCGCACTCTGCGCGCCCGCCTCGACACGGTCCTTGACACCGTCAATGCGGTAACCGGAGTCGGTTTCGGTGGCCGTGACCGATGGCTTCAGCGGTGCCCAGCCCTCGCCCGGCTCACAGACCGCCCACGACGCCACGATTTCGCCCGATATCAGCGCTTCGATCGCGTCGGCGTGCTCCTCGGAGTTTGTGCACTCGACAAGCCCGGCCAGCACGGTGCTGACCGGATACAGCGGGCCGGGGGCCACTGTCTTGCCGAGTTGCTCGGCAACCATCGCCAGATCGGCGAAGCCGTTCTCCGAAACGCTTCCGCCGCCCAACTCCTCCGGCACGAGCAGACCCGTCCAGCCGAGCGCCGCGGCGCGCTGCCACCACCCGGGGTCAAATGACGTACCCGCGGCGTGCAGCTCCCGGACCCGGCGCAGCGGCGCTTCCTTTTCCAGGAACGCTTGGGTGGTCGAGGTGAAGAGAATCTTTTCGGGAGAGTCGAGGGTCGTCATAGTGCCGAGGGGATCCTCCTTGACATTCGATCGCTGCGGCTGCAACGGACACGGTTTGAGTGTTTGATCATCCGCCCGATCGGTCCTCGGTTGGCTGGCGATTCTGATGTTAGCAACGCGCAATACGGTAAGAGATACCGGAGCTCAGTCGGTAAAAGCCGGCACGAGGCAGTCGACCACGGGATACGACACAACCGCCTGGTGCACCGCAATGCGGTTGCGCTACATCGCGAACACGCGGCGCACCGCTTGCGCGTGCAGCGCCCGATTCTCCTGGGAAACAACCCAATCGGGGACCATCGAGTCGAAGCCATTGAAGGTCGCGGCAATTACGTGCAGTTCGGTGTGGACATACGCGTGCAACAGCCGGTTGGCATAGTCGATGGCCTCGTCGCGGCACGGATCGATCTCGGAGCAGCTGACGAACGTGGGCGGCAGGCCTTCGAGGTTGGCCCGGTGCGCGGGAACGTGCTGACCATTGGCGCCGGCGTGGCCCAGATAGTGGTTCCACGCCCGGCTCACGGCCGGACCGTTCAGACCGGGGGTCCGCTGGAATTCGCGGCGCGACGGCGTGGCGTCGGAATCGAGCATCGGCTGATGCAGGATCTGCATCCGGATCGCTGGACCTTCCTGGTCGAACATGCGCTGGGTCAGACCCGCGACCAGTGCCGCACCGGCATCGCGGCCCATTACCGCGATGCGGCCGGCGTCGGCGTCAAGCTCCGCGCTGTTCTCGACGGCGTAACGCAGGGCCGCCTCGACATCGTCGAGTCCCGCCGGGCACGGATTTTCGGGGGCCAGCCGGTAGTCGACCGACACCACCAGGCAACCGCCGTCACGGGCCAGCTCCACACAGTGCGCATGGTCGGTTTCCAGGTTCCCGGTGACGAATCCGCCGCCATGGGCGTACAGCACCAGCGGCGCGGAGGATTCGGTGCGGCCGCGATACAAACGCAGGCCCAGCTGCTGATCGTCCGGACCGGCGATGGATCGCGAATCGATGGAGACGCCAGTGATATCGGCCGCTGCGGTGCGCTGCGCGGCCAGCAGGTTGGCATGTTCCCGCTCGGCCGGCAGTGTCTCGGCGCGGAATTCGAAGGTGCCGAGCTTCACGGCGGCATCGCGCAGCACCGGATCGATGCGGTTGAGGCCGTGCGGCCGGGCCAGGTTCGTCTGCGTCATATCAACTCGTTTTTCGGGCGCGTCGTGCGGGCTCATCGGCGGTCCCGGAAGGTGCCGCTTACCGGAAACCACCTTCAAGGTAGACCTGCGCTTTTAGGCGCTGACACACCAGGTGCTCGGCGCCGCGAAGCGAGCCCGGCGGGCCGGGGTCGCAATACGAATGGGGCCATAGACAGTGGGTCTTCGGCACACCGGAGATCCGTCGCCGTCCGCCCGGCGACCCGAGCCATTGGGCTTCGTTGCTATCTATACTATGATAGCTATTTTCCGCTCGGTCACACCCGCCGTGGATTTCGCGGGCACTCGCAATCCAGTCCGCGTGAACGGCCTTATCGGTTGTTTCAGGAGGAGCGCTGATGACGCTCAGCACCGGCCCGAATGGTCAGCCCGTCATACCTTCACTCGATTTCACCGGCGAAACCAGCCCCTACCCGTTCTTTCAACACATGCGCCACACCGACCCGGTGTGGCACGGTTCGCTAACCGACAACAGCCAATTGCCGGAAGAGCTGCGGCCCAGTGACGAGTGGGTCCTGTTCGATTACGACGGTGTATCCCAAGCCTTTCGCGACGACCGGATCTTCACGTCGGCCGCGTACGACAAGACGATCGGGTTGGTGATGGGACACACCATCCTGGCGATGGGCGGCAGGGAACACCACGATCACCGCAACCTCGTGGCCAAGGCGTTCCGGGCGACCGCGCTGGAGCGCTGGGAACCGTCGGTCATCGGGCCGGTCTGCGACCAGCTGGTCGACGAAATCAAGAACGACGGGCATGCCGATCTGGTGAAGGCGTTGACTTTCGAATTTCCCACGCGGATTATCTCGACCCTGCTCGGTCTGCCCGCTGAGGATCTGGATTTCTTTCGGCGACTCTCCCTCGACCTGATCTCGATTCCAACCGACATCGTGGCGGGATTGAACGCGGCCGAAGAGCTCCACGGCTACTTCCTCAAACAAGTCGAGCAGCGCCGGCGCCAGCGCACCGATGACATCATCGGCGACCTGGTTGCCGCCGAGATCGACGGGGAGAAACTCACCGACGAGGCCATCATCGCCTTCTTGCGGTTGCTGCTGCCGGCCGGCCTGGAGACCACCTATCGCTCATCGGGCAACCTCCTGTACCTGCTGCTGACCCACCCCGAACAGTTGGCGATGGTCACCCAGGACCGGTCGTTGATCCCGATGGCGATCGAGGAGGGCCTACGGTTCGAAACGCCATTGACCATGGTGATGCGGACCACGACCGAAGAGGTCGAAATCGGCGGTAAGGCCATTCCGGCCGAGGCCCAGATCGACATGTGTATGGGCTCGGCCAATCGCGACGAGAGTCGCTGGACCGATCCCAATACGTTCGACATCCGCCGGCCGCGCCAATCCCACATCGCCTTCGCCGGCGGTATCCACATGTGCCTCGGCATGCACCTGGCGCGGCTGGAAACGCGGGTCATACTGAACAGCCTGTTCGACCGCGTCGAACATCTGGCGTTCGTGCCCGACGACGGAACCGGACAGGAATCCAAGATCGTCGGGCTCACCTTCCGATCGCCGAACAAGCTTCCGGTCACGTTCGCCCCTGCCGCATGAGAAGCCGCGCAGCGATCCTGCACGACGTCGGCGGACCGTGGTCTGTCGAGGAATTCGAGCTCGATCCCCCCAAGACCGGCGAGGTCCTGGTGCAGATGGCAGCCGCCGGCTTGTGCCACTCCGACGACCACATCCTCAAAGGCGACATGTCGGCGCCCAATGAGGTGATGCGATCGATGGGGCTGCCGACCATGTTCCCGACGATCGGTGGCCACGAGGGCTCCGGCATCGTGCGGGAGGTCGGCCCCGGTGTCACCGACTTCGCGCCGGGAGACCACGTGGTGATGTCGTTCGTCGCCGTGTGCGGCCAATGTCGTTGGTGCGCCAGTGGAGTCGAGTACCTTTGCGACGTCGGGATCGGCACCATGATCCCGGGGATGCCGACCGACGGCACCTTCCGCCACCACACCGCCGACGGCCACAGACTGGGTCACATCGCAAAAATCGGCGCTTTTGCCGAACACACTGTGGTGTCGACGAATTCACTGGTGAAGATCGAGCAACATCTGCCACTGGCTTCCAGCGCGCTGCTGTCCTGTGCCATCCCCACCGGCTACGGTTCGGTTGCGAACCGGTCCAACATGCGCGCCGGCGATACCGTCGTGGTGATCGGCGTCGGCGGGATCGGCACGGGCGCGATCCAGGGTGCCCGGATCAACGGCGCCGCCCAGATCGTGGCAGTCGACCCGGTGGACTTCAAACAGAAGTCGGCGCTGCGGTTCGGCGCGACACACAGCGCGGCCACGATCGCCGAGGCGCTGGATCTGGTGCGGGGCTTGACGTACGGGGTGATGGCCGACGCCGTGGTGGTCTCACCGTCGTTGATCACCGCCGGGGACGTTCGTGACGCGGTGCAGCTCACCCGCAAGGGCGGCACCTGCGTGCTCACCGGCATGACCTCGCAGCTGACCCGGTCGGTCAAGATCGACCTGCAAGACTTCATCCTGATGAATAAGACTTTGGCGGGCACCATATTCGGCTCGTGCAACCCGAAGGCGGACATCTCTCGGCTGGCCCGGCTCTATGAAACCGGCCAGCTTCAGCTCGACGAGATGATCACCAAGCGTTATCGCCTCGACGAGGTCAACGACGCCTACGACGATTTGCTCAACGGCAAAATCGTCCGGGGCATCATCGATTTCGGCGTCAGCTGAGGTTATTTCCAGCGGTTCAGCACCCGCTGCAGTTGACCGTACGCGTCGATCGGGCTGTGCAGTGCCAAGCCGCCGTCCGCATGCACGATTTGGCCGGTCACCCAGGGCAATTCAAGGACGCCGGCGATAACGGCGGCCACATCGGAAGCCTCGCCCAGCCCACCCAGTGCCGTCCTCTCGGAAATTCCTTCCACCCATCCGGGCAGGGCCTCCGGATTCGGCAACATCGGTGT
>NZ_DASUHS010000188.1:0-2894 GCF_036273375.1 Mycobacterium sp. | reverse complement strand
TTCTGAGCCGATAACGCGCGCCGGCTCAACGATCCGTTGCCGCGTCCGATCGACGGCGATGCGCGCGCCTCCTTGTCGCGCCCGTCCGCTTCGCGATCGCCGATTACGCGCCTGCCTTCTTGGTGTTGATCAGGTCCGCAGTCGTCGTTATGGGGGCTGTCGACGCGGCGGTTCATGCGCCGACATGCACGGAACTGCCGATGAATGCTCGGTTCGCCCGGGCCTAGGATGCCCGTGCGGCCAAACCTTTTCATTCGAGACGGTGTCCTAACGGCGTGGACTTGGGCAGCGATTTCGACGAGTTCGTGCGCGACTCTTCGCCCGGGCTGCTGCGCACGGCATGCCTGCTCACCGGCGATCGTGGCCACGCCGAGGACGTGGTGCGGGACGGCACTGCTGCAGGTCGCCCGCAAGTGGCGGCGAATCCGCGGCGAACCATGCACCGGGGATAATATGTCCGGTTCATCCTCCCGCTATGCCGCCGCACGGGTTGTGAAGATCGCGGCCGCGCCGGCCGGCAACCGGTACGTATAGGTCGCAGAACCCCAGATGACGTCGAACGTCGCCAGCTGCTTCCCTGAGTTGTACACGACGTTCAACTGGGTGCCATCGGGCAGCTGCGCTGTGCGGCGCTGCACATCGCCGCTCTGCCCGGCGGCGGGGGCCGGCTCGCCGGGCGCCTGCGCCGTCAGCTCGTGAATCGACCACCAGCTGCCGGAACTGCCCTGGTCGGTCACCCGGATGAAGCGGCCGGTGGCCGGCGGGACCTGGATGGTCGTCACCGTCGAGCCCGGCCCGGTGGCGATCGGCGCGCTCCACGTCGTCCCGTCGTCGGAGATCTGCACCTCATACCGGACCACGCCGTCGCCGGGGCTTCCGGTGGTGTCCAGCACGATCCGGTCGAACGTCTGCCGCGAGCCGAGGTCGACCTGGAACCAGTCACCCGGCTGCTGGCCGTGGCCGGTGCTCCAGCGGGTCCCCGGGTTCCCGTCGATCGCGTTGCCGACCGGGTCGTCCGGGCTGCTCGCCGACGCCGACACCGTCCACCCGGTACGAGGCAGCTGTACCTCGGTGGTGCTCGGGGACAGCGACGCGCCGGTCGGCAGGGTGTAGCCGAGCCACTGGTTGCCGACCCGGACCTGGGCCACCCCGGCCAGCATGCTGGCGTCGAACGTGATCAGCGCCTGGCTGCCGTCCGGGTTGGTGAACGGTACGTCCACCGATCCGATCGCGGCCGGGTCGGTGCTGCCCAGCGGGGTTCCCGTCCAGGTGAACGTGGCCGCGGCGCCGCCCGCGAGGGTGTACCGCAGCCAGCGGTTACCCCACTGCACTCCGAAGGTTCGGGGGCTTGTTCCGGTGTTGAAGGCGACCAGCACGTTCCCTCCGTCGGGGTTGACGAACGCGACATCCTTCACGTCGCCGTTGCCGAAGGAGTTGGACGCGACGCGCCGAGCGCCCGGGTGCACGTACTTGCTCACCTGGCCGAGGCCCCAGTAGTCGACCGTCTTGCTGTACGTCCATTTGCCGTTCGCGCCCTTGGTGACCGTCACCACGCCGCGGCAGGTGCCGCAGCCGCCGTTGGTCGGCCCGTTGTTCTCGTCCAGCGCCATGTTCCAGCGGATGGTCCCCTTGGCCCAGGTGCGGGTGGTGTCGATGACCAGGCCCAGCGCGGCGGCGAAGCCCGCCTGGGCGTCGCCCTCCCATTCACCGCCCGAGCACTCCGTGTGGAAGGCCGGCTTGTTGGGGTAGTTGTTGTGCGACACCGCCTGCGTGATCACGTCGCCGCCGTAGCAGTGCCAGGCGGTACCGGCGACGTAGCCGGCCGCGTCGGGGTCGGCGTACATGGTCTCCGGGTAGCTGATGGCGTCCCAATTGTGGTCGTACGCCAGGATCCCGGTCGGCAGCTGGTGGGCGCGCAGCGTGGGGCCGAGGTGGTTCTTGATCAGGTCATCCGCCTGTGTCGCGCTGAGAAACATGCCCGGATATCCGCCCGGTATGAACAGCGGCTCGTTCTGCGGCGTGATGTAGCGGATCGGTACGCCAGCCGCCGCGTAGTCCTCGATGAACTTGGCGAAGTAGTCGGCGAGCGGCTGGTACGCCTCCGAGCGCAGGGTGCCGCCGATCATCGAGTCGCTGGTCTTCATCCACCCCGGAGGGCTCCACGGCGTCGCCATCACGATGAGGTGTGGGTTGATCCGCCGTGCCTGCAGCAGCAGTGGGATGATGTATGCCCGGTCGTGGTCGACGGAGAAATGCGCCAGGGTGGGGTCGGTCTTGCCCGGCGGCATGTCGTCGTAGGAGTAGTTGCCCTTCACCGCAAAGTCGCTGGCGCCCATCGGCTGGCGCAGGAAACTGAGCCCGATGCCCTGATCGCTGAACAGGTCACGCATCACCGCGTCGCGCTGGCTCGCGTCGAGTTTGGTGCCGATGAGCCAAGCCGACGAGTCGGTGAAGGACGCCCCGAAGCCGGTGATCTCCTGATACCGGCGTGTCGTGTCGACGGTGATCGTCGGTCCGGCCGGCGCCGAACCGCGCTGCCACGACATGCCCGGCTGCGGGGCCAGGTATTTCTGGGCGCCGAGGTCGGTGACCACCACCGAGACCCCGGCAGATGGGTCTGGTGCTGCGACTGCCGTACCCCCGGACAGTGCAACCGCGGGCAGCACGGCGGCGAGTGCGATCCCGAACCATCGTCGTGCCATCGGTCATCCTCCTTGACGTCGCCTGTTCCCGGACAGGCTTCGGCGTCACGCTCTCGACCGACCCGGGGCCGGACCCCCGCAAGGCCCTCTTACCCAAATCTCATGATCAATAGTCAAGACCGTTGATGAAGATCTTTTACGCTGGTTCCCCTCCGCGGCGGTGGAAACCTCGCGTCATCGTCATCGCCATTT
>NZ_DASUHS010000187.1:0-2688 GCF_036273375.1 Mycobacterium sp. | reverse complement strand
CTACGGCGACAGACCCATCGCCGTCGATCTGGCCGGCGTTGGCCGTGTGGAAGGGGGCGGCTGGCCGGCGCGCTGATCGAGGATCGGCGGTGTGGGTGGTGTCTCCGAGTGGGTGTGGGCTGATTGACCGCGAAACGCATGGTGGTCCTCGCGTCCTCTTCGCGGGTCGGGCGGCGTCAGTTGCCGAGTGGTAGGTAGGGCAGGACTACTGGCGATCCCTTGGTCCAGTCGAGCACGGTCGACTGCGATGTGGACCCGCTGATGATGTCGATGCTGTTGGGGTCGGATGTGTCGGTGTCTTGGCTTGGGCCGATGTTGGGATCCCAGATGCCGGCGCCGCCGCCGAAGCGGAAGGCTTGGATGAACGACGGGCAGTTGATTCCGTTCCAGCAGTCGAGGCTGTAGACGGGTCGGACGTTGCCGATGCCTTCGCCGTCATCGGCGTCGCTGTACATCGACACTTCGTACTTCGCTGCGGCCGGGTCAGTGGTGCCGAAGACGGTCGCTGGGATGGTGACCACGATCTGGTGGCTGACCGGGATGACCTGCAGGTCGGCGTCGGCGAGTCGGGACAGATTTGGCCCGTAGACGCCCTCGCCGAGGTTCCATTGACCGGTCTGGTGGCGACCATCGGCGACCACTGCCAGCTGCCAGGGTCCGGCGGTGTCGACGTTGGTGCCGGGTAGCGCAGCGGTAGCCGTTGTCGAGGTGGTGGCAGGGTCCTGGATGTAGAGGTTGAGGCGTTGCACGCTGATGCCGTTGCCACCGAAGGGGTTGGTGAGCTGGCCAGTGACACGGGTGATCAGGCGGATGTCGGTGCCGTCTCGGTAGACGTCGAAGTTGGTCAGGTCGAAGCCGCCCGGCGCGAAGCAGCCGCAGGTCGGGTATACGTAGCTGCCCGGGCCGTTATCGTCCCCGCTGGGATCGGTGAGGCCGCCGACCCGAGTGCCGAAGGCGAGCACGGTGCGCACTACCTGGGCGGTGCCGCCGCCCGGGCCGACGGCGGCGACGACGATCTGGTTGCTGATCGCGGGAAGCGTGATCAGGATGTCGAAGACGCCGCCGTGGACGGTGATCTGCTGCTTGGCGCCGTTGACCGCTAGGTAGATCGTCTTGGCGGTGGTGGTGCCGGTGACGTGTGCGGTGCGGCCGGTCGCGGTGGACAGGTCGGCCGGGCTGGACACGGTCAGGTTGGGTGCCGGCGGAATGTGTCCGGTGGCGTATCGCTTGGCGACCACCGACGGGGTCTCGACCGGACGCCCCGCATTGATGCCTTGCGCCAGCCGGACGTAGACGCCCATCGCCCAGGCCAGCGGCGCGGCGGATCCGGTGCCCTTGCCGAACACGTGACCGAAGCTGGTCGGGTCGGCCTGGTCCCAGACCTGTTCCGGGATCATGTGACCGTCATTGGCGGTGTTGGCCAGGGTGCGCAGATAGGGCAGCGCGTTGCCGCCGTTGGCCAGAACGTACTCGCCGCGCTCGCCGGTCAGGATCGGCCAGGGCCGGCCGATGCCGACACCGGTCCACGGCGCGCCGTCGACGGTCTCGCCGTAACCGTCGAAGGTGTAGCGCTTCCACACCGGCCCGCTCGGGGTGACGACCTTGATCGACTGGTCGACGGCGAGCAGCGAGTGCTTGACGTACGGGTCGCTGGGCGCCTTGACGCCCAGCCGGGTCAGTTCAAGGAAGCCGGCATCCACCACGCTGTTCTCCAGGTGGGTTCCGGCGCCGTTGGCGTAGGAGCGGCTTGCACCGTCGTCGGGGTTTCCGCTGCCGCTTATCCGGATGTAGTACCTGCCGTCGGACAGGTTGCCGGTCGTGGTGTACATCCACTTCTCGACCTGCCGCTGCCAGGAGTCCGCGGTGGCCTGGTAGATCGCGGCGCCCGCGGTGTCGCCGGCCCGATCGGCGATGGCGGCTGCGGCGGTCAGTCCGGCGATCTCGTCTGCGGTCGTCGAGGGCGAGTAGCCGCCGGTCTCCTCCCACCGCTCCTGCGGAGTGGACGGTCCCGTCGCGACCAGGTAATCGGCGGCCGGGGCGATGTGCTGCCGGTAGAACGTCGCGTCGAACCGGCCGACCTGCCAGGCCAGGATGATCGGGAACGCTGTCTCGTCCAGCTGCACGTTCGTTTGGTCCGGGGTGCCGTCGACGGTCGAGTTCTGCGGAAAATGCCCGTCGGGCTGCTGCTGGCGGGTGAACAACCAGGTGACCGCCTGCGGCCCCGCGACGGTGTCACCGGCGGCGAGCAGGCTGGACACCTGCTGGTACTCGTCACGGGCCCACACGAAGTGGTAGCCGTTGCCGCCACCGGTCGCGCCGGACGCGTCGACTGCCTGCCCCCACGGGATGGTCAGCGATGCGATGAACGCACCCGGGAAGGTCTTATCCTCGTGCGCCTTGATCGTCATCACCGATGCCCAGTACTGCATCAGCAGCGCCCCGGTCAACACATCCGGCGCGCGTTTGAGACCGGCCAGGTAGCCATGCCAGCCGGACTGATAGGCGTCCAGGGTCGTCGCGAACGGGGTGCCCAGGCTAGCCCCGGCAGTGGACAATGCCTGATCCGTGTTCGGGGCGAAGGCCAGCGCGAGCGTGACCCGGGTGGTCGCGCCGGTGACCGGCAGCTGCCCGACCTGGGCGATGTTGCCGGGGCCGGCCTGCGGATAGGTGCTCGTCAGCGTGTCGTGC
>NZ_DASUHS010000186.1:0-4754 GCF_036273375.1 Mycobacterium sp. | reverse complement strand
ACGACAGGTAACGCCGGATGCCGTCGAGCACGGCCTCATCGTCCTCGGCGACGTTGTGGATCACTCCGCTGGGCAGCGCGACAGTCGGACCACCGAGGTCTTCCTTCGAAATCTCCTCTCCGGTGGACTCTTTGACGACGGGCGGTCCGGCGGTGAAGATCGCTCCTTGCCTGCTCATGATCCGGAAGTCGCAGACCGGTGCCACCAGTGCGCCATGTCCGGCCGAGGGGCCGAGCACGGCCGCGACGGTCGGGACGCGGCCCGAGCACTGCGCCTGGGCGAGCAGGTCGGTGGGGGTCCGTCCGTAATGGCCGCCGGTGGGGCGAAAGCCGGCACCTTCGAGCAGCATCACCAGCGGAATCTTGTCCCGCACCGCCAGTTCGGCGATGCGATACCGTTTCGAGTTGCCACCGGGCCCGATGCTGCCCGCCATGGTGGTGAAGTCCTCGGCGCCCAGCATTACCGGTGATCCGTTGATAGAACCGGAGCCGACAACCAGGCCGTCGGCCGCGATCTCACCACCCACCAGCGTGCCGAGTTCACGGAATGTTCCCGGATCGAGGAGGTGCTCGATTCGTGCGCGGGCGTCCAGCTTGCCCTTGTTGCGATGCTTGTCGAGCCGCTCCGGCCCGCCCATGTCCCACGCCTGTTGACGGCGCCGCCCGAGATCCTCGAGCGTTTCTCTCCAATCCTGGGCTTTCGCCATGCCTATGTCCTACCTCATGGAAGATTCGTCGCGCGACCAGATTTGCAGGGTCACATACTGGATTGCTTACTGTAAAGTTACCCGCATGCCCGAAGCCGCCCGCCTCAAGGTCGACGGGGGCATCCCCAATCGGCTCGCGGAGGTGGCGGACGCGTCCGCTGGTTTGGAAGAGCGGGGCTATGACGGAGGCTGGACGGCCGAAACCAACCATGACCCTTTCCTCCCGTTGCTGCTGGCCGCCGAACACACCTCGCGCCTGGAACTTGGCACCAACATCGCGGTGGCATTCGCGCGTAATCCGATGATCGTCGCCAACGTCGGCTGGGATCTGCAGGCGTACTCGAGGGGCCGGTTCATCCTCGGGCTGGGGACCCAGATCCAGCCGCATATCGAAAAGCGGTTCAGCATGCCGTGGAGTCATCCAGCGCGCCGGATGGCCGAATTCGTGTCCGCGCTGCGTGCCATCTGGTCGGCATGGGTGGACGGCTCCAAGCTTCGTTTCGAGGGTGATTTCTACACCCACAAGATCATGACTCCGATGTTCACCCCTGAACCTCAGCCATATCCGCCGCCGAAGATCTTTCTGGCCGCCGTGGGTGAAACGATGACCGAGATGTGCGGCGAGTTGGCCGACGGTCACCTGGGGCACCCGATGGTCTCCAAGCGCTACCTCGATGAGGTGACTGTGCCGGCGCTGCTGCGCGGTTTGCAACGCAATGGGCGCGACCGCGGCGACTTCGAGGTGTCGTGCGAGGTGCTCATCGCCACCGGTCGCGACGACGCCGAACTGGCCACTGCCACCGCTGCGGTGCGCAAGCAGATCGCCTTCTACGGCTCAACACCGGCTTACCGCAGGGTCCTCGACCTGCATGGGTGGGGCGAGCTGCACACCGAACTGCATCGCCTGTCGCTGGCGGGAGAGTGGGACGCGATGGGATCGCTCATCGACGACGAGATGCTTGCGGCTTTCGCCGTTGTCGGACCGCTCGACACCATTGCCGCTGGGCTGAAAAACCGTTGCGAGGGCGCGGTCGACCGTGTCCTACCAATCTTTCTGACCGCTTCTGCGCCCTGTATCACCGCCGCACTAAAGGAGTTTCACCAGTGAGCGCAACGACGATGGATGAGGCCGCAAAGCTATTGGCGGACCCGCTGGCGTACACCGACGAGCCGCGGCTGCATGCGGCGCTGACGCACCTGCGCGCCACCGCTCCGGTGTCCTGGGTGGACGTTCCGAACTACCGGCCGTTCTGGGCGATCACCAAACACGCCGACATCATGGACATCGAACGCGAAAACATGTTCTTCACCAACTGGCCGCGGCCCGTACTGACGACCGCGGCGGGCGATGAGATGCAGGCCGCCGCCGGGGTACGCACGCTGATCCATCTGGACGATCCGCAACACCGGGTGGTGCGCGCTATCGGTTCGGACTGGTTTCGCCCAAAGGCTATGCGGGCGTTGAAGGTTCGTGTTGACGAACTGGCCAAGAGCTACGTCGACAAGATGATGGCGGCGGGCCCCGAATGTGACTTCGTTCAGGAAGTCGCCGTCAATTACCCGCTATACGTGATCATGTCGCTGCTGGGGCTGCCGGAGGCCGATTTTCCCCGGATGCTCAAGCTGACCCAGGAGTTGTTCGGTAGCGACGACTCCGAATTCAAACGGGGCAGCACGAACGAGGATCAGCTGCCGGCGTTGTTGGACATGTTCGGTTACTTCAACGATGTGACGGCGTCTCGCCGCGAGCATCCCACCGAAGACCTCGCGTCGGCGATCGCGAACGCCCGCGTCGACGGCGAACCCCTGTCGGACATTGACACCGTGTCGTACTACCTGATCGTGGCCACCGCCGGTCACGACACCACCAGCGCGACCATCTCCGGCGGACTGCAAGCGCTCATCGAGAATCCCGACCAGCGCCACCGCCTGCGCGACAATCTCGACGTGATGCCGCTGGCCACCGAGGAGATGATCCGCTGGGTAACCCCGGTCAAGGAATTCATGCGGACTGCCGCCAAGGACACCACCGTGCGTGGAGTGCCCATCGCCGCGGGCGATTCGGTGCTGCTGTCCTACGTTTCGGCCAACCGTGACGAGGACGTCTTCGGCGATCCGTTCCGCTTCGATGTCGGTCGCGACCCCAACAAGCACCTGGCCTTCGGCTACGGTGTGCACTTTTGCATGGGTGCCGCGCTGGCCCGCATGGAGGTCAGCAGCTTCTTCTCCGAGCTGCTGCCCCGGCTCAAATCCATTGAACTGACCGGTGACCCGGAACTGGTCGCCACCACCTTCGTCGGCGGACTCAAACATCTGCCGGTTCGGTACTCGCTGGCTTGAGCGCGGCGACCCCTTCGATCGGGGTCCTCGCGCGCCGGTGGTGAGCGGTCCGCTTATCGGCCGCACCGGCGCGGCGGCTGTCGCTACACTCCCGGTGGAGGTCGAGGCAATGGCGCGTAGGACGATTGTCATCACCGGTGCCAGCGATGGCATCGGCGCGGCGGCGGCCCGCCGGATCAGCCGCGGCGGCGACAACGTGGTACTGGTGGGACGCTCGGAGAGCAAGACCGCGGCCATGGCTGCGGAGCTGGACGCCGACCACTTCGTCGCCGACTTCGCCGACCTGTCTCAGGTGCGGGCCCTGGCGGACAAAATCCGGTCTCAGTATCCGCGCATCGACGTGCTGGGCAACAACGCCGGGGGAGTGTTCCCCAAGCCGCAGCGGACGGCCGACGGCCATGAGATCACTCTTCAAGTCAACTACCTGGCGCCGTTCTTGCTCACCACACAGTTGCTGGATGTTCTGGCCGCTTCGCGAGCGACGATCGTCAATACATCCAGCTCGTCTCAGCGACTGTTGCGCAACGTCAAGCTCGCCGATTTCGACGCGACGGACCGGCGCATGTCCAGCACCGCCTACGCGTTGGCGAAATTGGCAAACATCCTGTTCACCAAGGAATTACATCGGCGCTTCTCCGCCGACGGTCTTTCGGTGGCGGCGGTCCACCCGGGTTTCGTCAACACCAACATCGGTCACTCGTCTGGCTCGCGGTTTCTGACCACTATGCAACGGACGCCGGTCAGTAGGATGATCAAATCCGCAGATCACGGTGCCGATCAGCTGGTCTGGCTGGCGACGAGCGTGCCCGGTGTCGACTGGACGGCCGGCGAATACTACGCGAAGGGCAAAGTCGCCAAAGCCAATCGGGCGGCCGACGATCCCGTTCTCGCCCGCGAGTTGTGGGACCACACCATGGCCATGGTCACTTAGAAGTTGCCCATGTCGGACGTTCGTTACTCGAGAGGAAGCCGATGCCAGGTATCCATCACGCGGCGATCTGCACCGCCAATGTCGAACTTTCGATGAAATTCTGGCGCGACGGCCTGGGATTCACAAAACTTTTCGGACACACTTTTACCGGAGACTGGCCAGAACTGTTCGGCGCAAAGACCGATCGGCTGCAGTCGGTATTCCTTGGTGACCCGCAGACACCGGATACCGGGATCGTTGAACTGGTTGTCTTCGAAGGATCCGAGTACGCATCGGATCCTCCCCAGCGACCGCGCCACGGATTCTTCTTGCTCTCCGTACAGCGAGACGTAGACGAAACACTTTCCACGCTGGCCGAATTGGGCTTCACCGATGGTGTTCGCCGGATCACCGTTGCGGCCCCGGCGGGCAAGACGGTCCCGATGGCCGTCATCACCGCACCCGATGGCGTAGTGGTCGAGTTGATCGGGCCCGCGCGATGAGCGCCTCGAGCGCCGTGGTGACCGGGGGCGCCTCCGGCATCGGACGAGAGGTCACCCGACGGCTGAGCGACGCCGGCCACGACGTCGTGGTGTGGGATCTGTCCGGTGGCGATATCGTCTGCGATGTCAGCGATCCCGACGCGGTGTCGGCGGCGATGGAACGAACCGTGCGCGAGCACGGTACGGCCACCCGGATAGTGACCTGCGCCGCGATCGGTGCATCGGGTTTGTTGCTGGAGCAGCCGCTCGGGGAGTGGGAACGAGTGTTGTCGATAAACCTGACCGGCACCTGGCT
>NZ_DASUHS010000185.1:0-2166 GCF_036273375.1 Mycobacterium sp. | reverse complement strand
CATCTAGTCCCTCTACCGGTGGTCAGGTTCAACCCGCTGATTCCGCCTCGGCCATAGGCCCTGGTTCGCACGACACCAACGTAAGGGGGTTTTGTCAAGGGGTTGGGTGACCCGGCCCGTTCCTCGGCTCTACGTAGTGCGTCAAACGGGCTGATGGGTGCCCGACAGCGTGCAATCGAGTTCGTTGAGGAATGGGCGGGGCCTGCTCAGGGTGTCGTTCGAGGTGGTCCTCTACGCCGAGTGGAGCTTGGCCCCAACCTATTTCGGGTGGATCGGTTAGGCCGCCGCGGGCAGCTCGTTAGCGCCGGCCAGGGCGGCGTCCCAGGTGACGCGGCGGGTGACGATGACGTGGATCCAGCGCAGCAGCGCGGCCGCGATCGCCGCTCTGGCCTGCCCGTCGTTGAGCTGATTGCGCTCTCGAGTGGTCAGATGCTGGTAGCGGGCGGCCATCACCGGATTGTTGGGCAGCGCGCCCCACACGGCGCGCCAGGCGGCCAGCCGTAGCCGGGGCCGGCCGCGCCGGGAGATCCGCGACTGGCCGGTGTAGGTGCCGCTGGTGTTCTCGCGCGGGCACAGCCCGGCGTGTTTGACCAGGGCACGGGGGCTGTCGAAGCGAGTGGGGTCACCGGTTTCGGCCAGGATCGCCGCCGCCCCGACCGCGGAGATGCCGGGGATGCTGGTGAGGTATTCGGTCAGGCCCAGCTCGTCGAGCACCTCGACCATGCGGGTTTCGACCTCGGCCAGGCGGGCTTGGCAGGTGCGCCAGTCGGCCAGCACCCAGCGGGCGCGTTCCAGCGCGCCGCGCCGTTGCGCGAAGACCCCGGCCGCATCGGTGAGCGCGGTGAACACCGCCGTGATGATGCGCCGCCAGGCGCGTTGGCCACCCCAGCGGGGCAGCTCGCGGCGCACCGCGGCCTCAAACCCCTGGGGGCCCAGGCGAGCCAGTCGGCGCGGGTCACCGTTGCAGCGCTCCAACACCACCGCCAGCGCGGCACACCAATTGACCGAGTCGAACGGCTGTGCCGCCGCCGAGAGCACCGCCGGCCAGGCGCATTCCAGCAGATCGCGCAGCTGCTGCACACACGCGGTGGATTCGCTGATCAGCCGGTCCCGGCGCGCCCCCAGATGCCGCAACCGTGCCCAGGTCTCATCGGTGCGCTCCGGCGCATAGCAGTCCAGCTGGGCGACCAGCCGGGCGATCAGCACCGCGTCCTTGTCATCACGCTTATCGCGGGTGTAGTCCTCGGATTCCCGGGCCCGCCCCGTCAGCAGCGGCTGCACACACACCAACACCATATTCTGTTGGGCCGCAAGCTGATCCAGCACCCGCCAGCGATGCCCGGTGGGCTCACAGCCCACCGTCACATCAGCGAACCCGTGCTTGCGGGCCTGCTCGCGACCCCACCGCAACACCGGCCCCAGCCGCCACGCCTTGGCCTTCACCCGCGTGCGCGCCAGCACCTGCGAATCATGATCGGTGAGCACGATCGCCTGCTTCTCATCGGCCAGATCGATCCCCAAGATCGCGTTATCGGTCGGCACCAGCTCCCGCAACCGGGCCAACTTGGCGTTGCGCCGCTTGTCACCACGCGACAAACCACTACCCTGAACCACGACGTCCTCCTGACTGTTTTGGGACACCAAGCCCGTCAACGACATCAGGAGGACGTCCTTATCACCTGCATCAACACACGTCTTCACCGGCATAGTTCTCTTACTACGCCGAGAAATAGGGACTCTTACGTCTGCTCGCGCTACAAAGTTCCCAAGCCCTGCGCGACGAGCGCAGCGACCGCATTGCCGAGGACCGCGGCGTGGCGTGGCTGCCTGCCGAGACGGATGGCGTAGACGAGGCCGGCCGAAAACGCGTCGCCGCAGCCGGTGCTGCCCACCACGTCGACGGCGAACGCCGGAACCTGTTCAGTCCCTTCGCGGCTGACGACCCGTTGTCGATGTCTTCGGCCCGGTGAAGCCGAGGACTTGTTCCTCGTTGGGTAGCAGATAGTCGGTGTAGGCCATGTCATCGGGCGTCGAGCCTAATTGGACGCCACCGCCTGAGCGTCCTTATCCGACGGCGTGCCCTTCAGGCCGCACTGCTCGAGGCCCGATAGCGCTCGAGGGGTCAGCCGACGTCTGCGTCCAACGGCGTCGGATAGACCAGATTGG
>NZ_DASUHS010000184.1:0-26336 GCF_036273375.1 Mycobacterium sp. | reverse complement strand
CGTTCAGCACGCGATCGCGGTTTACGCTTTCGGAGGCGCCGGTCCCCAGTTGCAATCCGCGCACGGCCAGCAGGACCGTCCCGCGCTCATCGAGTACATCGAGGTCCGCCTCCAACCCGGCCAAGTCGGCGCGCGTCACCTGCGTATAGCAGTAACGGGCGGTGCGCGCCGAACCGTAGGCGCGGACGCGGCGCACGCCCAGCGGCAGCAGGAGCCCGGCGTTGCCAGCGACCCGGGCGCCGGAATGGGCCGCCACCGATTGAAAACAGGCATCCAGCAGGGCGGGATGCACCGCGTAGGCGCCATGTTGGGAGCGGATGGGGCCGGGTAGGCCCACCTCGCCCAGCACCGTGCCGATCGTCTCGTCGGCGTGGTGCACCGCAGCCAATCCGGCGAATGCCGGACCGTACTGTAAACCGTGCCCGTCGAACTGCTTTCGCAGCTCGGTCCCGTCGAGCCGGCATGTGTGGGCCTTGATCAGGGCCGGCACGTCGTACGGCGGTGGTTGGTCCTCGTCCACTCCCGCATGCAGCATCGCGGTCGCCCGCCGAAGCCGCGTGCCGTCCTGGAATGTCTCCACCGCGAAGTCGACCGCGCCGGTCGGGGTCACCGACGCGACCGCCGACACCGGTGTCTCGTCGTCCAGCAGCAGCATCGCCTCGAAGCGGACGTCGCGAACCTCGGACCTCTCGCCGAAAATCGTGCGACCCGCGGCCAATGCCATCTCGCAGTAGGCCGCGCCCGGAAAGGCGGCCACATTGTGTATCCGGTGGTCGCCCAGCCAGGGCTGCGCCGCCGTGCCGACCTCACCCTGCCAAACGTGGCGCTCCGGCTCCTCGTGCAATCGCACATGCGCCCCCATCAACGGGTGCACCGGAACCGTGTAGGCGCCGTGGGCCCGCAGATCAGGACTCTTGCGGGTCAACAGCAGCGGGCGGTGGTTCCAGGTCGGCAGCGGTGCATCCACCAGCTCGCCAACCGGGTAGATCACCGAGAAGTCAATTGCCGCACCGGCACTGAACAGATCCGCCAGGAAGCTGCGCAGTCCGTGCGGCAGTGCTTGCCCGCGGCGCATTGCGGCGAGTGCGGCCACCGGCATTCCGACGCTGCCGGCAGTCTGCTCGACGGCGTGGGTGAGTAGGGGGTGCGGAGCCAACTCCGCGAAGACCCGGAAGCCGTCCTCCAACGCCGCCTGTACCGCCGCGGCGAAACGCACCATGTGTCGCAGATTGTCCGACCAGTACCAGGCATCGCATACGGGTTGCTCACGCGGGTCGAACGCGGTCGCGGAGTAGAAGGGCAACTCCGGTGTCCTGGGCTTGATCTCGGCCAGCACGTCGGCCAGCTCGTCGAGGATCGGATCGACCTGGGGGGAGTGTGAGGCGACATCGACCGCGATCTCGCGTGCCAATATGTCCCGTTGCTCCCATGCGGCGACCAGATCGCGCACCGTCGGTGCGTCGCCGCCGATCACCGCCGACTGAGGCGAGGCCACCACCGCCAGCACGACGTCGTCGACGCCGCGGGCCATCAGTTCCAAAAGCACTTGCTCGGCAGGCAGTTCCACCGAGGCCATCGCTCCGGAGCCGGCGATCGTCGACATCAGCCGCGATCGGCGGCCGATCACGCGGACACCGTCTTCCAGCGTTAGCGCTCCCGCCACGACCGCGGCCGCGGCTTCGCCCATCGAGTGGCCGATCACGGCTCCCGGCTGAACACCGTACGCCCTCATCGTCGCCGCCAGCGCGACCTGCATGGTGAACAATGCGGGCTGGATCCGATCAATCCCGCTCACCGTCTCGGGTGCCGAAATCGCCTCGGTGACAGAGAATCCCGACTCTTCGGCGATCAGCGGCTCGACCGTGGCCACAGTCGCGGCGAATACCGGTTCGGTCGCAAGCAGCTCGACGCCCATCGCCGCCCACTGCGAACCCTGCCCGGAGAACAGCCACACCGGGCCTCGATCGTGCTGTCCGGCCGCGGGCTGATAGGGAAAGTCGCCTGCGGCGATCTCGCCCAAGCCCTCGGTCAGCTCCTCGATGCCTCGTGCGATGACCGCCGCGCGCACCGGCCGATGCGCACGCCGGCGAGCGAGCGTGTATGCCAGATCCGTTGGCGCAAGGTCCAATGCGTGTGCGTTGGCCCAGTCAGCGAGGCGCTCCGCGGTTTTCCGCAGTGCGTCAGCCGACGTGGCCGACAGCGCGAACAGCAGTGGGCCGTCGATGCCGGATGGTGCGCCGCCCGGTGCGCCCATCTCGGGGGCTTGTTCCACGATCGCGTGCACGTTGGTGCCCGAGAACCCGTACGACGACACCGCTGCCCGCCGGGGCCTGTGGTGACCGTTGCTGGGCCACTGCGTATTCTCCTGTGGCACAAACAGGTTGGTCTCGACCTGGGCCATTTCGTCAGGTAGTCGGGTGAAATGCAGATTGCGTGGGATCACACCGTGCTGCAGCGCGAGGACCGCCTTCATCAGCCCCAGCGCCCCGGCCGCCGATTGGGTGTGCCCGAAGTTGGTCTTCACGGATGCCAGCGCGCATGGCCCGTCGAGGCCGTACACCTCTGCCAGGCTTGCGTATTCGATGGGATCGCCGACGGGGGTGCCGGGGCCGTGCGCCTCGACCATGCCGATGGTACGGGCGTCCACACCGGCCACGGCCAATGCCGACCGATAGGCCTCGACCTGCGCAGTCCTCGATGGTGTCACGATATTCACGGTGTGGCCGTCCTGGTTGGCGGCCGTGCCCCGGAGCACGGCCAAGATCCGGTCGCCGTCACGGAGGGCGTCCGGTAACCGCTTGAGCATCAGGACGACGCATCCTTCGCCCGCCACAAATCCGTCGGCGGCGACGTCGAACGCGTGGCAGCGTCCGGTCGGCGACAGCATCCCGATGGCGGAACCCGAACACGATTTACGGGGTTCGAGTGACACCGATGCGCCGCCCGCCAGGGCGAAGTCGCTTTCGCCGTCATGCAAGCTGCGACAAGCCACATGGACGGCCGCCAGACCGGACGAACACGCGGTATCCACCGTCATCGCCGGACCGCGCAGTCCCAGCGTGTAGGCGATCCGCCCGGAGCCCATGGCGAAGCTATTGCCCATGTATCCGTATGGCCCCTCCAACGCGTTGGCCTCGGCATGCACGAATTGGTAGTCGTCATGCATCAACCCCATGAACACGCCGGTGCGCGACTCGGCCAGGGTGTGCGGGGTAAGGCCGCCGTTCTCCATGGCCTCCCATGCGGTTTCCAGCAGCAAGCGATGCTGCGGATCCATCGCGGTCGCCTCTTTCTCGGTGACGCCGAAGAACTCGGCATCAAAGCCCGCGACGTCATCGAGGAACGCGCCCCACTTACACACTGACCGCCCCGGCACACCGGCCTGCGGGTCGTAGTATTCGTCGGCGTCCCACCGCTCCGGCGGAATCTCGGTGACCAGATCGTCGCCGCGCAGCAGCGCCTCCCACAACTGGTCCGGTGAGGCGATGCCACCGGGCAGCCGACAGGCCATGCCGATGACCGCGACGGGAGTAAGAGGAGCTTTGACTATCGGGACCGTCGACATCGCCGATCCCAAGCCCCCAACCCATTGCGGATTCGCCCGAACAAAGCCGTTTCCTCCTCACAGCAAAGGTGGAGTTGCGCTGTTGGCTGCCTTATCGCGAGGTAGCAACCTCTCGGTTGTCGGGCTGCCTACTGCGATGCCGATATTGGGAATGTGTGGTCAGAACGAGAGCTTTTCTGCAGGTCAGTCGCCTCTCGGCGGCTGCGACTTCGTGATTGTGCGGTCGGTGCTTACAGATGTTAGCGAAACACTAGCGGACCGTGTCGGTATCTGCGAGCTGTAATTAGATGGCTTCGAGTTAACTGCAATCAGGACCCACTCGGATGCCCTCACGGCGTGACCCGTGCCCATACATCAGCCGATGAAATCGGGGAGGACTTGCGGCCGGCTGACCGGGACTGCCGCCTGCGCTTGAGGCTTGTGGAGCCTAGGGGAATCGAACCCCTGACACCCGCCTTGCAAAGGCGGTGCTCTACCAACTGAGCTAAGGCCCCTCATCGTGACTGAGTGGCTGACCTTGGTCATCCACAGCCACGTGCCAGACCTCGACTCCACGTCGTGACCACGCCACCGCTGCCACTACGGCGATGAGTCCCAGCGGCAGTGCGAGTCTTACGCAACGTCTTGACGGGCACATGGTTGTGGGCCTAGGAGGACTCGAACCTCCGACCTCTTCGTTATCAGCGAAGCGCTCTAACCGCCTGAGCTATAGGCCCGTACTCGCGTACGGCCGAGCGACGAGATTACCGCAATCTCCGCCCGACTCCCAAAAGCGCAGCACTTACGCTAGTCGCGGTCGGCCAACGTGACCTCGATGCCGCCGATCAGATCGGTCGTCAAGTTATAGATGAAGGCGGCGATGGTGGCCGCCGCAGTCAGCAGCACGATGTTCACCAGGCCGATCAGGACGGCACCGCCGAAAATCGTGCCGCTGGACACCAGTTCGCCGCTGCTGCCGCTGGTGTTGTTCAGCAGGTCACCGACATTGCTGTTCAACTTCGACCACACGCCCATGCCGCCGAGCACCAGGTACAGAAATGCCACGGCGATCATCCAGACGAAGAACAACGCCACCGAGAGCAGCAGCGACACCTTCAACGTGCTCCACGGATCAATGCGGCGGATCTGCATGCTGGCACGCACCGGGCCGCGGGTCCGGCGTGCCACCTGCACCCGGTTATCGCGCGTTTCCCGGTTTTCGGCGGTGGCCGGACGTCCGCCGCCTGATGAGGTCGGCGACTCCGCGGGCCGCTCGGGGGGCTTGCGATGCGGGCCGCGCGGCACCGGGCCGGACAGATCCGGTAATTCGCTGGCGTAGGCCTCGGTCGGCGAAGTCTCACCGCGGGTGGTCGCAGGCTCCGGCTCTTTGGCATGCGACGGAGCGCCGGCCCCTGGCGCCGCGGTGCCGGAGATGAAGCGGTTCAACCGGGCCTCGACGCCGCCGGCCTGACCCGATGGTCGCTTCTCGGTGAATGGCTCGTTTTGGCGAGGCCCCGGGTCCTGTGGCCGGGCGCTACTGCGCTGCCACGGTGGTCCATCTCCGCCCTCTTGGGCGCGGCCACCCGGCGCGGGCGGCGCCCCATGGCGCGCACCGGCGCGTTCGACCGAACCATCCCCGTTGGGGCCATCCCCCTGCTTGGGGGCGCCCGGCTCGTTCGGTGAGGTCACCCCGACTCCTTAGGTCTCCTACCCTGGCCGCCCAAGCGGTGGCAGTCGCATTATGTCTGGTCGGGCTGAGTCTAGTAGTTCGGTACCGACTAACTATCCGACTCAGCACCGTCGCTTTGCTCGACGACTTCGTCCGCGTTTTCTTCGGCGTTGCGGGCGATGGCCAACAGCGCGTTCTCTTCACCCAGGTTCATCAGGCGCACGCCCTTGGTCTGCCGTCCCGCCTTGCGGACCTGGCCCGCTGCGGTCCGGATGACGCCGCCTCCCGAGGTGATCGCGTAGAGCTCGCTGTCATCATCGACTATCAACGCACCGACAAGCCTGCCACGCCGGCGGTCGTACATCACCGTCAGGACTCCCTTGCCGCCCCGGCCCTGCACCGGATACTCCTCGATCGCGGTGCGCTTGGCGTATCCGCCCGACGTCGCCACCAGCAGGTAGGTGCCTTCGCGGACGACGTTGAGCGACAACAGGTAGTCGTCGGCGTTGAACCGCATGCCCTGCACGCCGGAGGTGGCGCGGCCCATCGGGCGCAGCGCTTCGTCGGTCGCCGAGAACCGGATGGACTGGCCGTTGGCCGAGACCAGCAGCAGGTCTTCCTCCGCGGAGCACAGCACCGCACCGACTAGCTCGTCGTTGTCGCGCAGGTTGATGGCCACGATGCCGCCCGAGCGGTTGGAATCGAAGTCAGTCAACTTCGTCTTCTTCACCAGACCGTTGCGGGTTGCCAGGACCAGGTACGGGGCGTCCTCGTAACCGCGGATCTGGATGACCTGCGCGATGCGTTCCTCGGGTTGGAACGCCAACAAGTTGGCGACGTGCTGACCGCGAGCGGTCCTCGAGGCCTCCGGCAGTTCGTAGGCCTTGGCTCGGTAGACCCGGCCCTGCGTTGTGAAGAACAGGATCCAATCGTGCGTGGAGCACACGAAGAAGTGGCGCACGATGTCGTCCTGCTTCAGGCCGGCGCCCTGCACGCCCTTGCCGCCACGTTTCTGACTGCGATACAGGTCGGTCTTGGTGCGCTTGGCGTAGCCGGTCTCGGTGATCGTGACGACGACGTCCTCGCGGGCGATGAGGTCCTCGTCGTTGACGTCACCGTCGGCGGCGATGATCCGGGTACGACGCTCGTCGCCGTGCTTGTCGACGATTTCGGCGAGCTCGTCGTGCACGATCAGGCGCTGCCGCTCGGGCTTGGCCAAAATGTCTTCCAGGTCCGCGATCTCGGCTTCGATCTTGGCCAGGTCGTCGACGATGCGCTGGCGCTCCAGGGCGGCCAACCTGCGCAGCTGCATGTCCAGGATTGCCTGAGCCTGGATTTCGTCGATATCCAGCAGCTCGATCAGGCCGGCCCGAGCGATCTCCACGGTCTCCGACGCGCGGATCAGGGCAATGACCTCGTCGAGCGCGTCGAGCGCTTTGACCAGACCGCGCAGGATGTGCGCGCGTTCGTTGGCCTTGCGCAACCGGTATGTGGTGCGCCGGACGATGACGTCGAGTTGATGCGCGACGTAGTAGCGGATCATCTGGTCGAGCCGCAGCGTGCGCGGCACCCCGTCGACGATCGACAACATGTTCGCGCCGAAGCTGGTCTGCAGCTGGGTGTGCTTGTAGAGGTTGTTCAGCACCACCTTGGCCACAGCGTCGCGCTTGATCTCCACCACGATGCGCAGACCGACGCGGTCGCTGGACTGGTCTTCGATGTTGGAGATGCCGGCCAGCTTGCCGTCGCGGACCTGCTCGGCGATCGAGGTGATGAAGTTGTCGTGGTTCACCTGGTACGGCAGCTCGGTGATCACCAGCGAGGTGCGGCCGCGTGAATCCTCTTCTACCTCAACGACTCCGCGCATCCGGATCGAACCGCGGCCCGTGGTGTACGCGTCGTGGATGCCTTGCGATCCGACGATCAGACCGTGGGTGGGGAAGTCCAGACCCTTGACCCGCTCGCGGACCGCGGCCAGGGTGGCCTCTTCGTCGGCTTCGTGATTGTCCAGGCACCAGTAGACGGCCTCGGCCAACTCGCGCAGGTTGTGCGGCGGGATGTTGGTCGCCATGCCGACCGCGATGCCGCCGGAGCCGTTGGCCAGCAGGTTGGGGAACCGGCTGGGCAGCACGGTCGGCTCCTGCACACGGCCGTCGTAGTTGGGGATGAAATCGACTGTCTCCTCGTCGATTTCGCGCAGCATCTCCATCGCGAGCGGAGTCAGCCGCGCCTCGGTGTACCGCATGGCAGCTGGCGGGTCGTTGCCCGGCGAACCGAAGTTGCCCTGCCCGTCGACCAGCGGGTAGCGCAGCGACCACGGCTGGGCCATCCGGACCAGGGTGTCGTAGATCGACGAGTCGCCGTGCGGGTGGTAGTTACCCATCGTCTCGGCGACCGAGCGGGCCGACTTCGCATGGCCACGGTCCGGGCGGAAGCCCGAGTCGAACATGGCATAGAGCACCCGGCGGTGCACCGGCTTCAGACCGTCCCGCACCTCGGGTAGCGCACGGCCGACGATCACGCTCATCGCGTAATCGATGTAGCTGCGCTGCATCTCCTGCTGGATGTCGACCGGTTCGATACGGTCGGAGGCATCGCCGCCGGGCGGCAGCGTGGTGTCTGTCATCTATTCCTCATCGGTGAGATTTCAGTGGGGAGCAGGTGCTGAGGCGCTAAACATCCAGGAAGCGCACATCTTTGGCGTTGCGGGTAATGAAGCTGCGGCGGGCGTCGACGTCTTCGCCCATCAGGATCGAGAACAATTCGTCGGCCGCGGCGGCGTCGTCGAGAGTGATCTGGCGCAGCACCCGCACCGAGGGGTCCATCGTGGTCTCCCACAGTTCCTTGGCGTCCATCTCGCCGAGACCCTTGTAGCGCTGGATGCCATCCTCGGCGTTGATTTTGCGGCCGGCCTTCCTGCCCTCGGCAAGTAGACCGTCGCGCTCGCGGTCGGAGTAGGCGAACTCGGGTTCGCTGCGCTGCCACTTCAACTTGTACAGCGGCGGCTGCGCCAGGAACACGTGGCCGTTTTCGATCAGCGGCCGCATGAACCGGAACAACAACGTCAGCAGCAGCGTCGAGATGTGCTGGCCGTCGACGTCGGCGTCGGCCATCAGCACGATCTTGTGATAGCGCAGCTTGGTGAGGTCGAACTCGTCGTGAATGCCGGTGCCCAGGGCGGTGATGATCGCCTGGACTTCGGTGTTCTTCAAAACCCGGTCGATGCGGGCCTTTTCGACATTGATGATCTTGCCGCGCAGCGGAAGGATGGCCTGGAACATCGAGTCTCGGCCGCTCTTAGCCGAGCCGCCCGCCGAATCACCCTCGACCACATACAATTCCGACTTGCGCGGGTCGGTGGAGCGGCAGTCGGCAAGCTTGCCGGGCAGCCCGCCGAGGTCGGTGGCACTCTTGCGGCGCACCAACTCTCGCGCTTTGCGCGCGGCGATGCGGGCTTGGGCCGACGACACCGCCTTATTGACCACGACCTTGGCGTCCGCGGGGTTGGCTTCGAACCAGTGGGTGAGTTGTTCGTTGCAGACCTTCTGCACGAACGACTTGACTTCGGTGTTGCCCAGTTTGGTCTTGGTCTGGCCCTCGAATTGCGGTTCGCTGACCTTGACCGAGATCACCGCTGCCAGGCCCTCGCGGATGTCGTCGCCGGTGAGGTTCGGATCCTTGTCTTTCAGCAGCTTCTTGTCTTTGGCGTACTTGTTGACCACCGTCGTCAGCGCGCTGCGGAAGCCCTCTTCGTGGGTACCGCCCTCATGGGTGTTGATGGTGTTGGCGAACGTGTGCACCGATTCCGAGTAGCCGCCGTTCCACTGCATCGCGATTTCGACCTCGTGGCCGGGGCCCTTGCCGTCGAAGTCGATGATGCTCTGCTGGATGGGGCTTTTGGTGCGGTTGATGTGCTTGACGAAGTCGACCAGCCCACCGGGGTAGTGGAAGGTGCGGTGCTTAACCTTATGTGGCGCAGTGGACTCCGCGGCTTTTTCTTCTGCCGACTTGGGAGCTTCGGCGGTGTCGCTGACGACCTCGTCGACGACCTCGTCCTTGGTCACCCGTTCGTCGGTGAGGTTGATCGTCAGTCCCTTGTTGAGGAACGCCATTTCTTGTAGCCGGCGAGCCACCGTCTCGAAGTCGTAATCGGTGGTCTCGAAGATGTCGGAATCGGCCCAAAACCTGATAGTGGTGCCGGTGCGCTTGGTGGCTTCGCCCTGTTTGAGGGTGCCTGGCACGGCACGGTCGTAGTACTGCGACCATTCGTGGCCGTCGCGGGCGATGTCCACCTCCAGCCGCTTTGACAGTGCATTGACGACAGACACACCGACGCCGTGCAGACCACCGCTGACGTTGTAGCCACTGTTCTCACCGCCGAACTTGCCGCCGGCGTGCAGTTGCGTCATCACGACGTCGACGGTGGGGGCGCCGGTGGCGTGCATCGCCACCGGAATGCCGCGGCCGTTGTCGGAGACCTCGACGCTGCCGTCGTCGAGAATGCGGACGTCGACCCTGTCGGCGTAGCCGGCCATTGCCTCGTCGACCGAGTTATCGACCACCTCCCAGATGAGGTGGTGCAGACCACGCTCACCGGTGGACCCGATGTACATACCGGGGCGTTTGCGGACGGCCTCGAGGCCTTCGAGCACGGTGATCGCTGACGCGCCGTATTCGTTTTGCGCCTTCTTCTTCTGGGCAGCCACGGTCGGAATGCTCTCCTTGGGGTTTCATGCGGGCGGTTCTAGTCACCGCAACAGTCGCATCCCGCTAGTCTAGCGTGATCGGTCGCCCGCACCGATTTTCAGGCCGCGTTTCTACCCAGCTAACCGCGCCGTGCGCACGATTTCTTTATTCTGGACGCGTCCCGACGTACGTCGAGGGGATCCGCGTCGTCCTGGCGGATTTCAGGGGCCTGTGAACGAACCCCCGTCTGGGGATCCGCGGACGGGTGTCCAACTCCCTAACCGTAGGTGTCGCGCGGGCCTCTTCCAGCGATATGACGCGGCCCCTTGCGCCAGGAGGGCGCGGCCGGGCCGGTGATTTTCAACGAGGTCACCACTCCGTCGCCGACGGCCGCGGCGATCTTGGCCAGTAACTGGGACTGGATCATCCGCAACTGGGTGGCCCATGCCGTCGATTCGGCGGCCACGCTCAGCACTCCCTCTTTCAGGGCGGTCGGTGCCGCGTGGTCGGCGATCTGGTGGCCGACGACGGTCGCCCAGTTGCCGAGCACGGTGCCCTCGGCCACTTGCGCGGACCAACCCCGTTTCTTCGCCAGATCACGCGTCAGCCTGCCCAGGGGTTGGGGGTCGCGCGCATCGGGTCCGGGTCCCGACCATCTGCGTCGCTGGCCCGCCACACGGCGGGGGGTGGGGGCCGCCGCTCGGCCGTGGCCGGCGTCTTTCCCCTGAGCCCGGGCGGCGGCCCGGGCTTCCTCGAGGGTGCGCCGGACCAAATCGATCCCACTCAGGGCATTCGACGGCTCGGTGGGCTGCGCAACCTCATCCGTCATGAGTGCATCTCCGACACTCGGCCAGTGTCGCTGTCGCGTAAGTCGACATAGATCTGCCGGGCTTCCCAGCCCGTCGGAATGTCTTCGAGCACTGCCGCGGTGACCAACACCTGTTCGGCCGATTCGGCCACCGTGGCCAGCGCGCGGCGACGGCCCGCGTCGAGTTCAGCGAACACGTCGTCGAGCAACAACACGGGTTCGCTTTCTTCGGTACGCAGTAATGCGTAGGCGGCCAGCCGCAGCGACAAAGCGAACGACCACGACTCCCCGTGGCTGGCAAAACCTTTCGCCGGCTGGTCGCCCAGCCACAATTCCAAGTCGTCGCGGTGTGGTCCGACGAGACACATACCGCGTTCCAGCTCCGCTTCGCGTCGCGCCGACAATGCTGCGAGCAAGGCGGCTTCCAGGAACTCGCGGTCGGCACCGGCGATATCCGCCGAGGCCTCGGCGCCCAGGCTGGATCGATAGCCGATGGAAGCGGTACGTGATCCGGGGGCCAACAGCTGGTAGGCCTTTTCGACCTCGGGTGCCAACTGATTCACCAAATCGATACGGGTGGCCATCAATTGGGCACCGTGCTCGGCGATACGACTGTCCCAGACGTCGAGCGTGTCCAGTGCGCTCTGGTCGCCGCGATAGCGGGCGCCGGACAGGGATTTCAACAGCGCCGTACGCTGCCGCAAGACTTTTTCGTAGTCGGAGCGCAGCGCGGCCACCGCGGGGCGGCGCACCGTCGCCAGATCGTCGAGGTAACGCCGCCGGTCGGACGGATCACCCCGCACCAAGGACAGGTCCTCGGGAGCAAACAACACCGCCCGTAGGACCCCGATGACCTCGCGCGTACTGCGCACCGGAGTTCGGTTCAGCCGCGCTTTGTTCGCCCGGCCGGCCGCGATTTCCAGATCGACCGCACACTCCCTGCCCTCGTTGACCACGATCGTGGAAACCACCGCGCGGTCGGCGCCGTCGCGGATCAACGGCGCATCCGTTCTTACCCGATGTGACCCCATCGTGCTCGAATACCACAGTGCCTCAAGAAGGTTCGTCTTCCCAAACCCGTTGGACCCGATGAAGACCGTCCGACCAGGTTGCAGTTCGAGGTCGGCGTGTGCCCAGGACCGGAAATCACGCAGTCCCAAATGCCGGACGTACACCTAGCCAGGCAACCGGACGGGCATCAACAAGTAGACGTAATCGGTGGGTAGGGCGCTGTAAGGCCCCGTGCCGCTCGGGTGGCTGTCGTCATTCAACGCCGGACGCAGCAACGCCGGCTTACCCGGGGTCGTGAAACCAAACGACACCAGCTCAGAATGGACCGATCCCAGCCCGTCGGTCAGATACGTCGGGTTGAACGCGATCGTCAACGGTTCGCCGGCAAAATCGACCGCCAGATCTTCCTCGGCCCGGCCGACGTCGTCGGCGCCCGCGGACAGCCGCAGCGACCCCTCGCTGAATTCCATCCGGACCTGGGCACCCCGGTCGGCCACCAGCGCCACGAGCTTGATGGCCTCGGTCAACTCCGCCACGTTGATGGTCGCGACCGCCGTGTGCTCGGCCGGCAGCAGCTGACGGAACTTGGGGAATTCGGCGTCGAGTAGACGGGTGGTGCTGCGCTTGCCGTTACCGCTGATACCGAGCAATCCGTCTTTTCCGACGCCCGATCCCGCACCCAATGACAATCGGACCTCGGAGCCGTCGGCCCCGGTCCGGGCGGCTTCAGCCAGTGTCTTGGCAGGGACCAGGACCGCGGCTTCTGTGTCGGGTGACGCCGCCGACCAGGTCAGCTCGCGAACTGCCAAGCGGAACCTGTCGGTGGCCGCCAAAACCACCGTGTCACCCAAAATCTCAACCCTGATTCCGGTCAGCATCGGCAACGTGTCGTCACGGCCGGCCGCAATGGCAACCTGGCTGATTGCCTCGGCGAACAGATCAGCGGGCAGCGTGCCGGTCTCGTCCGGCAGCGTCGGCAGCGTCGGGTAATCCTCAACCGCCATCGTCGGCAACGAGAACCTGGCGTTTCCGCAGTGCAACGCCACGCGGTTACCGTCGACGTAGAAGTCGATCGGTTTGTTGGGCAGTGCCCGCACGATGTCCGACAGCAACCGGCCGGATACCAAAACGCTTCCCGGAGAAGCTATTTCGGCTGCAACCTGCGCTTCGGCGGAAACCTCGTAATCGAATCCGGAGATTGTCAGGCCCTCATCGGTGCCCGAAAGCAGCACACCGGAAAGCACCGGCACAGCAGGCCTGGACGGCAGGTTCTTCGCCACCCACGACACCGCGTCTGCGAAAGACTCCCGCACCAAACGAAATTTCAAGTCGCTGAGGCCAGCCGTTGTCGTCGCCGCGTCCATAGCGTCCCTTCACCTACCCAGCGTTTTTCGAATCCATTGGCTAGCCGCCCCGCTAGCACGGGGCTCCGCCGCGAACGCCGATGGCAGGTCATGCCAACGACGATCGCAACGGCAGTCGAAGAACAACCGTAGATCCTTCGACGCCATCTTGAAAGCTAATCGCAAAGCCCGACAACCCGGGTTGACGAAGCCTCAGACGACGGAGGTGCACCGCGCGTCCCCAAGCCTGTATTTCAAAGAAGAACCGATGAAGAGATCTCAGTACCAGTATTAAGGCCTGTGCATTCTGGGGACAGGACCCTCTCGGTGCAGCTAGCGCCAGGATCGGGGTGTGCATCGTGGCGTGAACGCCTGTGGGTGATGTGTTGGGCGGGTGGGGACGAATGATGGCTGTCCACCCAAGCCGTGTTACTACACCGGCGTTTAATTGCGTTGTGCACAGTCCTGCGCACACACCTTCGTTGGGACGGGTGTGACAGACGCGCGTGAAGTTTCTCGAAAAAAATTACAAACACGGGCAGCCAAAGCCCGAAAATCGGCCGTTCGCATCGCTGGGGAGACGAGAACTCAGCGCTTGGAGCGCTGGCGGATGCGAGTGGTGAGTTCCTTGACGTGATCAAAAATCTCACGCCGCTCGGCCATCTCGGACAAGATCTTGCGCTGCGCATACATGACGGTCGTGTGATCACGGCCGAATGCCTGCCCGATCTTGGGCAGTGAGAGATCGGTGAGCTCGCGGCACAGGTACATGGCGATCTGGCGCGACTGGGCCAGCGCCCGAGTCTTACCGGGGCCGCGGAGTTCTTCCACCGTGGTGTCGAAGTATTCGGCGGTGGCCGCCATGATGGTGGCTGCGCTGATCTGCATGGTGCTCGCATCGGCGATCAGATCGCGCAGCACGATCTCGGCCAGCGCCTTATCGATCGGTGTTTTGTTCAGCGAGGCGAACGCGGTCACCCGAATGAGGGCCCCTTCGAGTTCTCGAATGTTGCGTTCGATGCTGCTGGCGATGAGTTCCAGCACGTCGTCGGGGACCGCCAGCCGCTCCATCTGAGCTTTCTTACGCAAGATGGCGATGCGGGTTTCCAGCTCCGGTGGCTGCACATCGGTGATCAAGCCCCACTCGAACCGCGTTCTCAGCCGGTCTTCCAGGGTGGCCAGCTGTTTGGGTGGCCGGTCCGACGAGATGACGATCTGCTTGTTGGCGTTATGCAGCGTGTTGAAGGTGTGAAAGAACTCCTCTTGGATTCCTTCCTTGCCCTCGATGAACTGAATGTCATCGACCAGTAGCACGTCGACGTCACGATAGCTGCGCTTGAATGCGACCTTGCGGTCGTCGCGAAGTGAGTTGATGAAGTCATTGGTGAATTCCTCGGTGGAGACGTACTTGACTCGCATCCCCGGGAACAGCCGCTGCGCGTAATTCCCGGCGGCGTGCAGCAGGTGCGTCTTGCCGAGACCGGACTCACCCCAGATGAACAACGGGTTGTAAGCGCGGGCCGGCGCTTCGGCGATCGCCAGGGCGGCGGCGTGTGCGAACCGGTTGGACGCGCCGATGACGAAAGTGTCAAACGTGTAACGGCGGTTGAGGCTCGTTCCGGCGGCCACTGCCGGATCGATCGCGTGCGGCCGCTCGGTGAAGTAGTTGGGCCAGCCCGGCTGGTTGTCGTTCACGGTCTCGCTGTTTTCGAAAGCTTCCTCGGTGTCGACGACCGCATTGTCGGCGGGGAACGACGGGTCGGATCCGGGGAACGGTTCCGCCGGCGAGATGAGCGCATCGTCGACGTCGTCGGGTGGGGGAGCGATGCGGACGCCCAGTTGGATCTGCTGCCCGAGTCGGCGGCTGAGCGCATCGGTGATGGGCGCTCGGAGGTGTCTCTCGATCTCGTTTTGGACGAAGCTGCTGGGCACCGACAGCAGAGCAAATCCCTCGACGATGGTCAGCGGGCGGACCAGATTCAGCCACGCTCGTTGCTGTGGAGTAAGGGGGGTGACAAGAGTCGTGCGGTTGGCGGCCATGCCGTCTGCGGTGGGTTCCCCATTGAGCTCGGAAACGACCGCATTCCACACTGTCGTGAAACTGGAACCGGGGTCATCGGTCAACGACGCATCTCCCTGGTTCTCGAACGTCCCGACCCGAGTTACACCACGCTTGTCGACAAAACAACTGTCCACATAGTTATACACAGGTGTGGACAGGATGATCATAGGCGAGCCACAACCTACCGGTCGGCTCGCGATCTCCGCGCTGGAAGAGAACCTCGAAAGGTTGTCTAGGCAGCTAGTCGATCCACCATCCTCGCTTCGTTGCCGAGCGCTGCTTGTCGTCTAAAACGACTTCGCAGAAGCTAACAGTTTTCCGGTCGGCTGCCAACAGTTCTGCTGCATTCCAATAAGGTCGTTTAGGGTACGTGGGGCTTGCTCCGGCTCGTTATGCTAGCCACGACCGCGGCGAGTGTGATCAAAACGGAAATCTTTTTGACGCCTCCGGGCGGGTTCGTTGTGGCAAGCCAGGTTTGACCAGGCGAAGCCTCGTCAGTACCCTCAAACAGTCGCCCGAAAGTCGGCGATACGGCTGCGACCAGAACCACTTGGGACCGCGCCGGCCAGCAGCACCAAGACCACCTCCGGTCGAACCGCAGACGAGCCTGATGCGAAACGTCTGAGCGGCCGGATGGCAACACAACGAGGAGAACGTCGTGGCCAAGGGCAAGCGGACCTTCCAGCCGAATAACCGGCGCCGAGCCCGCGTGCATGGCTTCCGCCTGCGGATGCGCACTCGTGCCGGGCGCGCGATCGTGTCCGGTCGGCGCCGCAAGGGCCGCCGCGCGCTCTCTGCCTGATCGCAGCGCCAGGTCTTTCAGCGGTGCTTCCCGCACGCAACCGCATGACGCGATCAATTGACTTTGACGCGACGGTGAAGCACGGGATTCGTCTGGCACAGCCCGATGTCGTCGTGCATCTTCGGCGGGGATCCGATCGCGACGAAGTCCGTGCGCCGCGGGTCGGATTGGTGGTGGGCAAAGCCGTCGGATCCGCCGTGGAACGGCATCGCGTCGCTCGCCGCCTGCGGCATGTGGCCCGCACCCTGCTGCGAGAGCTCGGCCAATCGGACCGGTTGGTGATCCGCGCGCTGCCCAGCAGTCGGACCGCCTCCTCGGCCCGACTCGAGCAAGAACTGTGTTGGTGTTTGAGACGCCTGCCGGTGGCGGGGAGCAAGTCGTGACGCCGCTGGTGCGGGTGCGCGCGTTCACCCGTACGGCCGGAAGGGCGGCCGCGCGCGGCGTGATTTTTCTGATCCAGCTGTACCGGCATATGGTGTCGCCACTACGTCCGGCAACATGTCGCTTCGTTCCGACCTGCAGCCAGTACGCGGTCGAAGCGCTCAACGAGTACGGCCTGATTCGGGGAAGCTGGTTGGCTGCGGCCAGACTCGCCAAGTGCGGACCATGGCATGAAGGCGGATGGGATCCGATACCGGACCGCCCCGGAAGCCACGTGAATTGCCAAGATGCCAGCGACGCTTGGGCTGTCCGAGCGGCGCGAGGGGAGAGTGGATCTTTTGTTTGATTTCTTCAGCCTCGACTTCGTCTACTACCCGGTGTCGTGGATCATGTGGGTTTGGTACAAGTTGTTCGCCTCCATGCTGGGGCCGTCGAACTTCTTCGCCTGGGCGCTGTCGGTGATGTTCTTGGTCTTCAGCCTGCGCGCGCTGCTCTACAAGCCCTTCGTGCGGCAGATCCGCACCACGCGTCAGATGCAGGAGCTGCAGCCGCAGATCAAGGCGCTGCAGAAGAAGTACGGCAAGGATCGCCAGCGCATGGCGCTTGAGATGCAGAAGCTTCAGCGCGAACACGGCTTCAACCCGATCCTGGGCTGCCTGCCGATGTTGGCGCAGATCCCGGTGTTCATCGGTCTGTATCACGTGCTGCGCTCGTTCAACCGGACCACCGGCGGCTTCGGTCAGCCCCACTTGTCGGTGGCGCAGAACCGTCTCACCGGAAACTACGTCTTCACCCCGACCGACGTCGGGCACTTCCTGGATGCCAACTTGTTCGGCGCGCCGATCGGCGCCTTCATGACCCAGCGCACCGGGTTGGATGCGTTCACCTTCTTCAGCCGGCCGGCTGTGATTGCGGTGGGCCTGCCGGTGATGGTGCTGGCCGGTGTCGCGACCTACTTCAACAGCCGGGCGTCGGTGGCGCGGCAGAGCCCGGAAGCGGCGGCCAACCCGCAGACCGCGATGATGAACAAACTCGCGCTGTACGTGTTCCCACTCGGCGTGGTGGTCGGTGGGCCGTTCCTTCCGCTCGCGATCATCCTGTACTGGTTTGCGAACAACATCTGGACCTTCGTGCAGCAGCACTACGTCTTCGGGATGATCGAAAAAGAGGACGAAGCCAAGAAGCAGGAAGTGATCCAGCGCCGGGCGGCCAACGCGCCGGCGCCGGGAGCCAAGCCGAAGCGGAACCCCAAGGCCACATCGCCGGGTGGGAACGGTTCGCCGGCGTCCGACAGCGACACCGACGCGTCCGGTTCCGCGACGACGGATTCCGATGTGGCCGACGGCCCCGCGGCTGACGCGAGTGAGGGCCCGAGCAACCGCACGCCGCGGCCCGGGGTGCGACCGAAGAAACGCAAACGCTGATACGGGCGGATTAGCTAACGGGGGCCGGCCGGACAGGGCGACCCCAATTGGGCTGGGGCCCATGGAATGAGGGAGAGAAGACATGACAGACGCCGACACCACCGAGCGCGAGGTTGAAACGGAGCTCGACACGCAACCGGCCGCCGAAGATGCCGCGGAAGGCGGTGCGGAGGAAATCGACGATCTGGAGGAACGCTTGGTCGCCGAGGGCGAGATAGCCGGCGACTATCTCGAAGAGTTGTTGGACCTGTTGGACTTCGACGGCGACATCGACTTGGACGTCGAGGGCAGCCGCGCCATCGTGAGCATCGATGGCAGCGACGATTTGAACAAATTGGTCGGTCGCGGCGGCGAGGTGCTCGACGCGCTGCAGGAACTCACCCGGCTGGCGGTGCACCAGAAGACCGGAATGCGAAGCCGATTGATGCTCGACATCGCGAGCTGGCGCCGGCGGCGCCGAGAGGAACTGGCGGCGCTGGGCGACAAGGTCGCGCGCCGGGTGCTCGAATCCGGCGAACGCGAAGAGCTGGCGCCGATGACGCCGTTCGAACGCAAGATCGTCCACGACGCTGTCGCCGCCGTCTCCGGAGTGCACAGCGAGAGCGAGGGCGTCGAGCCGGCGCGCCGCGTGGTCGTCCTGCACGACTGACCGTCCAGAGTTACAGCTGTGTAGTTCCCGTCGTTACCGGACTCCGAAGGTTGAAATGCGCGCAACAACTAGAGGATGTTTCACGTGAAACATGGCGGCCCCGCCAACGTCGCGGCGGGACCCTCCGGGGAGGACGCCGGAATCAGCAGCCCTCAAGACGCCGCGGCCGTGATCTTCGGCGAGCGACTTGGAACCGCACAACGGTATGCACAACTCCTCGCCACCGCGGGGGTGCAGCGGGGGCTGCTCGGCCCGCGGGAAGTGGATCGCATTTGGGACCGGCACATACTCAATAGCGCGGCCCTCGCCGAACTCCTCGACCGGGGCGAGCGCATCGTCGACATCGGCAGCGGGGCGGGCCTGCCCGGGATACCGCTGGCGATCGCGCGGCCGGATCTTGATGTCGTGTTGCTCGAGCCCCTGCTGCGGCGCAGCGAATTTCTCAACGAGGTCACCAACGAACTAGGGTTAGCCGTCGAGGTGGTCCGTGGCCGTGCGGAGGAACCGGGAGTGCGTAACCGGTTCGGGGAGAGGGATGCTGCGGTGTCGCGAGCGGTTGCTTCGTTGGACAAGCTGACGAAGTGGAGCTTGCCGTTACTACGGCCCGCCGGGCGGATGCTCGCCATCAAGGGGGAACGGGCTTCCGATGAAGTTGAACGATACCGGCGTGTGATGGCGGCATCGGGCGCCACTGATGTCAGGGTGGTGACATGTGGCGCGAACTATTTGCGTCCCCCCGCAACCGTAGTGTTAGCGCGACGCGGAAAGCCGCCGCACCACAAACCGGCACCGACCGGGAAGGCCGGAACCCGATGAATTCTTCAGGCGATTGGCCGGTGGCTTCTCAGGCGCCGGCAGACGTTCACCAAGCGGGAGCGCCAGCTCCAGTTCCGGCGAATCCGGATGCGCCCGTACCGCCCCCGGTTGCCGCCGCGGCCGCGAATGTTTCACGTGAAACAGCGGACGAATTCGACACCCCGATCGGGGCGGCCGCCGAACGTGCGATGCGGGTGTTGCACACCACCTACCCGCCCTTGCGGCGGCCGTCCCGCCGCCGCGTCATCACCATCGCGAACCAGAAGGGCGGGGTCGGCAAGACGACCACCGCCGTCAACCTCGCTGCAGCGCTCGCGCTGCAGGGACTCAAGACCCTCGTCATCGACCTCGACCCTCAGGGCAACGCGAGCACGGCACTCGGGATTACCGATCGGCAATCGGGGACGCCCTCCTCATACGAAGTCCTACTCGGCGAGGTCGCCGTGCACGACGCGCTCCGGCAGAGCCCGCACAATGAGCACCTCTTCTGCATCCCGGCAACGATCGATTTGGCCGGCGCCGAGATCGAATTGGTGAGCATGGTGGCGCGTGAGAACCGGCTGCGCACCGCACTGGCCGACCTCGACAGCCTCGACTTCGACTGCGTCTTCATCGACTGCCCGCCATCACTCGGGCTGCTGACCATCAACGCGCTCGTTGCCGCACCGGAAGTCATGATCCCGATCCAGTGCGAGTACTACGCGCTCGAGGGCGTCTCGCAATTGATGCGCAACATCGAAATGGTGAAGGCACACCTGAATCCGAAGCTCGAGGTCAGCACCGTGGTGCTGACCATGTATGACGGCCGCACCAAACTCGCGGACCAGGTCGCGGAAGAGGTACGCCGGTACTTCGGGAACAAGGTGTTGCGCACGGTCATCCCGCGCAGCGTCAAGGTGTCCGAGGCACCGGGCTACAGCATGACCATCATCGACTACGACCCCGGTTCACGCGGGGCGATGAGCTATCTCGATGCGAGTCGCGAACTCGCCGAGCGCGATTGACCACCATCCGCGAAGGGACGACCATGACGCAGCCGTTACGCAAGAAGGGTGGCCTCGGCCGGGGCCTGGCTTCGCTTATCCCGACCGGCCCCGCGGAGGGCGACTCGGGGCCGGCGACGCTCGGCCCGCGGATGGGCGACGCCGCCGCAGACGTGTTGATCGGGGGACCGCCACCGCAAGACACATCGTCGGTGGGTGCGGTCTATCGCGAGATCGCACCGGCCGACATCGAACGTAACCCGCGTCAGCCTCGGCAGGTCTTCGACGAGGAAGCCCTGTCGGAGCTGGTGCACTCCATCCGCGAGTTCGGCCTTTTGCAGCCGATCGTGGTGCGGCCGGTCAAGGATTCCGGTGCGCGTTACCAGATCGTGATGGGGGAGCGGCGCTGGCGCGCGGCTCAAGAGGCCGGCCTGGCGACCATCCCGGCCATCGTGCGCGAGACCGGCGACGACGATCTGCTGCGCGACGCCCTGTTGGAGAACATCCACCGGGTGCAGCTGAACCCGTTGGAAGAGGCGGCCGCCTACCAACAGCTGCTCGACGAGTTCGGCGTCACCCACGATGAACTGGCGGCGCGCATCGGTCGGTCGCGGCCGTTGATCACGAACATGATCCGGTTGCTCAAGCTGCCGATCGCGGTGCAGCGGCGAGTGGCGGCCGGAGTGCTGTCCGCCGGTCACGCGCGCGCACTGCTGTCGCTGGAAGCCGGCCCCGAAGCACAGGAGGAGCTGGCCGCCCGGATCGTTGCGGAGGGCCTCTCGGTAAGGGCAACTGAGGAGGCGGTCACGTTGGCCAACCGAAATGGTGCGGCCACGCCGACGGCCCCGCGTCGCAAGCCAATCCAGATGCCTGGCCTGCAAGACGTTGCTGACCGGCTTTCGACCGCGTTCGATACCCGCGTCACGGTGAGCCTCGGCAAACGCAAGGGCAAGATCGTGGTCGAGTTTGGTTCGGTGGACGATCTACAGCGGATCCTGGACGTTATGTCCCCGCCGAAGGCGTGAACGAGGACACGGTGTAATTACGTCACTGTGACACCCGGGCGCGTTTTGTGGCAAATCTACCTATCCCGGGTACTCCGGCTCGACGAAACAGCATGCGCATCAACAACTTTCGACCATAGGCGCGTTCCGGCGCTACGGTGCCGGTCGTTCGGGCGCGCCAACCTCAATGAGCAGGCCAAAGCTGGCCCGATCACGACCACCTCTCCTATCCTGGAGGGGCTGCCGGTGCACATGGCTGCAGTACCGCACAAGAGCCAGGAGGCTAGTGTCCGCTCGAATCATGCCGCTGCGGCTCGAGGCATTCGAGCAGCTTCCCAAGCACGCACGCCGGTGCGTCTTCTGGGAAGTCGATCCAGCGACCCTCGGTAATCAGGACCACCTCGCCGACCCCGAATTCGAAAAGGAAGCGTGGTTGTCGATGGTGATGCTGGAGTGGGGATCGTGCGGGCAAGTCGCGACCGCCGTCCCGGACGAGCGAAGCCAAGCCGAGCCCCCGTGCCTGGGCTATGTGTTCTACGCCCCGCCGCGGGCGGTGCCGCGGGCACAGCGGTTCCCGACCGGTCCGGTGTCCGCCGACGCGGTGCTGCTGACGTCGATGGGCATCGAACCCGGACCGGCGGCCGACGACCTGCCGCACGGCTTGATCGCCCGGGTCATCGATGAACTGGTACGCCGCGGCGTGCGCGCCCTCGAAGCGTTCGGACGCACCCCGGCGACTTCGGAATTGCAGGATCCGCGTTTGATTGGTCCCGACGTACGGCCGGTGCTGGAAGCCGTCGGCGACTGCTCGGTGGACCACTGCGTCATGGATGCGGAATTCTTAAAAGACACGGGTTTCGTTGTGGTAGCACCACATACGTACTTCCCTCGGCTGCGGCTCGAACTCGACAAGGGCCTCGGCTGGAAGGCGGAGGTGGAGGCGGCCCTAGAGCGCCTGCTGGAGAACGCACATCTGGAGCAGCCGGTCGGCGCCGGGTCTACGACAGCGGGCGCCGGATCTACGACAGCGAATGCGCCGGAAACCACCCTGAGTGGTTAGAACCAGTGGCTAGGAACCGCCGAGTTGGCTGGTGCGTTCCACCGACAGTTCGTGGGCCAGCAACTCGGCGAAAGTGAAGGTGCCAGTGGGCCGGTCGTTCTTGCCCAACAGGTAGAGCCGCTTGACCGCGGCGAGGATTCCCTCGGCGATGGCGTCGCGGGTCTGCGTTGAAACCAGCATCGAGCGGTCCCGGGGGTTGGTGATGTAGCCGACGTCGACCTGTACCGTCGGCATCCGGGTCAGGCGCAGCAGATCCCAGGTCCGGCCGTGCGTGCGGCAGTCCCGTAAACCGGTGCGGGCCACTACTTCTCGCTGGATGAAGTCGGCGAGATTGCGCCCGATAGTGGAGACCGAACCGTGCGAATTGCCGAAGTGAAAGGAAGCCACCCCGTTGGCAGCCGTGCTGATCTGACTTTCGCAGCGCAGGCTGATCATCAGGTCGGCGCCGACGTTGTTGGCAGTGGCGGCGCGTTCGGCATCGAGGGGACTGCGGTTGACCGGTCGCGACAGGAAGGTCTCCATACCGATCGCGGCCATCCGTCCTTCCAAGCGGCTGGCCAAGTCCCACAACACATCCGCTTCGCTGACCGGTCCCGACGGGCCCTGCATGATCGTGCCGTGGTCCGCGCCGCCGCAGCCCGGATCAATAATGATCCGCTTGCCCGACAATTTGGGACCGGACGAGCGAACCAACTCCTCTTCGCGGAGCGCGTGCGGAGATCCGCCGCTGACACGTGAACTCAGGAAATGAAAGGAGCGCAACGTTTCTGGGCCGCAGATACCGTCGGCGGAGAGCCCGTACTCGCGCTGATAGGACATCAGCGCGTTGTGCGTTTGCAGCCCGAAGTATCCGTCGACCAGGCCGGTGTAGAAGCCCAGATCCTGCAGCCGCGCCTGCAGCGTGGCGACGTCGTCGCCGAACAGCGGGGCACCGAATTGGTGATACAGCGTGCGGGCGCCGAGCCGGTACGACGCCTCCTTGAGCGCCCGGTAGGTGGCCTCGCCGACGATGCCGTCCACCAGCAGGCCGCGATGCTGCTGAAAGGCACGGACCGCTTGGTCGAGTTCGGCGTCGAAGAGTTCGAGGGCCACGTGCCGGCCGGTGTTGAGATCGTCCTCGGAGCTATCCAGCAGGCCCAGTGTGGCCAGCGTCGCCCGGATCTCGGTCACAGCAGCGCTGTGGTCACCACAACGCAGCGCGTCGCCGTATTCGCGGCGCGGACTCGGCATACCAAGGGCCCTCCGGGACTAATTGACAAGCTCAGAAGTGGGCAACAGCTAACGGTATTGTCGCAGACGCTTCGTAAATTCGGGAAAACCGCAGGCTATGCGCGGGGCGTGGTGCGACGAACTTATGAAATCAGCTGAGGTTGGGAACCGCGTCCGAGAGCTCACGCAGTAACGCCGCCTTGCCTTTCGCGCCGACGATCCGCTTCACCGGCTGCCCGTCTTTGAACAGGATCAGGGTGGGGATGGAGACCACCTGGAAGTTCTGTGCGGTTTCGGGGTTCGCATCCACGTCGAGCTTGGCGACCGTGAGCTGTTCGCCGCGCTCGCTGGCGATCTCCTCGAGAACCGGCGCCACCATCTTGCAGGGGCCGCACCACGTTGCCCAAAAGTCAACCAGCACAGGCTTATTGCTGGATAGCACGTCAGTGGAGAACGACGCGTCAGAGACTTCTATTGTGGCACCGGCTTTTTCGGCGTCGGTCATTGTGGTGCTCCAATCAATGTGTCGGTACTGCCCGGAAATTCGGTGGCGTCGCCTTGTGCGGCGGCGCTGGACTCTTCGTGGTCGGCGAGCCAGCGTTCGGCGTCGATGGCGGCCGAGCAGCCGCTGCCGGCAGCGGTGACGGCTTGGCGGTAGGTGCGATCCACCAGGTCCCCGGCGGCGAACACCCCATCAATCGAAGTACTGGTGGTGCGGCCCCGCACCAGCACATAACCCTCGGGATCGGTCTGCAGCACGTCGCGCACCAACTCCGAGCGAGGATCATGCCCGATGGCCACGAACACCCCGGTCACCGCCAACGTCGACACCTCCCCGGTGCCGGTATCCCGCAACCGCACACCCGTCACCGTCTGCTCACCCTCGACGGCCTCGACCGCCTTGTTCGTCACGATGGTGATTTTGTCGTTGGCCCGCGCACGCTCCAGCATGATCCGCGACGCCCGAAACTCCTCACGGCGATGCACCAACGTGACACTGCGGGCGAACCGGGTCAAAAACGTGGCCTCCTCCATCGCCGAGTCCCCGCCCCCGATGACCGCGATGTCTTGATCTTTGAAAAAGAACCCATCACAGGTCGCACACGAGCTCACCCCGCGACCCAGCAACTCCTGCTCCCCGGGCACCCCCAAATAGCGCGCCGCCGCACCCATCGCCAAGATCACCGACCGCGCCCGAACCGTCTCACCTTCTGACGTGGTCACCGCCTTGACCGGCCCCTGCAACGACACCGACTCGACGTCTTCCATCCGCAAATCCGCACCGAAGCGCAACGCCTGCTCACGCATCTGATCCATCAACTCCGGACCCGTGATCCCGTCCCGAAAACCCGGGAAATTCTCCACCTCAGTCGTCGTCATCAACGCCCCACCAAACGACGTCCCCTCAAACACCACCGGCGCCAACTGCGCCCGCGCGGCATACAACGCCGCGGTATACCCAGCAGGACCCGAGCCAATAACGATCACGTCATGCACAGTGTCGGCGGTCATGAAAACCTTTCAAGCGATTCGTCTCTGGATCTGTGTAAACGCCAGCGTAGGCACCGCTGTTCCCGGGTGCGTCGCACCACCTATGGCACCACACTAAGGGTGGGGGACCTGGGTATTGGCCAGTAGTCCGGTATCGGCCGCGCTGCAGTTGGGAGACACCGCAAAGACGGCCAGGATGCGTGGGCTGTCGCCGGGTATCACCAGAACGACGCCGGGGCGGGCGTTGATCTCGACCGGGCGGGCACCCAGGACCTGCGTGGACGCCGGATAGCCGAGGCCGGTGAGGCAGGAGGCGCGTCGCGCCGGGTCGCTGAGCGTTCCGTAATCGGGGCTGCGGTCGAGCAGGCCGAGGATCTCGCTGTGCGAAAGCGGGATCTCCATCGGTGGTGTCGACACCGTGATGTGCTCGACGTCGCCCGGGGTGTCCGGAACGGGTCCGGGAGCATGCAGTAGCGCGACGGTCCCGAAGCCGATCGCGGAGAGCACGGCGCCCAGGCCCGCGGCCGCCGCGATGATCCGGGCCGGACGGATGTGTGGGCGGGCGGAGTGAACGGCCGGTCCGGCCGCATCGGCGGCAGCGGGCTCAGCCGAGCGCAGCGCCGCGGAAATTCGGCCCGTCACCTCCGGGGGCGGGTCGGGTGCGGAACCCGGGTCGGTGCCGACGGCGGCGACGTCGCGCCGGACCCGATTCAATGCACCCAGCACGGCGGCGGCATGCGGGTCGGCCCGGACTTGACTGCGGACGCGGGCGGCGGCCTCGTCGTCGAGAATGCCGGCCTGTAGGTCGGCGAGCAGTTCGACGGTCAGCGGTGGGTCTGATCCCGCGTTGCGGTCATCCGCCGCATCGTCGCCCGCTGCATTCATCGGACTCAGTGTCCGTCATACACGCGCCGATGGCCACGCATGGCCTCGTAGGGTGGCCCCCTGTCGAGCGGTCAGGGCTGGCCGGCGGCGGCGTCGGGCAGGGCGTGCGCGCCGGCGTTGAGGTAGCCCAGCAGCTCGGCGAGCCGAACCCGGCCGCGAGCACAGCGGCTCTTGACCGTGCCCTCGGCGACGCCGAGCAGGCGGGCGGTGTCGGCCACCGAGTAACCCTGCATGTCGACGGCCACTACCGCGGCCCGCTGCTCGACGGGAAGCCGCATCAGGGCGCGCTGCACTGCCAACGTGGTCTCCACCTGCGCCGTGCGATCGGCCACCGGATAGATGTCTTCCAGCGGCACGGTCGGGTGCGCTTTGGTGCGGCGTAGCCGATCCAGGCAGGCGTTGACGACAATGCGGTGCAGCCAGCTTCCGACGGCGGCGTCATGCCGGAATGCGCCGGCGCCGCGGTGCGCGGAGAGCATGGCATCTTGCATCGCGTCTTCCGCGTCCTC
>NZ_DASUHS010000183.1:0-25919 GCF_036273375.1 Mycobacterium sp. | reverse complement strand
GCTCGCCGGTGAAACCTTCGTCGAGGACGGACGGCGGATCACGGTGACACCCCGCCCGCTGACTCCCGGCGGCCCGGGACTGATGTGGGGTGGGGGCACGGTCGCTGCGGCCCGTCGGGCCGGCAGGTATGGCCTGGGCATGCTGGGCAACTCCAACGCACCAGGTATGCAGGAGGCCTACGAGGAGGCGTGCCGCGAGCACGGCCATACGCCCGGGCCGACGATGTTTCCCGACCGCAACACGCCCTCGGTCGTGTTCGTCGCCGACGACGTGGATCAGGCGTGGAAGGAGATCGGCGAGCATCTGCTGCACGACGTGCGAAGCTACGCCGCGTGGAACCCCGGGGACGAGACGACGGCGGGCTTCAGCCACGTCAACACCGTCGACGAGCTGCGTGAGACGGGGACGTCGCACGTGATTATCTCTGTCCCTGAGGCGATCTCGCGCGTCAAAGCCGGCCAGGTGCTCAACCTGTCGCCGCTGTGCGGCGGGCTGCCACCGGACATCGCGTGGCCCTATCTCAAGCGCGTGGGCGAGGTTGTGCTGCCGGAGGCTCTCGGCTGACCGCTACTCCTCGCCGAACCGATCGACGAGGTGCGAATTGACACCGTCGGCGTCGAGTCGGCGTGCCACCAGATAACCCGCACCCACCCAGGCGCGGCGAGACCAGTTGCCGAACGACACCCGGGTTCCCGGGGCACCGGATGCGGCCGGCATCATCTTGACGCGTTCGAGCGCTTCCTTCACCCCGCGCGGGCTCAACGGGTGCGCATCGGCGAGCGCGCGCAGCAGCGTGTGCGCGACGTCTCTATTCACCACCGGCACACACCATTCCGGTCGCCGGCCGTAGGCCTCGTTGTACTCGTCCAAAAATTTCTGCCCGACCGTGTTTCCCTCGTCGTACTGGTCGACCCCGGTCCAGCCCATGAACGCGTTCCACATGATGGGGTTGAGCCAGGCGTTCTGAAAGGCGGTACCGCAGAACCGGGGCGGATCCCAGCCCAGCGCCTCGAGCCCCGGGTTGACGAACACGATCCCGAAGCCGAATCCGCAATGCACAATCGCCTGCGCCTTCGCGTCGTGCAGTGCCCGGACCGCGGCCGTTACGTCTCCGGCGGTCTGGGCGATCGACGCCTCGGCCACAATGCGAATACCCTTGCTTCTGCACGCATCCCGGAAGTTCTTCAGATACGCCTCGCCGATCAGGGATTGCTCGATCAGCACACCCACCTCGGTATGCCCGCCCTTCGCGAGCAGGTCCGACCAGAAGATCGGCTCGTCGGTGTGCGAGCCCATCGGAAATGCGAAAACCCATTCGCTCAGCGCCGCGTCAGATCCCGTCACGCTGATGCAGGGGACCTTGAAGCACTCGTCGATCGCTTCGCGGGTCGGGATCACGTTGTCGCCGATGTTTGGGCCGAAGACGGCCAGGCAGCCCTCGTCACACAGCTCGCCATAGGCGTCGATGACCGCCTTGACCGATCCCTTGGGCAGACCCTCCACTTCGCGGTAGATGATCTCGATCGGCCGATCGATCAGCCCTTGGTCGATTCCCTTCTTGAACACCAGATCAAACGGTTGCGTCAGGTCCTCGAAATACGTTTGCGGAAAGCCCTCGGGCAGTAGGAAGTCCATCAGATAGCCGATCTTGATCGGCTCGGCTTTGCTCTCGTAACCCACCAGAACTCCTGCTTATTTGGGTTGGTTCGGCACGCCTGGGTACAGCTGTTCCGTCGGGCCCGCGGTCACCCAGCCACCAAGCTTTGTAATGAGATGGGGCGCAAAGACCGCGCCGTAGAGCAGGTTTCCCATCACGACAACGACGACGATGGACAGGACAGACGCTTTCAGGCGACTTCCCACCCTCTTCTCAGCCCACGCCTCGATGACATTCCGTTTTTCCGAATCTGTCCGTCCCAGAAGGTAGGTGAAGACCATCATCTGGATGCCCATGGCGAGGGAGTCGTAAAGCGGGTATTGGTGCTTGGTCCCCTCGAAGATTGCGAGGCCGGGAATCACGTAGCCGTAGTAGAAGTTGCCGAATTGGGCTCCTGTGACGGCGTTGAACACGAAAGCCCAGCAAAATCCGACGGCGAGGCCGACTGTGAGAAGGGTGATTGGCCTGCGCCATCCGAACTCTGCGGTCAGCCATCGTCCGAGGGCGGCTCCGATCAGTGCGGGGATCGCAAAGTAGGAGATGTAGCCGATGGGCACTGACGATGGCAATCCACCCCATGTGACGTTCAACGGCCACCAGGAAGGCATGCGGGGCAGAGCGGGCGGAAACTGTGCGTACATCGCCCAGTCGTACGGTGACTCGATCCACGAGAACGAGATCGCTGAGATGCTGAGAAGCAGCAGTGGGTGGACGCGTCGGCGACGGTAGCTCAGATAGATCCCCATGGCGAGGAACGCGATGCCACTGACTAAAGCAAAGTACATAGCCCCCGCCATCGCGGGCGTCATTTCGGTCCTCACTGCCGGCCCGCTTCACTCGGTTGGCGCCTCGCCTCGGGATCGAAGCGGAGTACCAGCCCGAATATCAGGACGATCAGCCCGAACAGCGTGCCGAGCATGATGACAGCACCCATGGTGTCACCCTTCCGATGATGCGCTTCTTTAAGATAGTGGATACTATCCTATGTGGATAGCGGATACTATCCCCAAGCCGGCCGATCCAAGGCCGTTCGGAGGAGTGGACATCGGTGCCTCAGCGAGCAATTAAGCAGCCGTTGCCGACAACGGTGGCGCGTCGCCGCCGCGGCGAGCCGCGCCGGCTTCTGCTCGACGCTGCCCGGGAGCTCTTCGCCGGTCAGGACTATCGCAGCACCACGACACGTGAAATCGCCCAGGCCGCCGGCGTCACCGAACACCTGCTTTTCCGCAACTTCGGTTCGAAGGCCGCGCTATTCCGCGAGGCGCTCGTCGTGCCCTTCGTGAGCTTCGTCGACGAATTCGGCCAGACCTGGCAGTCGGTGGTTCCCGAGGAGACCGACGAGCAGGAGCTGACACGGCTTTTCGTCTCGCAGCTCTACGACGTGTTCGTCGAACACCAGGGCCTGCTGTTGACCCTGATGGCCGCCGAGAGCCTCAGCAACGAGGAGAAGGCCGACGCCGGCATCGCCGAGATCCGCCGGGCGGTCACCGTGCTGGGCCAGATCAGCGTGGAAGGCATGCAATTGCGGGGGCTGCGGTCGGATCACCCGGACCTGCCAGCCCACTCGACGGTCTCGATGATCGCGGGCATGGCCGCTCTGCGCTCGACCTACTTTGGGGACAAGCCTCCGCCGCGGGAGGTGATCGTTGAGGAACTCGTTCAAGCGCTCTTGCACGGCTTCTTGCACCGCAATGACTGAGTTAGGGATTCGACCATGACAAGCCCCAGTGCTGTTGAATTGTACTACGACCCATTCGATGTCGAGATCGACTCGAACCCGTATCCGGTGTGGAAGCGGATGCGCGAGGAAGCGCCGCTGTACTACAACGAGAAGTACAACTTCTACGCGCTGAGTCGATACGACGACGTGGTGCGCGAACTGCCGAACTGGGAGACCTACCGCTCCGGCCGAGGGACCACGGCCGACATCTTGTTCGCGAATATCGAAGTGCCCCCGGGCATTCTGCTGTTCGAGGATCCTCCACTGCACGATCTGCACCGCAAACTGCTGTCTCGGGTCTTCACTCCCCGGCGCATGCTCGCCGTGGAGCATTTGGTGCGCGGGTTCTGTGTCGGCGAGCTCGACCCGCTGGTCGGCGGGAACGGTTTCGATTTCATCGCGGATCTCGGCGCGATGATGCCGATGCGGACCATCGGGTACCTCCTGGGCATTCCCGAGGCTGATCAAGAGAAGATCCGCGACCGCAGCGTCGCCAACATTGAATTGTCCAGGGACAGCGACCCCGCCGCGGTCGATGCGAATGTCTTCGCGAATTCCATTGCCCTGTTTGCCGAGTACATCGAATGGCGGGCCGATCATCCCTCCGACGACCTCATGACCGAACTCTTGGGGGCCGAGATCGATGAGCCGGACGGCACGCGGCGTCCGCTGTCACGGACTGAGGTGCTGGCTTACACCGCGATGATCGCCGGTGCCGGCAACGAGACCACCGCTCGCCTCATCGGTTTCATGGGCCAACTGTTGTCGGATCACCCGGACCAACGCCGCGAACTCGTCGCGGACCCGGCGCTGATCCCCGGCGCGATCGAGGAGACGCTGCGGTACGAGCCGCCGTCACCGGTGCAGGCCCGCTATGTCGCACGCGATGCCGAGCACTATGGCCGCAAGGTTCCCGAGGGGTCGTTCATGCTATTGCTGAACGCCTCGGCCAACCGCGACGAAAGCCACTTCCCGGATGCGGATCGCTACGACATCCACCGCCGCGGAGCTCATCTCAGCTTTGGGCAGGGCCTGCATTTCTGCTTGGGCTCCGCGCTGGCCCGTCTCGAGGCGCGGGTGGCCTTCGAAGAAGTCCTCAAGCGCTGGCCGGACTGGGAAGTCGACTATGCGAACGCCCAACGGGCGCATACCGCGAGCGTGCGTGGGTGGGCCCGCCTGCCCGTTGTCGTGGGGTAGCTCCCGGTCTGGCTCTTTTCGTCGAGCGTGAAGTTAGTTTCACGCTCGGCGCCGAACGTGAAGGTAGTTTCACGCTGGGCGCGGCTAGGCGTCGCTTTGGTCCACCAATACCGCGCCGTCGGGCTGGTTTCCCAACGTCTGCAACGGAATATGCCCGCCCTGGGCGGTGAGCCGCACGATCTGGGCTAGTTGCCCCGGCGCGTCGCACTGCAGATAGTGGTCGGCGCCGGGCAGCACCCAGTAGCGGTTGCGGCCCGGCTTGTTCCTCAGATACGTCTGCCAGACGGAATTGGGGACTCGCAATGGTGAAACGTTGTCGTGGACGCCCCAGACCACCGTCGTGTTGACCTCGCTGGTGGAAAGCGCTTCCAGCCAACCGGTTTCGTCCGCGGCGCGCTCGTGGAGATATTGAATCGTGTCGGGCAGCACGCGGATTCCGTCGTTGTGGGCAAAGCATTTGGCCAACGCGGCGATCTCCGGATCTTCCAGCGTCCGTCGCGGCATGAACGTGCTTGCGCCCATGCCGGCCGCCAACATCTCCGGCGTCGTGGCCGCCGCGGTGGGCCGCGCGGTCGCCGGGTCGAGCAGTGCGGTCTGAAAGGCGGTGAGGTTGGACAGCGGCAAGTAGATGTTGGCGTTGGTCAAGATCAGGTCGACGGGTACGGCCGGCGGATCTTGTGCGGCAAGCATGCCCACCGCGATCATGCCGACGCTGCTGCCGCGGTCATGGGTGAGCATCCGGTATTGGGTGAGCCCCCACACCTGAGTGATCGCATAGGCGAGCAGGCGCGCGTCGTCGTAGAGGGAGTACACGTAGGGCTCGGGCGGTTTGTCGGAGAGTCCGTAGCCGGGGAAGTCCAGCAGGTAGATGTCGAAGTCCGCGCTCAGTTCACCCGCCAGCGCGAAATAGTCGATGCTGCTGGTCGGAAAGCCGTGCACCAACACCAACGCGGGCGCACCGGGAGTGCCGCACCGGCGACTGAACACCGCGACCTCTTGGCCGTCGTTGGCGGCCGTTGTCGAGCGCCACCGAAGCTCGGTGCCGCCGTCTTGCCACTGCGCAAAGATGTCCAAGCTGTCAGCATCGCAGAGGTGGTCTCGGCGGACAATACGCGCCTACGGGCACGTCACGTGGATCCCAAAGGTCACGTCCCGCAAACCACTTTGGCCGGGCGTGGTCGCTTGGCCCGTCCCCGTCACCGTGTAGCCCTTGCCGACCTTGGTTGTTTGGACCTGAGTGGGTGATTTGGTTCCCTGGTAAGGCAATTGGTACTGACCGTTGTCCAGCTTGAGCGAAATGGCGAAGCCGTCGATGCTGGGCGGCTGCTCATCGGAGATGGCCAGCGACACCGACGCGGAATCGTCGTGCACGCTGATCCGGGTGGTGAGGTCACCCGATTCCGGGGGCGACGCGCTCGGCTGCGCCGCCGATCGGGTGCAGTCCACCGCGGCGATGATCGTGTGTCTGTTCCCGTCGATCATGACGGTCGTGCTTGTCAGAGGCGGACCTGAACTCGGGGCGGCGGCCGGGTGATCCCCCTTGCTGGAACAGGCCGGCAGGCCGGCCCCCAACGCCACCAGGCCCACTGCGGCAGTCGCGCGAACGGCCCACCGCTGGCAGCGGCAATTGCCGGTGTTGGTCATGGCACTCCCTTGGGACGAGGACGACACGAGGACTATAGGACCCGTTCGTCCCCCCTGCCTGACTAAAAGCGGAGCATGTGAAAAACTCCACCGCTGGCGCTCTGATTCGATACATGCTTATATAGATGGATGTCGAATCAATCGTTGATGGACTGTTGCCCGGCATTGGGTGCGGCCGCTTTGGCCGAGCCGCAGGCCGCGGAGCTGGCGGCGATGTTCAAGGCGCTCAGCGATCCGGTGCGGCTGCGATTGTTGAGCCTGGTTGCCAGCCACCCCGGTGGCCAGGCCTGTGTCTGTGAGATCTCCCAGACATTCGACGTTTCGCAGCCGACGATCTCCCATCACCTCAAGACGCTGCGGTCGGCGGGTCTTTTGGACTGCGAACGGCGCGGCACGTGGGTGTACTACTGGGTGGTTCCCGCTGCTTTGCAACAACTTTCGTCGGTGTTGAGCGTCGACGCACGAGTGGCCGCGAATTGCGGGTCATGAGCTTGACTGACACGGCGGTGGGCGCCCGGCTGTCGACGTTGGATCGTTTCCTGCCGGGATGGATCGCGATCGCCATGGTTGCGGGCCTGTTACTCGGCCGGCTCGTCCCGGGCCTGGGGCGCGCGGTCAGCGCCGTTGAGGTCGACGGCATCTCGTTGCCCATCGCGATCGGCCTGCTGGTGATGATGTACCCGGTGCTGGCCAAGGTGCGCTACGACCAGCTCGATAGCGTCACCGGTGACCGCGGGCTCATGGTGGCCTCGGTGGTGCTGAACTGGCTGATCGGGCCCGCCGTGATGTTCGCCCTGGCCTGGCTGCTGCTGCCGGATCTGCCTGAGTACCGCACCGGACTGATCATCGTGGGTTTGGCGCGCTGCATTGCCATGGTCATTATCTGGAACGACCTCGCGTGCGGTGACCGTGAAGCCGCCGCGGTCCTGGTCGCGTTGAACTCGATCTTTCAGGTCGTCATGTTCGCCGCGCTGGGCTGGTTCTATCTGTCGGTGCTGCCAGGGTGGCTGGGTCTGAGCACGACCGGCATCGATGTATCCGCCTGGCAGATCGCCAAATCCGTACTCATTTTCCTGGGCATCCCGCTGCTGGCGGGATACCTGTCGCGTCGTCTCGGCGAACGTGCCAAAGGCCGCAGTTGGTATGAGAGTCGTTTCCTGCCCCGGATCGGGCCCTGGGCGTTGTATGGGTTGCTGTTCACCATCGTCGTCCTCTTCGCGCTGCAAGGCCACCAGATCACCTCTCGGCCTTGGGATGTCGCGCGAATCGCGCTACCGCTACTGGTGTATTTCGCGATCATGTGGGTCGTGGGATACGCGCTGGGAGTCCTGTTGCGATTGGGATACGCCCGCACCGCCACGCTGGCATTCACAGCCGCCGGCAACAACTTTGAGCTCGCGATCGCGGTGGCGATCGCCACCTACGGCGCCGCGTCGGGTCAGGCACTGGCCGGTGTAGTCGGACCGCTTATCGAAGTCCCGATCTTGGTCGCACTGGTCTACGTTTCCCTGGGCCTGCGACCGCGGCTCTTTGGTGAGTCTGGCAGTTCCTCCGCCGGCGCCGATAGGCCTAACGTGTTGTTCGTCTGCGTGCACAACGCCGGCCGTTCGCAAATGGCCGCTGCCCTGCTGAGTCATTTGGCCGGCGACAGCGTCGAAGTGCGCTCCGCTGGAACGGAGCCCACCGATCAAATCAATCCGGCCGCGGTGGCGGTGATGGCCGAATGGGGGATTGACATCACCGACGTCCCGAAAGTTCTCACCGTCGACGCGGTGCAGCGCAGCGACGTGGTGATCACGATGGGTTGCGGCGACACCTGCCCGTATTTTTCGGGCGTCTCGTACCGAGATTGGCGCCTGCGCGATCCCGCCGGTCAGCCGGTCGAGGCGGTGCGGGCCATTCGTGAGGACATCGCCGAGCATGTCCGTGCACTCATCGAGGAACTGCTCGGGACCACGATGACGATCGAGATACCCGCTGAGAAAGGAAGGTAACCATGTCGCGTGTTCAACTGGCCCTCAACGTCGACAATCTCGACGAGGCAATCGCGTTCTACACCAAACTTTTCGGCGTCGAGCCGGCCAAGGTCAAACCCGGCTATGCCAATTTCGCCGTCGCCGAGCCGCCGCTGAAATTGGTGTTGCTGGAGAGCCCCGGCCACGGGGGCACCCTCAACCACCTCGGCATCGAGGTCGCCTCCAGCGACAACGTGCATAGCGAAAGCCAACGGCTCGCCGGGTCCGGTCTGCTGACCGACGAAGAGATCGACACGACGTGTTGCTTCGCCACTCAGGACAAAGTGTGGGTCAGCGGTCCGGGCGGTGAACGATGGGAAATCTACACGGTGAAGGCCGATTCCGAGACGTTCGGACCCGCCGGCCAAACGGAGTGCACCTGCTGCGCCTCATAGGCTGCGGTCACGGCCTACGGCCAGGCTTCCCAACTGATCATGCTGCGCAGTGGGCCGGCGAATACCGGGCGGACCGCCGTTGAACGCCAACGCTCTTCGATGATGGGGGCCAGCGCACCGATGGTGGTCAGCGGATCCTCGTCGAGATAGACGACGGTGATGTACTGGTGATGGTCCGCCAGCCACGGGGTAGGTGGCTCCACCCGGCGCTGGAACCGAAGGTCCACACGCCGGCCGTACCCGGTGTCGCGAGCAGGGCCGGGTAGTGCTCTTCGTGCAACCATTGCAGCCAGTCGTCCGGCCGGCCGTCGCTGGGTTCTTCGACGATCAGCACGACGCCGCGGTGCGGTCGAAACGGCACCACCTCGGGCGACACCAGGGCGTGCGGCGAGGATTGCCACTGCAGGAGGCGCAGGCCGGCCACTTGCAGCGACGGTCGCACGACCGGGAAGCGACCGTTGTCGCGCAACACGCGGCCAAGCGTGACGAAGTCGTCGAAGGTCTTCTCGACGGGATCGCCGACCAGGTAGTGCACCGCGTTGTGAATGTCGCTCAGGAGACCATTGGCCGCCAGGCGGTGGTCGGGATAATCGCCGTCGGCGATCCAGCGCAACCCATGCACGATGCCCGGCAGCTGGTATTGCTCGGGCATGTGGTCCAGCAGGTGCCAGCGCAGATAACTGCAGTCATCGTCGGGCGGGGCGGCGGTGAGACTGAATATGCCTGCCCTGACGCGCATCACGCGCAACCGCCGGCGGGGGGATGGAGCTCGGCGAGGGCGTGCAGGTTCTCCAGGTAGTGCTGCAGCGAGGTGTGGCGGAAGGCGGCGTGGACGATGGTCGCGCCGTGCGCGGCGGTCTCGCCCAGCAGGTCGCGGGCCTTCTCCGGCTGGGTGATCGGATCTAGCAATGCGGGAGCGGGCAGGACGACGTCGAATCCGGGATGAAGGTCGAAGCGTCCCAGCCAATCCCGGGCCTGCCGCAGGCTCACATTGAAGGGGGCCCAGCCGTCGGCCAGCGTTGCGGCGCGGCGCAGGGATCGAAGCGTCCGCCCACCGATCCAGATGGGCACGCGCTCCTGGACCGCGCACGGATCGACGACCAACCCGCCGAACGAATAGAACTCGCCGTGGTAGGCCGGTTCGTCGACCGACAGCGAGGCGCGCAGCGCCCGCAGGGCGTCGTCCGCGCGAGGGCCACGGTCGTCGAAGGATGCGCCGATGAGATCGAATTCTTCCTCGAGGCTGCCGACCCCGACCCCCAGAATCAGCCTCCCGCCGCTGATCTGGTCCAGGGTGCCGTAGCGCTTGGCGATTTCGAGCGGATGGTGGTAGGCGAGCACCAGGACGTTGGTGGCCAACCGGATTCGTTGCGTGCGTGCGGCCAGGTAGCCGAAGGTGGCCAGCGGGTCCCAATAGCGGGTGCCGCGGCGTCCCCGCTCGGCCGCGGGCAGCGCGATGTGCTCGCTGCAGGTCAGGTGGTGGTAGCCGAGCCGGTCTGCGTCCTCGGCGATCCGAGCCAGATCCTCGATGGTCGCCGTTTTCTCCCAATCACCGCTGCTCCCGGGGAACATCGTCACCACCGGGGTGGCCACCGACAGTTTGGTGTGTCCGCTCATCCCTGCATGTACCCTCCGGCATCGACGGGAATGGATTGGCCCGTGATGGTGCGGCTTTCGTCGCTGGCCAGGAACAACGCCAGGTTGGCGATGTCCTCGGGCGAGGAGATATCCTGTAGAGCAACGCCTTTGAGTTGCTTGGCGCGAACCGTTTCGGCGTCGACGCCTTGCTCGTCCGCGGTGCGTTGCACCCATTTACGCCACAGCTCGGTGTCGATGGCCCCGGGCACGATGCAGTTGCACCGGATGCCGTGCGGGCCGACCTCAAGGGCGACGGCCTTAGTGAAAGCCCGCAGTGACGCCTTGGCGGTGACGTAGTGCGTTTTGCGGACCATGCCGGCGTAGCTGACCGTGGAGGAGAAATTCAGGATGACGCCGCGGCGGCGCTGCAGCATCGACTGGTTGAGCACCTCGCGGGTGCACAGCATCGCGGCGGTGACGTCGATGGCGATGGTGGCGTTCCAGTTGTCCAGCGTCTGCTCCCATATCCAGCGGTCCTGTCCGGGCGCGGCGGCGTTGTTGCACAGGATGTCGACGTGACCGAACTCGTCGACCGCCCGCCTCACCATGGCCGCGACGTCGTTCTCATCGGTCACATCGGCGCGCGTCGCGATGGCGCCGGGACCGGCCGTGTGCGCGGCGGCGTGGACCAGCTCTTCACGTCGCGCGGCCAGCAACACCTTCGCGCCTTCACGGACGAACAGCGAGCCCAGTACCGGTCCCAGGCCGGTGCTGGCGCCAGTGATGATCGCGAGCTTGCCGTCGAGCCGGCCGGTCATAATTGTGGTGTTCCCAGGCGGATTCATGCCGGGGCAGATTCTAACAACTTTCGATGGGGCGTCGTCCGGCAAACCGGTGATGGCGGCCGACCCCTCACCAAAACGGTTGCGGCGGCTTCTCCTTCGGGTGTACCGGCTCTCCGACCATGAGGTGTTTCGCAGATCCGCTAGCGTATGTGCGAGCGCATTTGAAAGTCGCCTAATGGTCGGCCGCCGCTGGGCGACGCAAGCCGACTATTGGCCGCCGCGTTCCACCGGATGGCCGGGATCCGAGCTCCACTCCGACCACGACCCCGGATACAACGCGGCCTCCCGGCCCATCGCGGCGAGCGCGGCGATCGTGACCGTGGCGGTGACGCCCGAGCCGCAGTAGGCGGCCACCGCGTCGTGACGCTCGATTGCGCGATCGGACAACAGTTGTGCCAGTGAGTCGTCGTCGAGGAAGGTGCCGTCGGCCGCCAGTACCGAGCCGCTGGGAAGATTTTTCGCGCCGGGAATATGGCCGGCGACGGGATCGAGAGGTTCGACGTCGCCGCGATAGCGTTCCGGTGCGCGCGCATCGAGCAGCGTCACGGTGTCTTCGGCGACTCGCTCGGCCGTCAGCGTACGGCGGCTTCCCGCGTACAGATCATCCTGCGGCACAGTCACATTCCCGGGCGTTGGCTCGACCGGCCCGGTCTCGAAACTTCGTCCGGCTGATCGCCACGCGTCCAGGCCGCCGTCCAGAATGCGTACGTTGTCGAGTCCGGCCGCGGTCAACACCCACCACGCTCGTGCGGAGCCGGCGCGATTCCAGTCGTCGTACGCCACGACCAACGCGTCCTGCCGGATTCCCCAGCTGCGCGCGGAGGTTTCCACGTTGTGTCCCGACGGCAGCGGATGACGGCCCTTGCCGGAGATCGTGTGGTCGCTGAGGTCATCGTCGAGTGAGACGTACACGGCGCCCGGAATGTGCCCCTCCAGGTAGGCCGCCCGCCCATCGGGCACATCGATCCTCCACCGCACATCCAGGATGGTCACCGGATCGCCGGCTTCAATGATGTCCGCCAGTTCGGCGGCGGTGATCAATACCTGACTGCGCGCTCCCACCGGATCCTCCTTGTCGGTCTGCAGCGAGCCTAGCCAGCACTGCGACCTGTGCGAGCTCACCGATGGCGCCTTCGCCGGACAAGCTCCGCCGTACCCGGGGACGCGGGCGGCCTCGGAAGCGTTATGCGGTTTGTTCGGAATCGCCACGCGTGTCGTCGAAGGACGGTGCGCCCAATGACGCCAGCATGCCGGTCGCGGCGCGGTGCCAGGTGAAGTCCTCGGCGCGGCGTCGTGCAGAAATGCGTCGCTGCCGTTCGGGGCGACTGACGATGGCGCGGATCGCTTTTGCGATGGCGGTCGGGTCGTTGTCGGCCAACGCGCCGCTGTCCGGCGTGATGATCTCGTTCAACGCCGACGTGAGTGAGACCACGGCCGGGGTTCCGCACGCCAGCGATTCCAGCGCGGCCAGCCCGAATGTCTCATGCGGCCCCGGCGCGAGCGTCACATCGGCCGACGCCAGGAGTTGCGCCACGGTGTTGCGGTCGGAGACGAAACCGGTGAAGTCGATCGGTAGCCGCGCGGCCTGTCGCTCCAGCCTGGACCGCAATGGACCCTCGCCCACGACCACCAGCCGCGCGTCGACACCGGCGTGGCACAGCACGCCCACTGCGTCGATGCTGCGGTCGACGCGCTTTTCCACCGACAGCCGCCCGCAGTGGACCAGCAGCAACTGGGTCGGCGCGGCCCACTGCTCGCGCACCAGATAGGAGTGGTGGCGCGGATGGAAGGTCTGCAGGTCCACACCGAGCGGAACCGTGACGGTGTTGTCGGCACCGATCCGGTCGAATTCCTCGCGCGCGAAACCGGTGGTGCACACGACGGTGTCATAGTTCGCGGCGGTGTGCGCATTGGCCACGTCGGCGAACTTCTGTGCGACCCTTCGCGGAAGAACTTGTCCGACAAGGCGATCCAAGCGTTCATGGGAGATCATCACCGTCGTGGCGCCGTAGTCGCGGCCCCACCGCCCCAGCGATCGCAGGGTGAGGCGGTCCGAAACCTCCAACGCGTCGGGTCGCAGCGCGGCCAGGAGCTCCTTGACCGGGCCCGGCATCACCGCGCGGTAGCCGCCGGTGAAGGGAATCAGGCGGGCCGGCAAGGTGATTCGGACGACGCCGGTGTACAGCTGGGCGCGTTCGGCGCGCTGGCCGGGGACGATCAAGAAGACTTCGTGCCCGCCGGCGCAATATTCCGCGCCTAGCCGGTCTATCGCGGTGCGAAGGCCGCCGGAGCGAGGGCCATAGAAATTGGCGACCTGTACGACGCGCATAACGTGAGGACACGCGGTGCGCATGTGCACTCACCAATGCTGAACCGACGCGTGCCTTAACTCTCTGTGAACTTCGCTTCCGGGCGCCGTTATCCGCCCGTCTTCGGCCCGAACCAGCGCTGTAGCGCCGCACGCAGGGCCGCTTCCTGAACCGAGCCGAATTCGTCGGCTTATATGTTGGGTGTGCATTCAGGGCTTTGAGTGTGCAGCCACGGCGGCGACACGCCGGGCGGACCCGCCCAGGACGCACATTCGACGCCAGGTTTCACACTCGCCGCCCAGGACGCACATTCGACGCGGCCGCGAAGACGCGCCGCGATGGCACGAAAGACTACCGAGTGCCCCAATCCCACCGGGGCGTCGTCATCAAAGTCTGGCCGCTGATGCGTGTTTCGCCCCAGTCCTTATACAGCTCGATCTCGATTGCTTGGCCGTCGACGGCGTCCTCGATATCTGCCACCGGGGTCGCGCCGAGAAAGTCGAGTAGCGACCGGGAATGGGTGACCACCACGACTTGCGCCTTCGCGGCGGTGGTGCGGATCAAAGATGCCAGCGGGGCCACCAGGTCGGGATGCAGCGAGGTCTCGGGTTCGTTGAGCACCATCAGCGAGGGCGGTTGCGGACTCAGCAGGGCGGCGGCCCAGAGCAGGAAACGCAGTGTGCCATCGGATAGTTCGGCCGCGCGCAACGCGCGCAGCATGCCGCGCTGTCGCAGTTGGACGTCGAACAACCCGTCATGGATGGCGACCGAGACGGTGGCGCCGTCGAATGCCTCGGCGACGGCGCGATCGAGGTCGTCGAACCCCGACTCGAGGATGGTCTGGATCGCGGCCGCCAGGTCGCTGCCGTCGTCGGAGAGTACCGGGGTACGGGTGCCCACCTGCGGGTGCCGCGCGGGCGCTCCCGCGTCGACCCGGAAGCCGTCGTAGAACCGCCAGCCGCGCAGCCGTTCTCGCACGGCCGCGAGCTCGGGAAGCGCGTGCGGGTGGGCGTATTCGGCGAGCACGCTGTGGTACGACGGCAGCGATCGGGACAACTCGTCGAAACCGCTGCCGGAATCCGCGCTGGCCTCGGCGAAGACTCGGGACCGGCGCACCAGCGTCGTACTGGGCCGCAGGACAGGGCCGGCGAACAACACTTCCCGCTTGATCTCCGGGTCGCGGGCGAACACCGATTTCCCGGCGGACTGCGGGATGCCCAAATCCACCAAATAGCCGAAATCGTCTGCGGCGAAGCCCAATTCGAGTGACACGGGCCGGGTGCGCACGGTGCCCTCGGTCTTCCCGGAGCGTCGAGCGCCCGCCGGCTGCTCCGGGCCGGCCCACAGCACCGATTGCAGCCCGCCCTCGCGCGCCAGCGAGCCGATGACCTCGCCGCGGCCGCAGTCGGCCAGCAGGCGCAGCGCGCGATACAGCGAGGATTTGCCGGCGCCGTTGGCGCCGGTGATCACCGATAGACGCCCCAGGGGCAGGATCACCTCGCGCAGCGAGCGATACCCGCGGATCGCGACGGTGTGCAGCATGGGGCCGACTGTACGGTCGGCCACCGACGGACCCTATTCGTCCTCGTCGTCGTCCGCAGCGGCGGCGAGCAGCTGCACTTCCTCGAGGTCCATCTCGTTTTGCAATTCGCGCAACACGATGTCGTCGATGAGGTTCTGGTTGCGCAGCGAAGTGATTTCGCGGCGCTTGTGTTCGAGCACGCCCAGACGCACCCGCCGGACCTTCTCCCGGCCCTTGAGTATGCGGCTGTCCGCCGATCCGTTCTCGGTGGCCAGCACCAGCGCCGCCTTTTCCTCGTACTCCTTTTGCAGCCGCCGCCTCAGGTCGTCGCCGATGCCGACTTCGTCGGCGACCGTGGGCAACGCGGCGAGGGCGGCTTGGGACCCCCGACATCGCGCCAGATGCAGTTCCTCGGCGTGGGTCACATCTTCGGGCATGTTCGCCCACCGAACCACGGCGGGCAGCGTGCTGCCCTGGACCAGGACGGTCACCAGGATGACGACGGTCACGATGAAGATCAGCAGGCTTCGGTCGGGGAAGGGTGCGCCGTTCAGTGTGGTCATCGGCACGGCCACCGCCGCCGCGAGCGATACGGCCCCACGGAATCCCGCCCAGACGGTGACGAAGCGCTGGCGCCAATTGACCCGGCGTTCGCGTTGAACCTGGCGGCGGTCGATGAGCCGGATCAGCAGCGTGGTGATTTCGCCCCAGAAGATGCGAGACACGATCACCACTCCGGTGATCGCCAGCGCCACGAACAAGGCGTGCCGAACTCCGCCGTCGACGCCCACGATCCCGCGCAGTGCTCCCGGGATCTGGACACCGACGAACACCCACAACGAGCCGTTGAGCAGAAATGTCACGATGTCCCAGAAGGCAAAGGACTGCAGCCGGGAACGGGCCCGGATCACCAGCGGGCTGGCGTAAGCGAGGACCAGCGCCGACACCATCACCGCGACGACTCCGCTGCACTCCATCGATTGAGCCAGCAGGAAGGCCGCGAACGGCGTCACCAGGCTCAATGCCCCTTCCTCCTGGGGGGCGTCGATTCGCTTGCGCAGCAGCGTCACCGCTCCACCGACCAACAGACCGGCGGCGATCCCGCCAAGGTAGGAGCCGATGAACCGAGCGGTGACCTCGGGCGGGGTGATCGCCGACCCACCGACCGCGACGTTGACGCTGACGGCGAACAGCACCAGGGCGGTGCCGTCGTTGATGAGACTCTCGGCCTTCAGCACGGTCAGCGACCGGCGTGGCAGCTTCTTCGCGAGACCGGCCACCGCCGCCGCGTCAGTGGGCGACAGCACCGCGCCCAAAACGCCGGCGGCGTGCGGATTCATCCCCAGCGCTCGCGCCGTCCACGACACCGCGACCGCGGTGGCGATCACCAGGACGATGCTGAGGAACACGATGATGCGTGCGTTGGCCCGGATCTCGCGGAAGCTGGTGTTGAGGCCCTCCCAGTACAGGATCGCCGGAAGAAACAGCAACAGCACGATCTCACCGTTGACCCGGATGTGCGCGAAATGGGGGATCAGCCCCAGCCCGACGCCCAGGAAGATGAGTAGTACCGGGGGACCGACGCGATAGCGCCGGCCTATGACCGTCCCGACGATGACGGTGGATACCAGGGCAACGATCAGTTCGAGGCCAAACACCAGCCCATCCTGCCGGACCCCCTCGGTATGCGCGCCGTGGGTTCGGACTCAGATAGCCACTACCCAACCGGTGATGGCTGATTGCGTGCGCGCTCCGGCTTGTCGCCGAGCGGTATCAGTGGCATCGCCGCCAGCGGAAACAAACCGCACACAGCGAAGGCCAGTGGATAACCGGCTGCCACGATCACTTCGGCGAACGCCGGCGGGGCAACCGCGACAATCAGACGCTCGAAGGTGTTTTGTTTGCCGAGCGCCCAACCAGACCAGAAGGGCCCGGCAATTTCGGGGATGGTCGTGAACGGTAGCCCGTTGTCGCCCGTGATCGCCGCGGCGATGACCATGGCCCCAACGGCGATTCCCCAGCCCAATTGATCGGTGAGTGCCAACGCCATCATGACCGTCGCGGTGACGACGGCGATCTTGCGGAGCGGCCCCATGCGTGAGCTGACGCGGTCTGCCCATCGCCCCGCCGCAATTCGTGTGACGGCGCCCAGCATTTGCGACACGCCGATCAACAGGCCCGCCCACGCCATCGGCAAACCATGCTTGCCGGTAAACCAGATCAGCATGAACGTCAGGACCACCGGTTGCGGCAGCATCAGCAGAGCCGAAGCGAAGTGAATTCGCCACAACGAGGTACCGCGATAGAGGTCGGCCAGTTCGCCCATCTTGATGTCGGGTCGCCCCGGGCGTGGCGGATCCTTGACACCCACCACGCTCACGACTGCCGCCACGGCACACAGACAGGCGGGAAACAACAGCGCCAGTGAGAGGTTGTGTTTGGCGAGCTCCGGGATGGCCAGGGCGGCTACCGCAATGCCCAATGGCTGCGCGGTCTGCCGTATTCCCATCACGAGGGAACGCTGGTGTTCCGCGAACCAACCGGTGACGAGCCTGCCGCTGGCCGGTATACAGCTGGCCGCGGACATCCCGCCGAGGATCAGAAACGTCCCCATTGCGATCGCCGAGTGCATCATGGACGCGGCCCAGCCCGCCGCCGCGGTCAGCGCCAACCCCAGCGAAAGCGCAAGTCGTTCACCCGCGCGGTCCAAAATAAAACCCCAGGGGATGAGCGTGAACATCATGCCGACGCTCGGCATCGAGGCCAATAAAGCGGCCTCGACCAAGCTTTCGCCGTGGTTCGACAGAGCGGGAACCAGGAAGGCGACCCCATTGATGAACACGTTGGCACACAACGTGGCCAGTTGTGAGACCGTCAACATCGACCAGCGCCTGGCCGTGGTGATCTCGTCCGTCGCCGTTCGTGTCATCGTTGCGGCGGCTTGCAGAGCGCGCGATCCAATAGGTGAGGTTTTGTCAATATTCCCCCAAAGCTCATGCAGCAAAGCCGAATTCAGAAAGCTAGCGGCTGGGCGAAGAGACACCCTTGAACCAGTTGTGCCGCCATACCCGAAGGGCGGCTCTGGCATGAGACCCCGAATACCCGAATCGGTGTCACTTACACCGCAGCGTGCTGTCGCGCATTGGCGACCAGTGTGGCTCGGCGACGTGATTGCGGGTATTAGGCTCCGGGGCGGGAATCGAAGGGGGATCCGGTGAAGGTCAGGCTGCTGGTAACAGTCGCCGTGCTCATGTTGTCGACGGTGGTGGGCTGCCAATTCGCGTCCAGGAACCCGCCGTCGACCAAAACGCTCGAGGTCCCCATGAACGATGTGCTGACGCAGAGTGAGATCAATCAGAACATCACCCTCTCCGTCGGCAACACCCTGGTGGTGGAGTTGGGCTCGAACTACACCACCCCGTACCGGTGGACGCCCGACACCAAGATCGGCGATGCGTCGGTCATCAAGCAGCTCAGCCACCAGTTCGTCCAGCCGACCTCTGACGCGCTGGGGGCGCCGGGCAACGAAGAGTGGACGTTCGCCGCCCTGAAACCGGGGACCACCACCGTCAGCACGTCGTACACCAGCTTCGTGGGCAAGGACGCCAAACCGGCGTGCACCTACACGCTGACCGTGACGGTGCAATAAGCCTGCGGGACACCAGGCGCGGGGCTACGGTTCGGACGTGTTCGGATTCCTTCGCAACCTGTCCCAGATCGGCCAGTTGCCCGCCGCGCTGCGGGAGGGACTCGAAGCCGAGGGGATCATCTTCAGTGCCGGCCGGGTGGGGGTGGTCCGGCACTTCAGTGGCCATGTGCCCGGGGTGTATTCGGCCTCCGGCGTCTCGCGGTATTCGGGTGGGTTCGCGTTCAGCGCCGACCGGATCGTTGCCACCTTTCCCGCGCGCGGCGACGCCAACCTGCGGTCCATCGACTGCCCGTGGGACACCGACCGGGGGCCGGGGCGGGTCACCATCACCAACAAGGGCCTCGGCATTGACATCGACCTCCCTGGAGTCGACCCCGCCTTCAGCGGCTCGATGAGGCTCAACTACAAGAAGACAATTCCCGACGAGGTGCTGGACGCCCTACCCACGACGACGCTGCGTTTTCCGGTGGAACCGGTGTTCGTCTACCGCGCGGCCGGGGTGCGTCCGAAGTCCTAGCGTTTACGACACCTCGGGGGCCGCAACAGCGTCGGCCCGCAGGTGCGCGGCGTAGATTTCGGCGAGGAATTGCTCGACGGCCACCGCGGCGTGGGCGGCGCGGACCGAGCCGAAGATGTCGAAAGCGTGTTGGGTGAGCGGTAATTCGGCGTACACCACCGGCTGCCCGCTGACTTGCCGGAGTTGCTCGACGAACGTGCGGGCTTGCTCGACGTAGGCCAGCGAGTCGTTGCTGCCGTGCAGGACGAAGAACGGGGGAGCGTCGGCGCGCACGTGGGTGATCGGTGACGCCGCCTCGAACGTCTGCAGGTGCGTCGAGGGCTTTTGTTTGATGATCGACTTGATCAGCAGCGCCGGCATCATCGGATGCAGCGTTTTGTCGAACCGCGTGAAGTCGTAGATGCCGTAGAGCGGCACCGCCGCCTGTACCCGGGTGTCGGCGTCTTCGAATCCCGGCTGAAATTGCGGGTCATTCTGCGTCAGCGCGGCCAGCGCCGTCAGGTGGCCGCCGGCCGAACCACCGGTGATGACGACGAAGTCGGGGTCGCCGCCGTATTCGGCGATGTGCTCCTTGACCCAGGCGAGGGCGCGCTTGACGTCGACGATGTGGTCGGGCCAGGTGTTGCGCGGGCTGTGCCGGTAGTTGGCCGCCACGCAGACCCAGCCCAGCTCGGCGAGGTGACTCATCAACGGGTGAGCTTGTCCGCGTTTGTTTCCCGTCATCCAGGCGCCGCCGGGGATTTGGAAGAGCACCGGTGCCTTGCCGGCCTGGTCGAGATCGGGACGTCGCCAGATGTCCAGGTGGTTGGCGCTGCCGTATTCGCCATAGCTGATGTCCGAGTCGTGGGCGTAGTCGCGGTAGATCCGCAGCATGCGTAACAGCCCCGGGGTCTTGGCGGTGCCGGCGCCGGACGGCTGTCGCCACAGGCTTTCCGACTCGGTGAGCCGGTCGGCCCCCAGCCCGCTGTCCAACGCCTCGGTCAGGGGCACGTTGGCCCGATGTCCCGCGCGGCTGAGGTTCAGCAGGCCCAGCGCCGAGAGTCCGGCGACAATCCAGGCGGTTATTCGCACGGGCCGAGTCAGGCGACGACCGGTCAACGCCAGTCCACCGAGCTGGGTGAGCAGCGTTTGCAGCGGCAATTCGGTGACGACGAGCCCGAACATCCACGAAAACAGCGAGGGGTATCCGCCGCGCGCGAACGGCCGGTAGGCGTTGAGGGTGGTCGCCGCGGTCACGGTGGTGACCGCCAACGACCCTATTTGCCGGATGACGTGGACGATTCGAGCTATCCGCATTGCCTCACCTTACGAAATGGGTAGATGACTTTCTGAATTGATAGCGCCCGCGCTATTGGATTTGGGACGGCCATATTGGTCCGGGAGAGGTGGGGGTGGTGTCAGGCGCCCCGCGCCGTCACCTCTGCGCTGGGGATAAGTGACTCGCGAAATCGTTAGCGCCCGTGCTACCAACCCGGCGTGAACCACTACACCTACCGCGTCGCGTGGTCGCCGTACCACGGCGAATACGTCGGCTCCTGCCTCGAATTGCCGTTCATGCGCCGCGAAGCGCCGACCGCGCAGGAGGCCATCGAGACGGTCGAGACGGCCGTCGACCGCCATATCGAAATCATGCTGTCGACCGGCGAAACACCACCGACGCCGATGGCGGACCGCAACTACAGCGGCACGATCGTGATAAGGACGTCCCCGGAGCTGCACAGCCGCCTCGCCGTCGAAGCCGCCGAACAACAGGTCTCGATGAACCAGTGGGTAGTTCAGAAACTTTCCGGACGGAGGCCAAGCGACACCTTCGGGCTCTCCGGATGGGACTAGCGGCACGTGATGGCTACGACGCCTCTGCTCTATTCTCTAGCTCCTTGACCGGGGCGGGGTCGTTCTCGGTCAGTCCGACCTTCGACGCTCCGCCGGGCGAGCCCAGCTCGGTGAAGAAATCCGCGTTGATCTGCAGGTACTGGCTGTGCTCGTCGGGCAGATCGTCTTCGTAGAAGATGGACTCGACCGGGCACACCGGCTCGCAGGCACCACAGTCGACACACTCGTCGGGGTGGATGTAGAGCATCCGGGCACCCTCGTAGATGCAGTCGACGGGGCATTCCTCGATGCACCCCTTGTCTTTGATGTCGACACAGGGTTCGGCGATCACGTAGGCCACGAGTGTTGTCCTTCCTTCTGGCTAGCGGGGTCAGCCGGCTGCGAGCGGTCAAAACACATCTGGCTGGCTAATTTAGCGCGACGGCACCCGCGTGGGCTACCGGCCTCTTGGTTGAAGCGATCGGTAACCCGCAAAAGAGCGGGGCCCAGGCTGCGGGGTCTGAACCTGGTGGGCTGCATGCCTCATGCGTCCCATGGTTCCGGGTCGGGCCGGGCGTGAGTAGAGGTTTGGCGTTGTGGTGTCACAAGCTATAGTTGTGTCACACGATTTGATTGTGAGCTGCCGCCCATGCCGCTTAGCCCTCGGTTGCCCGAACTCGCCTCGTTCGAGGCGTTTTTGGCGATCGCCGAGACCGGCAGCCTCGGCCGGGCCGCGCGTGAGCTCGGGTTGACCCAGCAGGCGATATCCCGACGGCTTGCCACGATGGAGGCCCAGATCGGCGTCACCCTGGCCGTCCGGACGACGCGCGGCTCGCAACTGACGCCCGCGGGCCTGATCGTGGCGGATTGGGCGACCCGCCTCATCGAGGTCGCCGGCGAGGTGGACGCGGGCCTGGGTTCGCTGCGAAAGGAAGGCCGCGAACGCATCAGGGTGTCGGCCAGCCAGACGATCTCCGAACAACTCATGCCGCACTGGCTGCTGTCCCTGCAGGCCGAGGCGACGCGGCGCGGCGATACCGCACCTCAGGTGCTTCTGACCGCCACCAACAGCGACCACGCCATCGCCTCGGTTCGCGATGGCAGCGCGGATCTCGGATTCGTCGAAAACCCCGGTACGCCAAAGGGTTTAGGTAGCTGTGTGGTGGGGGAGGACGAGCTGGTGATCGTGGTTCCGCCCGATCACAAGTGGGCGCGACGGGGGCGGGTGGTGACCGCGCGCGAACTCGCGCAGACACCGCTGGTAGCCCGCGAACTCCATTCGGGCATTCGCGATTCGCTGACGGCGGCGCTGCGCCGCGTGCTCGGGGATGACATGGAACAAGCCACGCCCGTGCTGGAATTGACCTCCGCGGCGGCGATGCGCGCCGCCGTGCTCGCCGGCGCGGGCCCGGCGACCATGAGCCGGCTGGCCGTCACCGACGATCTGGCGGACGGCCGCCTGCACGCCGTCAATATCCCGAAGTTGGACCTGCGCCGCAAGTTTCGCGCCATCTGGATCGGCGGGCGGACACCACCGCCGGGAGCGATCCGCGACCTGCTCAGCCACATCATCAGCCGCACAGCGGCGTCGAAAGCCTAGGCCGCAGCGTCCTCGGCGAGCACCTCGTCGTAGCGGTCGAGCACGGTCTCGGCCACCAGTCGGTGAGCCCCCAGCGGTGCCGCCATCCGAATGCCGTTGTCGCAGGCGAAGTTTGACACCCCATCGGTGATGAGGCCCGGCGCCAGGAACCACGGTGCGATGATGAGCCGGCGCGCGCCGCGGCGGCGCAGCCGATCGGCGGCGCGGGCCACGGATGCCTCGGGCCGGGTGGCAAACGCCGTTGCGGCCCCGGCCCATTGGGTGCCGGCGGTCAGCCGAGCCGCCACCCTGGAGGTGCGCGCATTGGCGGCGAGGTTGGACGAACCGATCGCGACGACTATCACCCCGAGGTCGTCGTCGAGCGGGGAAACCCCGACCTCGACGAGTCGTTCGCGCAGCACCGCGACCAGCCGCTGGTCTTCGCCGAGCACGTCGGCCTGCCGGATGCCGTGGGCGCCGGCGTCGGCGATCTGCTTGGGGATGTCCAGGCGCGCGTGATAGGCGCTGGCCAGCAGCAACGGGGCGACCACCGCGCGGCGGCTGTCCGGCAACCCGGCCAGCACGTCGGCGAAGTTCGGCGTGTTGAGCTCGAGGAACGCCAGCCGCACGTCGAGGTCGGGCCGCATCATCGTCAGGCGTTCGGCCACGGCTTCGGCGTTGGCCCCCGACCGGGGGTCGCGGCTGCCGTGTGCGGTGAGTACGAGTGTGTTCATCGCGGCCTCAGCGCAACTCGTCCTCGTCGGCGCGCAGCGCCCAGGAGGCGAAGGTCTCGCCGTCCTGTCGTCCGTCGAGGTATTTGCGCGTCACCCGGTCGATGTAGTCGCCCAGTTCGGCGCTGGTGACCTTGTGCTGGCGCAGTTTTCGGCCGAAGCCGCTCTGCTCGCCCAGGCCGCCGCCGAGGTGAACCTGGAAACCCTCGACCGAGTTACCCTCGCCGTCGTCGATCCACTGACCCTTGAACCCGATGTCGGCCACCTGGATGCGGGCGCACGAGTTCGGGCATCCGTTGAGATGCACGCTGATCGGCAGGTTGAGCTTAGAATCCACGTCGGCGAGGCGCTGTTCCAGCTCGGGCACCAAAGTCTGTGCCCGAACCCGGGTTTCGGCGAACGACAGCTTGCAGTACTCAATTCCGGTGCACGCCATGGTGTTCTTGCGCCACGACGACGGCCGCGACGGCAGGCCGAGCGCTTCCAGCCCCGCGACCAGTTCGTCGACCTTGTCGTCGGCAACGTCGAGAATGACCAGCTTCTGGAACGGCGTCCACCGCGCCCGGTCGGAGCCGGCCTCCTCCATCAGATCGGCCACCGCCGACAGGGTGGTGCCTGACACGCGCCCGACGACCGGCGCGACGCCGACGGCGTTGAGGCCGTTCTTGATCCTCTGCACCCCGACGTGGTCGATGGTGTGCTTGACCGGCGCGGGCGCCGGTCCATCGATCAGCCGGCGGTTGAGGTACTCGCTTTCCAGAACATCGCGGAACTTCTCCACACCCCAGTCCTTGACCAGGAACTTCAGCCGGGCCTTGGCGCGCAGCCGGCGGTAGCCGTAGTCGCGGAACAGCTGGGTGACGCCCTCCCAGACGTCGGCCACCTCGTCCAGCGGGACCCACACGCCCAGCCGCTGGGCCAGCATCGGGTTGGTCGACAGGCCGCCGCCCACCCACAGGTCCAGGCCGGGGCCGTGTTCGGGGTGGTTGACGCCGACGAACGCAATGTCATGGGTCTCGTGGGAGACGTCCTGCAGGCCGGACACCGCGGTCTTGTACTTGCGCGGCAGGTTGGCGTAGTCGGGGTTGTTCAGCGACCGCCGGACGATCTCGTCGATCGCGGGCGACGGGTCAAGAATTTCGTCGAGCGAGTCGCCGGCCAGCGGCGAACCGTGGATGCCGCGGGGGCAGTCACCGCAGGCCTCGGTGGTCTGCAGGCCCACGGAATCGAGTCGCCGCCAGATCTCGGGCACGTCCTCGATCCGGACCCAGTGCAGTTGCAGGTTTTCCCGGTCGCTGATGTCGGCGGTGTCGCGGGCGAATTCGGTCGAAATCTGGCCCAGCGTGCGCATCGTGTGTGCGGTCATCGCCTTGCCGTCGGAGCGGACCCGCATCATGAAGTACTTGGCTTCGATCTTGTCGGTGTTCTCGTCGCCGGTCCAGCTGCCGTCGTAGCCCTGCTCGCGTTGGGTGTAGAGGCCCATCCAGCGGAACCGCCCGCGCAGATCGTCCTTGGCGATGCTGTCGAAGCCCTGTTTTGAGTAGACGTTGATGATCCGATCGCGCACGTTCAGCGGCGCGTCGTCGTTTTTGAACTGCTCGGCGTGGTTGAGCGGCTCGCGATCGCCCAGCGCCCATTGACCGTCGTTGCGGGTCTTGACGGGACGTGTGGTGGTCATGTGGCGTTCTCGTTCCTCGTGGCGGCGCAGATCGGGCGTGAGATCCGGCCGTTTTGCGGCCGCAGCGCGGGCTGTCGGGCCGCGGCGTCGCGATGATGTTGGGTCTGTAGGCACCCGTAAGTTCGTCGTTGGACCCACGGGTCGCGATTTCCATGGTGCACCACTTACGGCGGCGTCAGTAGAGGTCATGTGTTGTGAAGACACAACTCCGCGTTGTGTGCGCTGCTTCACTTTGCGCGACGGCGATCGCCCTGCCACGAAGGAACCGACGTGGATGCCTCCGTCACCCCGGCGATCGGTCGAGAGCCGTTGCCTAGCTGACCCTTTCAGGCGACGTCGGCGACTAGAACGCCCATCCGGCGCAGCCCCAGGCGCGCGATGAAAGGCAGTCCGTCGCCGTCGGCCCCGGTGGGCAGCACCCGCAGGTTGGTGATGTGCACGTCGCGGTTGCGAACCTGCAGATCCGCCTCACCGGCGGCCAGCAGGTTCTTGACCCAGTCGGTCTTGCCGTGGCCCAACAGGATTGCCACGACGTTGCCCTTGCGATAGGCATTCACGACCGTGCGATACGGCTTGCCCGATTTGCGGCCGCGGTGGTTGACCACCACGAACGTCGGCAGAAAGCGCGCTACCCGCCGCATGACCGGGTTCATGTACTTCATCTGCAACCGGTCGATCCAGGAGGGGAAGAGCATCGGCAGGCCGGGTGCACTGTTGGGGTGGTCCTTGGCGGACATGAGAACTCCTGAGCTTTAGACGGGAAGTTTGGCGGAAGTCGTTCTGCGGCCGCCGAGTTGGGCCGGCAGCCGCGAGTATCCGTGCAAATTGATCAGGCCCCTCCGTTGTGGGGGAGCGGTGAGGCGCAGATCGGGGAAGGCTTCGAAGAGGGCGCGCAGTGCTGTGGCGCCTTCGATGCGGGCCAGGGCGGCGCCGAGGCAGGCGTGGATGCCAGACGCGAACGCCAGGTGGTCGCGCGCGTTCGACCGGGTGATGTCGAACCTGGTTGGCTCTGTGAAGACTTGCGGGTCACGATTGGCGCCACCGAGGAACAGTGCGACCATCTCGCCGGC
>NZ_DASUHS010000182.1:0-24540 GCF_036273375.1 Mycobacterium sp. | reverse complement strand
TGGGCAGCGTGTAACCGCGCAACACCTCCCCGACCGGGTCGGGCAGCCCGGCGACCTGACGCAGGCCGGCGGCGATGCCCTCAACGCGTTTGGAGTCCAACGCCAACCGGTCGAGCATCGCGGACGGAGTGCCGGCGGCCCGGGCGGCGTCGACGTCTTCGGCGTTGGCCGACAGGACCAAATCGCAGTGGGCGGCTATCGCGTCGGCCGCAGATCGCAGTGCCTGGTCCTTGGCAACGGTCGGCAACAACGCCAGGACACGTGACGCAACGCGGGCGCGGCGTGCGGCGTTGTGCACCTCCTGGCGCAAGTCAGGAAGCGATGGTGCTTGCAGACTCATCAAACCAGGGTATCGGGCGGCAAAACCCCGGGTGAGGCGACCCGATCGCCACTACCCCCGATGGTGGCGACCCGCTTCGCCCGGCACCGCGCTCGCGATCGCCACTACCCCACCCGCTCCCCGCGCCGCGCACCGCGCACCTTGCTTCGCCGCTCTTCGATGATGTTGCCGAAGTTCTGCAGCAACAGGGGCGCACGCGTCACCAGGTGCTCGATGTGTTCCCGATCGATCTCGAGCGCCGTGACCTCTTCGAGCGCGTACGCGCTGGCCAGGTTCGGCTGCCGAGTCAGCGCCGTCAGCCCCAGGAAGGACCCCTCGACCAGCGTGCTGATCGGCACCAGCGAGCCGTCGTCGGCGGCCGCGGTCAGCTGCACGCGTCCGGAGACCAGGAACGTCATGGTCGTCGGGACCTGGCCGGCGTACTCCACCACCTCGTCGGCGCCGTAGCGGACGATCCTCGCGGCGGACCGCAGCGATCGCTGCTCCTCGGCGCCGATCTGCAACGCCGGCGCCACCACCGTGTGCAACGCATGCTCCACCCTTTCGAGGGTGGAGAAGTCGTCGTCGGCGTCGTCGAGGTGCAGATTTTGCCGTCGCGTCGCATACCAGGCCCAGCGCAGGAAGGTGGCCTTGGCGGCGCCGGCGTCCGCCGGTGAGTTCAACCCGATGGTCGTGCGGTACTCGGCCGCGCCCACCGGGACGGTACGTGGCACGCTGCCGGCCTTGAGCTGCGGCAATCCCTGGGCAATAAGTGAGAGCAGCGCACACACCCGGTCCGGCGGGTCGACGCTGGAGAACGTCGTCGTCACCGACAGCTTGTGCGCGCCGGGAGGGCGAGAAAGATTCGTGAACGCATTGCTGGCGAGCATCGAGTTCGGCATGACCCGAATACCGCTGCCGGTGTCGATGTGCACGGCGCGCCAGTTCACCTCGACCACGGGTCCGCGGGCCGTGCCGGTGTCCAGCCATTCACCGATGCGGAAGGGCTGCTCAAACAACATGAACAGGCCCGACACGATCTGGCCGACGGAGTTCTGCAGCATCAGACCGATGACGACCGACGTGACGCCCAACGCGGTGAAGATACCGCCGATGCGCACACCCCAGATGAAGGACGACATCACTGCCAGACCGATGCCGATGACGGCAAACCGGGCGCAGTCCAAAAAAATGGTGGGTAGCCTTTTGCGCCAGCTCTTTTCGGGTGCGCCTTCGAACATCGTCGCGTTGAGACCGGACAGCACGAGCACCAGCACCAGCAGGCCGAACACCGTGGTGAGGACGCGCACCGGAACGTCGCCGGCCGGAACCTGCGAGGCCTGAACCAGCAGGAGCAACAGCGCACCGAGCGGCAGCAGATAGTTGCGCAGCAGGCCGACCTGACGGGCCAGCGGGCTGTTCCTGCGCAGCAGCGCGTCTTGCAGTTCGGTGAGCGCGATCAACCCGAGCGGCAGTCCGACCGCAATGCCGATCGCCCAGTAGAACCACGTCGAGTTGAAGAGGTTCATCAGCGCTCCAGCAACCGGTAGATGGCCTGATCGGCACCGTCTACGGAGATTGTGCCGGCCGGCGTGAACTGCTTGACATCCCGCATCGCCTCGTACACCTGCGAACTGACATAGACGCCCGACTGCGGTGCGCCACTGTGCATTTGATAGGCCAAACTGACCGTGCCGCCCCACATGTCATAGACCAGGCTGGAGCGGCCGACCAGCCCGCTCACCACGTTGCCGGTGTTCACACCTACTCGCAGGCCCAGCTGGTGTACCGATTGAGTGTTGAATCGGTCGATGATGCGACCGATTTCGAGGGCGAAGTCGACCGCGCGATGGATGCTGTCCAGCCGGGGGGTGACCACCCCGCAACTGGCGAGATAGCCGTTGTGGAACGTGCGAATCCGTTCGACGCCAAGGGCTTCGGCGGCGGAGTCGAATTGCCGGAAGAGGTCGTCGACCGTGGCGACCAACTCGTCTTCGGGCAGGTTGCTGGAGATCTCGTCCAGGCCCACGATGTCGGCATAGATGATGACGACGTCCTGATGCTTCTGGGCGATGGTCTCCTCGCCCTGGCGATAGCGTTGCAACACCGATTCGGGCATCAACGCCAGCAGCAGCCGATCGTTTTCCCGGCGCTGCTCGTTCAGCAGTTCTTCCTTGATCGCCAAACTCCGGCTCATCTCGTTGAAGGCCGCTGTGAGATCGCCGATTTCGTCACGCCGGCGGACCGGGATGTTGATCTCGTAGTCGCCGGAGCTGATCTTGCGGCTGCCCTCTTCGAGGCGCCGGACCGGCCGCACCGCGGCCTGCGCGACGAACATCGACGCCACACAGATGGCGAAGATCATTGCCGCGACAGCGATCACCAGCGTCTTGCTGAACCTGCCGAGGCGGGCGAATGCGTCGGAGTTGTCGCGCGTCGCCAGGATCGACCAGTGCAGGTCGGAGTTGGGGATGATCAGCGGGGCATAGGCTTCCAGCTCCCTGTTGCCCATGTAGTCGGTGGCGCTGACCACGCCCGTCTCACCGCGTTTAGCGGAGCGAAGACCGGCGGTATCGACCGGCTGCACCAGGGTGGTGGTGCCCAGCCGGATCGCCCGGTCGACCACGTCGGGCGGCGTGCCGGCATCGATCGCCAAGCGCCGGTATCCCTTCGGGTTCTCAATGAAATCCCTTGAATCGGAACGCATCAGGTCATCGGGACCCGCCAGATACGTTTCGGTCGCCGGTCCCATCCCGCCTGCGTCCCAATGCTTGTCGGCGGTCATGATCTTGTTGATCTTCGCGACCGGCACCGGCAGCGCCATCACTCCTTCGAACTTGCCGTTCATGCCGACCGGTGACACCACCCACGCCGTGGGCGTATCGAGTGCCGGCTGGTACTGCTGGAAGTCGGTGATCCAGACGAAGTCGACGTCGTTGGACGCCAAGGCTTTCTGGTATGCCTCCCGCAGCTTCGATTCGCGGTACGGGCCGGTCAGGATGTTGGTCCCGAGATCGGGACCCTTGCGCACGCTGTAGACGACATTGCCCTGCATGTCCAACAACAGCGCGTCGCGATAGTCGAACCGGTTGACGATGCCGCGCATGTAGAAGTCGAAGCGCGCGTTCGCGGCCGACCAGGCGCTGCCGTCGCCGGCGTCCAGGACGGGCAACGCATCGGGGTTCGCCCGGGGCGCAGCGGTGTAGTAGGCCTGAACGTACTTCTGCGCGTTGGAACTTGGCATTACGGCCCTGATATCGATGGTGTCCCCGGTGATCTGCTTGATCGGTTTGATCATGTCGTTGTCGTAGTAATCGACCAGCGACTGCTGTTGGGCGGGCGAGATCGTCGCGTTGTTCAATTGAGCGAAGTCCGCCGCGAGGGCCGTCGTCGCCTGGTTGATGCCGAACCCGCCGCTCCAGATGATCAGCGAATTCGACACCTCACGGAACAACGCCTGCACCGCTCGCTTCTGGGATTCGCGCATCTCGATCAACCGTTCGGACTCGACCTGCCGCAACGCGTTGCGCCCGGACGCCGCCCCGATGGCGCCGATCACCGCCACGCCCAGGATGCTCGACAGCAGCATGGTGATCAGAATTTTGGACTGGATGCCGAATCGGAATCGGGCCAGGGCGCTCCGGCGCGGGCGCTTGGTGGCCGGTTGAGCCGGTTCAGAATCGCTCGTGGTCAATCGCCTGCCCATTTCTTTCCGATCCAGCACCCCTAACGCAGCAGAATATCGCGCGGACATCAAGTTATTCAGGGTTTGCCGTGACGCGATTCGGCGTCGAAAGTGCCGGTGCCCCTGGTGTGCTTTGCCATCTCGTCACGACTAACGTCGGCGTCATGGCAGGGGTCTGTGTAGTGGGCAGTGTGAATCTCGATCTGTCGTTGGGGGTCGACGCCCTGCCACGGCCCGGCGAAACGGTTTTGGCGTCTTCGTTGACACACGCCCCTGGTGGCAAGGGCGGCAATCAGGCGGTGGCGGCGGCGCGCGCGGGCGCGCAGGTGCAGTTCGTCGGAGCGGTGGGCGACGACGCGGCCGCCGAGCAATTGCGCGCGCACCTGCAGGCCAACGGCGTTGGACTGGACGGAGCCGTCGAAATTCCCGGTCCCAGCGGCACGGCGATCGTGGTGGTCGACGCGAACGCCGAGAACACCATCGTGGTCGCGCCGGGTGCCAACGGTCGTTTCACACTGACCGACGACCGTGCGCGCGCGGTTGTCGCCCACTGCGATGTGATGTTGACCCAGCTAGAGATTCCGGTAGACACGGCTGCCGCAGCGGCACAACACGCACGTTCGGCGGGAGCGGTCGTCGTCGTCAACGCATCACCGGCCGGTCAGAACCCCGGCTCGTTGGGCGATTTGGCGGCCGCCGCGGACGTAGTGATCACCAACGAAGAGGAAGCCGACGAATGGCCTTGGCGTCCAGATCATTTGGTGGTCACGCTGGGTGCGCATGGCGCACGTTACGTTGGTAGGGACGGCGAGTACACCGTGTCGGCTCCGGCGGTGGATGCGGTGGACACCACCGGGGCCGGCGACGTCTTCGCCGGCGTGCTGGCCGCGAATTGGCCATCCAACCCGGGCTCGCCGGATCAGCGGCGGCTCGCGTTGCAGCGTGCCTGCGCAGCGGGTGCGCTGGCGACGTTGGTGGCCGGCGCGGGTGACTGCGCACCGGACGCCGAGGCGATCGACAGGGCGCTCCGGGACGCGTGCTAGCCGCCCGCAACAGGGCGGCGCCGATCGGCATGTCGAGCAAGTGCGCGTTGCGCGGGCACGTGCTGGCGCGGGGCACGCTGACCGGAACCTACGAGCGCTAAGTGGCCGAGTCACCCCGCTGAGCTGCGGTTGGCAGTGTTTGGCAGCGGCTGGCGTCGATCTGGCAGTGGTTTGCGAGCAACGTCGGTGGCGATCGCAGTCCGCCATCGAGAAAGGAACATCATGTCCGCTATCACGATCGACCGCACGGGTACCCGGGACGGCCTACTTCGCCTCGCCATGCGCGCCGACGCCACCATCAGCGCGCTGGTCGGCCTGGCCGGTATCCCGGTGGCCGGCTGGCTCGCAGACCTCTCGGGCACCACGAAAGCGTTCGAGTACGGCATGGCCGCGTTCTTGATCGCGTACGGCGTGGTGGTGTTCGGGCTGGCCACCTTGCCGTCGGTGCGGCGCGCCGGCATGGGCGTCATCATCGCGAACGTGGCATACACGGTGGCCGCAATCGTTCTCGTCCTCGCGGACGTCTTCCCGTTGACGTCGACCGGCGTGGTGTTGAACCTGGCGGCCGGCGTTTACACGCTGGTGTTCGCCGAGTTGCAGTACCAGGGCTGGCGCCGCGCAAAGGCCTGAGCCCGAATTGCTCAGGGCCCGCTCGGTGCTCCCGGGCGGGCCCGCGAGTGCGCGACTAATCCTCGGGGATTTCGCGTTCGATCTCGTCGAGCCAGATACGCGCCGACATATCGGACGGGGCACGCCAATCCCCCCGCGGCGACAGCGAACCACCGTGCGACACCTTGGGCCCGTTGGGCAAGGCCGAGCGCTTGAACTGGCTGAACGAGTAGAACCGAAGCACGAAAACCTGCAGCCAGTGCCGAATCTCCTTCAGCGAGTAGGACGGCCGTTTGCCCTCGGGGAAGCCGGGCGGCCAGATGCCGTGTTGGGGATCGCTCCACGCATGCCAGGCCAGGAAGGCGATTTTCGACGGCCGGAATCCGAAACGCAGCACGTGGAACAGTGAAAAGTCTTGCAGCGCAAAGGGGCCCACTTTCGCCTCGCTGCTCTGGAGCTCTTCTTCCTCGCCGCTGGGAACCAGCTCCGGGGTAATTTCGGTGTCCAGCACCGACTGCAACACCTCGCTGACCTCCGGCTCGAACTGTTCCGATGAGATCACCCAGCGGATCAAGTGCTGGACCAGCGTTTTGGGCACGCCGCCATTGACGTTGTAGTGGGACATCTGGTCGCCGACACCGTATGTCGACCAGCCCAACCCGAGTTCGGACAGGTCTCCGGTGCCTAGCACGATCCCGCCACGCTGGTTGGCCAGCCGGAACAGGTAGTCGGTGCGCAAACCGGCCTGAACGTTTTCGAAGGTGACGTCATACACCTTCTCGCCTCGGGCGAACGGGTGATCCATCTCCTTGAGCATCAGTTCCGCGGACTGCCGAATGTCGATCTCGGAGAATGTCACACCCAGCGTGCGGCACAGCTCGGCCGCGTTCCGTTTGGTGTGGTCGCCGGTCGCGAAGCCGGGCAGGGTGAACGCCAAAATGTCACTGCGCGGGCGTTGTTCGCGATCCATCGCGCGTGCGGCGACGATCAGCGCATGCGTCGAGTCCAACCCACCGGAAATCCCGATGACGATTTTCGGGAAATCCAGCGCACGCAGCCGTTGTTCGAGACCGGCGACCTGGATGTTGTAACCCTCGAAGCAATCCTGTTCCAGCCGTTCCGGATCGGCGGGAACGAAGGGGAAACGCTCGACCTCGCGCCGCAGTCCGATATCGCCGCCTGGTGGGTCCAGCCGGAACTCGATGCGCCGGTAGGCGTCCGTCGTCGTCCGGTGGTGGCGCCGGTTGTCGTCGAAGGTGCCCATCCGGAGCCGTTCCGAACGAAGCAATTCGATGTCGACGTCGGCGACGCTGAGTCGCTCCCCTTTGGGGAAGCGCTCGGACTGAGCCAGCATCACACCGTTTTCGAACACCATGGTCTGACCGTCCCACGCCAGGTCGGTCGTCGATTCACCCTCCCCGGCAGCCGAATACACGTAGGCGGCCAGGCATCGCGACGAGGCCGAGCGGGCCAGCAGGCAGCGGTCCTCGGCGCGGCCGATGGTGATCGGACTACCGGACAGGTTGGCCAGCACCGTCGCACCCGCGAGCGCGGCCTCCGCGCTGGGCGGAATCGGCACGAACATGTCCTCGCAGATCTCCACGTGCAGCACCAAGCCGGGCACGTCGGAAGCCTCGAAGAGCAGGTCAGGGCCGAACGGCACCTCGATACCGGCGACGCGGATGGTGCCGCGCTCGTCGTCTCCCGGTGCGATTTGGCGGCGCTCGTAGAACTCCCGATAGGTGGGCAGGTAAGACTTTGGCGCAACCCCGAGCATCTCGCCGCGGTGGATGACCACGGCGGCGTTATAGATCCGGTGCCGATGGCGCAGCGGGGCACCGACTACCAGCACCGGCAACAACTCGGCCGAGGCCGCGACGATCTCCGCGATGGCCTTGTCGACATCGTCGAGCAACAGGTCCTGCAGCACGATGTCTTCGATGGAATATCCGGAGAGCGTCAGTTCCGGAAAGACGGCGAGCGCGACGGCATCGTCGTGGCACTCCCTGGCCATTCGCAGGACCGATTCGGCATTCGCTGCCGGGTCGCCGATGACCGTCTGGTGCGTGCATGCGGCGACGCGGGCAAAGCCCTGGCTGTAAGCGTTGTAAAAGTCCATCGCCTTTCCATTGTCGTCCCCTGCGTGTCATCTCGGAGTCGCCGGGTATCCCCGACACCATGAGCGACACGGCTGTCTTGGTGGTCGACATGATGAACACGTATCAGCATCCCGACGCTGAAAATCTAATACCCAATGTCGAGAAGGTCATCGACCCTTTGACTGACTTGGTTCGCCGGGCACGTGAATGTGACGACGTCGACCTGGTGTACGTCAACGACAACTATGGCGATTTCACCGCGGAGTTCTCCGACATCGTCCGTGCCGCCTGCGACGGGGCCCGGCCCGATCTGGTGAAGCCGATCCTGCCGGCCGAGGAGGGCCGCGTGATGACCAAGGTCCGGCACAGCGCGTTCTATGCGACGCCGCTGGCGTATCTGCTCAACCGGCTGGAGACCAAACGGTTGATCATCACCGGTCAGGTCACCGAGCAATGCATCCTCTACACGGCCCTGGATGCCTACGTGCGCCACTTCACCGTGGTGATCCCGACCGATGCCGTCGCACACATCGACGCCGAGTTGGGCGCGGCGGCGTGCAAGATGATGCAACAAAACATGTCCGCCGAGCTCACGACCGCGGCGGACTGCCTAGGCTGAATCTCCTACTCTGGATAAGTGACCATCGGCTGCGCAGAATCGCCCGAACTGGTCACGCTGCTGGCCGGTCGCCGGATCGCGGTGCTGACGGGCGCGGGTATCTCCACTGATTCGGGCATTCCCGACTACCGCGGTCCCGATTCGCCGCCGAGCAATCCCATGACGATCCGCCAGTTCACCAGCGATCCGGCGTTTCGGCAGCGGTACTGGGCACGCAACCACGTCGGTTGGCGGCACATGGACGACACGCTGCCCAACGCGGGCCACCGGGCACTCGCCGCGCTCGAGGCCGCATCCGTGGTCACCGGCGTGATCACCCAGAACGTCGATCTGCTGCACACCAAGGCCGGCAGCCGAAACGTCATCAACCTGCACGGCACCTACGCGCAGGTGATCTGTTTGGACTGCGGATCCACCATGGCGCGTGCCGAATTGGGCGAGCGACTGGAGGCGCTCAACCCCGGCTTCATCGACCGCGCCGAAGCGATCGGTGGGCTGGCGGTGGCTCCCGACGCCGACGCCGTCGTCGCCGATACGGCGTCGTTCCATTATCTGGATTGCGAGCGCTGCGGCGGGATGCTGAAGCCAGATATCGTCTACTTCGGCGAAAGCGTTCCGAAAGACGTTGTGGCAGAGGCCTATGGGTTGGTCGAACTTTCCGACGCGCTGCTGGTGGCCGGCTCGTCGCTGACGGTGTTCTCCGGCTACCGGTTTGTGCGTCACGCCGCGGCGTTGGGCATTCCGGTGGCCATCGTCAACCGGGGCTGCACCCGCGGTGACGGCCTGGCCACCGTCAAGGTCGATGGCGGCTGCTCGGAGTTGCTGGCCCTGCTCGCCGACGAGTTAGCGCCCCTGCCAACGCGTTAGAAGGTGCACGGCATGCTGCGGATGGCGTGCACGAAATTGCCCGCCAAGTAGGCGGGCTCGCCCGCTTGGACGTCCGGCAGCTGACGAAACAGCTCGCCGAAGATCGCCCGCAGCTGGGCGCGGGCCACGTGGGCACCGAGGCAGAAGTGCAGTCCGCCACCGCCGAAGCCGACGTGCGGATTGGGGTCACGGCTCAAGTTCAGGCGTTCCGGGTGGTCGAACGTCTCGGTGTCCCAGTTGCCGGACGGATAGAACATGACCACCTTCTCGCCCGCCAAGATGGTCTGCCCGCCCAGCTCGATGTCCGTTGCGGCCGTGCGACGGAAGGTCATGACCGGCGTCGCCCAGCGGATGAACTCCTCGATGGCCGTCCCGATCCGGTTGTCGAAATCCTCGAGCAGCCAAGCCTTCTCATCGGGGAAATCGGTGAGCGCCCTCAGCGTGTGGCTGATGGTCTGCCGGGTGGTGTCGTTGCCCGCCACGGAGAGCAGGACGAAGAACGCGGCCACCTCCGCGTCTTCCAGCCGGTCGCCGTCCACCTCGGCGGTGACCAGGCTGCTGATCAGGTCGTCACCGGGGTGCTCACGACGTTCCGTGGCCAGGCTGCCGACGACTTGGTGCAGATACAGCTGGTTTTCCACCAGGACTTCCATCGCCGGCCGTCCGTTGAGGAATACCGGGTCGGCCCAGGACACCAGGGCGTCGGTGGCGTGCGCCATGCGCTCACGCTCGGATTCCGGAATCCCCATCATGTCCGACAGGGTGCGGATGGGCAGTTCCTTGGCGCAGTGGTCGACGAAATCCGCGCCGCTGCCGGCGGCGCGCAGTTCGTCGACGATGGTCTTGGCGTTGGCCTTGATCGAGTCTTCGATGCGGCGGACCTGCCGGGGGCTGAGCGCGGCGTGAGCGAGCTTGCGCAGCTTGGTGTGTCGCGGCGGATCCATCGCCAGGAATGACTGCGACGCCTCGAGCAGCTCAACCGGAATGCTCTCGAACATCACGCCCTGGCCGGACAGGAAGACGTCGTTGTTGCGGCTGACCGCGACGATGTCGGAGCGCCGGGTGACCGCCCAGAAGCCGGGGTCCGTCGGGTCGGGCATCAACGAGTCTTCGACCGGCGGATGCCAGCTCACCGGGCGTTCGGCCCGCAGCACGGCGAAGGAGCGTTCCCGATCCGCCGCGGTGGTGGACCAAAACGCCCGCGAGGACAGATCGATCTCGTCGTAGCCACGGCCAGACTTGGTGCCAGACTTACCCGTCATCATGGCCATAGTGGTGTCCTCCGTCTCGTATGACCCCGGTCACAGACACCCGCGACGATATGCCTAGACAGTGTGTCTAGTCAATATGTCGAGCACTGGGCTATGCTCGGCGCATGCCGTCGCTCACCCGCAAGCCGCAGGGCCACCGGAGTGTGGGGCGCGAGCAGCGGCGCGAGCACATGGAGCGCCGGCTGCTGGACGCCACCGAACGGCTGATGCGCGATGGCGCGAGCTTCACCGAACTCAGCGTGGATCGGCTCTCGGGCGAGGCGGGCATTTCCAGGGCCAGCTTCTACATCTACTTCGAGGACAAGGGTCATCTGCTGCGCCGGCTCGCGGGCCACGTCTTCGGCGATCTGACCGACGGCGCGCGCAGCTGGTGGAGCGTGGCCGGCCGGCATGACCCGGACGACGTGCGCATGGCGATGAGCCGCATCATCGCGACCTACCGGCGGCATCAGGCGGTGCTGGTCGCACTCAACGAAATGGCCGCCTACGACCCGTTGACGGCGCAAACGTACCGCGAACTGCTGACCGGCGTCTCCGGGCAGTTGACCCACGTCATCGAAGACGGCCAGGCCGACGGCTCGATCCGCCCCGAGCTGGCCCCGCTGACCACCGCCAGTGCGCTGACCTGGATGGTCGAACGGGCCTGCCAGCAGAACCTGCCGGCGAAGCCACCCGACTACGACGCCGAGCTGGCCGCCACCCTGGCCGAGATTGTCTGGGGCGCACTGTATCTCAAGCCGACCTCGGAGCGCTGACCCAGCTCGATGGGTTGACCATGAGGCGAGTCGCAAACGTGCTAGCGCATGCGCCAGCGCATTTACGAAAGTCCTCATGGTCGCCAGGTCGGCGTCACCCGAAGCGCCTCTTACACCGCCACCAGGTCATCGGCGTGCACCGCGGGCCTGCGCAGCTCCCCGGGCAGCTCAGAGGTTGAGCGGCCCATCATGCTGGTCAGTTCCGTCGCGTCGTAGGCGACCACGCCGCGGGCCACCATCACCGCGTCCGGGTCGCGCAATTCGACCACATCGCCGGCGTAGAACCGCCCGGCCACCGCGGTGATCCCGGCGGGCAGCAGCGAGCGACGCTGCCGCACCACCGCGCGCACGGCACCCTCGTCCAGGGTCAGTGCGCCGGCCGCCTCAGCGGCGTAACGCACCCAGAACCGACGTGCCGACATCCGCACCGGGCGTGCGGCGAACACCGTGCCTACCGAGGCGTCCGTGAGCGCGGTCGCGGCGTCGTCGGCGGCGGCCAGCAGCACCGGCACCCCGGCGTCGGCGGCCAGCAGCGCCGAGGACATTTTCGAGGTCATCCCGCCGGTACCCAAATCGCTTCCGGGTCCGGCGATTACACCGATCAGGTCCGCAGAGCCCGACACCTCCGAGATGAATTTCGCGCCGTCGGCCTTTCGCGGATCCGAGTCGTAGAGTCCATCGATGTCGGACAGCAACACCAACGCCTCGGCACCGACCAGGTGAGCCACCAGCGCCGAAAGCCGGTCGTTGTCGCCGAACCGGATCTCGTTGGTGGCCACCGTGTCGTTCTCGTTGACGATCGCCACCGCATGCAGTGCGCGCAGCCGATCCAGCGTGCGCTGGGCGTTGGTGTGCTGGGCCCGCATCGAGATATCGTGCGCGCTCAGCAGCACCTGCCCGACCGTGCGGCCATAGCGGGCGAACGCGGCGCTCCACGAATTCACCAGGGCCACCTGACCGACGCTGGCCGCGGCCTGCTTTGTCGCCAAATCCCTGGGACGACGGGACAATCCGAGCGGCTCGATGCCGGCGGCGATGGCTCCCGATGACACGATGACGACGTCGGTACCCGCCTTCATCCGCGCCTCGATCGCGTCGGCGAGCCCGGCCAGCCGGCCGGCGTCGAATACCCCCGCCGGCGTGGTCAGCGCATTGGTCCCCACCTTGACCACCAGGCTGCGAGCGTTGCGGATGACGTCGCGGTGCTTAGTCACGAGCGCCGCTCTCCCCCGCAAGCGGGAGGTGCCCCCACCTCATCGCTTCGCTCTGCATCGTCGCCGACGCACTCACGACTCCTCACCGTGTTCGCGGCGCTGGCGCCGGGCGGCCTTGCGTTCGGCGGCACCGACGCGCTCGGTGCGCTCCAACCGCGCGTCGGTGTCGCGGCCCGACAGTGTAACCTGTTGTCCGGCAGGCGTTTGCGGCTCCCAATCAAAGGTCATGTCCCCGATGGTCACTTCGCAACCCGGCCGCGCACCCAGCCGCAGCAACTCCTCTTCGACACCGAGGCGCGCCAACCGGTCGGCGAGATACCCCACGGCCTCGTCGTTGTCGAAGTTGGTCTGTCGGATCCACCGTTCGGGTCGCGCGCCGCTGACCACGAAGGCGCCCGGCTGTTGCGGATCGGGCTCAACACTGAAACCGCTGTCATCGACGGGAACCGGACGAATCACCGGACGGCGCGGCACGATCGCCGGCTGTGCGGCCTTGTAGTCCGAAATCACTTTCCACAACCCAAAGATCAATGGCTGCAAACCTTCTCGCGCGACGGTCGAGACCAGGAACACCGGCCAGCCACGCTGAGCAATCTCGTCACGGACGAACTCGGCAAGCTCGCGCGCCTCGGGGACGTCGATCTTGTTGAGTACCACCGCGCGGGGCCGCTCGGTGAGATCACCCAACGTCGCATCCCCTTGCAGGGTGGGCGTATACGCCGCGAGTTCGGCCTCCAGCGCGTCGATGTCGGAGATCGGATCACGGCCGGGTTCCGCGGTGGCGCAGTCAATGACGTGCACCAGCACGGCACATCGCTCGATGTGCCGGAGGAAGTCCAGGCCCAGGCCGCGGCCCTGGGATGCACCCGGGATGAGGCCGGGTACATCGGCGACGGTGAACGTGTGCTCGCCTGCCGACACCACGCCGAGGTTGGGCACCAGCGTGGTGAACGGGTAATCGGCGATCTTGGGCTTGGCCGCCGAGATCGTCGACACCAAAGAAGATTTGCCGGCCGAGGGGAAGCCGATCAAGCCGGCGTCGGCGACGGTCTTGAGTTCCAGGGTCAGGTCGCGTGTTTGGCCCTGCTCGCCCAACAACGCAAAGCCGGGAGCCTTGCGCGCACGCGACGCGAGAGCGGCGTTGCCCAGCCCGCCGCGGCCGCCGGCGGCGGCTTCAAAGCGGGTGCCCGCGCCGACCAGGTCGGCCAGCAGCCGACCATTCTCGTCCAGGACGACGGTGCCGTCGGGCACTTTGACTTCCAGGTCGGCGCCGGCGGCGCCGTCACGGTTGTTGCCCATCCCCTGCTTGCCCGAGGGCGCGGTGACGTGCGGATGGAAATGGAAGTCGAGCAGGGTGTGCACCTGCGGATCGACGACGAAAACTATGCTGCCGCCGCGCCCGCCGTTACCGCCGTCGGGGCCACCGAGCGGCTTGAACTTCTCGCGATGGACCGAGGCGCAGCCGTTACCCCCAGCACCGGCGCGTGCATGGATGACGACGCGGTCGACGAACCGAGGCATCGTGGATCCTCTCACTTACCACCGGGCGCCGAAATCACCGGGCTGGGCCCGGAACCACGGTCAGTCGGTGGCTTGTCCGGCCGCCACGATGTTGACGGTCTTGCGGCCGCGCTTGAGGCCGAACTCGACGGCGCCAGTTTCCTTGGCGAACAACGTGTCGTCCCCGCCGCGACCGACTCCCACGCCCGGGTGGAACTTGGTGCCGCGCTGCCGAACGATGATCTCGCCCGCCTTGACGATCTGGCCGCCGAATCGCTTCACGCCCAGCCGCTGCGCGGCGGAATCGCGACCGTTGCGCGAGCTGGAAGCGCCCTTCTTGTGTGCCATGTCTATGAGCCTCCGCTCAGTGCTGTCGGTTCTGTATGTTCTTAGCCTGACGGCTCATCACGCGATTCCGGTGACCTTGAGGACCGTCAGCTGCTGACGGTGTCCCTGACGCTTGTGGTAGCCGGTCTTGTTCCTGAACTTGTGGATACGGATCTTGGGGCCCTTGGTGTGCTCGAGCACCTCGCCGGTCACCGCGACCTTAGCCAGCGCGGCCGCGTCGGTGGTCACCTTGGCGCCATCCACCACCAGGGCGACCGGCAGCGACACGTTCGAGCCGGGCTCGGATTCGAGCTTTTCGACCTTGACCACGTCCCCGACGGCGACCTTGTACTGCTTGCCGCCCGTCTTCACGATTGCGTAGGTCGCCATCGTTGCTCCTGCTCCTTCTTCTAACCGCTGCTCTGCGCGTCGCGCGCGAACCGACCGCGGTGCACGTGGTGGGTCTGGGTTGCGGGCCTGCGCCGATTCCCCGGGAGTCCCGCTGCCGCCGGCCGAAGTTTTCCTCGCCCGGCCTGACGACAACTGTCCAAGGGTACGTGACCAGCGGCTACAGGGTCAAACCGGACACGACCGGCGCCTTCTGGTCAGCCGGCTCAGTCCGCGTGGATGGGCGGTCCGGCCGGCCTCCCGGCAGCGCGTCTGCGCCGTGGGCGTCCCGCGCCGGCCTGGTCGGCGCCAGCGGAGCCCCGCCCGGTGTCGTCGGAATCGTCGTCCTCGGTGTCCAGATCGTCGTCGTCGAGCTCGAGATCCTCCTCATCGTCACCGAGGTCCTCTTCGTCGTCGATGTCTTCGTCATCGTCGTCGAGGTCGTCGTCATCGTCCGTGTCGTCGTCGTCCGAATCGTCGTCGTCGTCCGAATCGTCGTCATCGTCCGAATCGTCGTCCGAGTCCTCGTCGTCGGTGTCGTCGAAGTCCTCTTGGTCGGCGACGTCGCCGGCGCGCGCCGCCTGCTCCTGGTCGAGCTCGTCGGTCGTGTCTTCGGTGATCTCGTCGGATTCGTCATCCTCGGACTGCGCGGAGGAGCCGGCGGCCATCGCCTTGAACATCGGATGCTCGCCGGGAGCGTGGGTGGGAACCTTGGCCACCACCTGCTCTTCTGCTTTGTTCTTCTTGCGCCTGCCCCGGCGGCCACCACCACCGGATTCGGACTTGCGCCCATTCGACGAGGCCGAATCCACCGGGTCGGAGTGCAGCAGGATCCCCCGCCCACCGCAGTTCGAACACGACGTGGAGAAGGCTTCGATCAGGCCGGTACCCAACCGCTTGCGGGTCAGCTGGACCAAACCGAGCGACGTCACCTCGGACACCTGATGGCGGGTGCGGTCGCGCGCCAGCGCCTCGGTCAGCCGCCGCAGCACCAGATCGCGGTTGGACTCCAGCACCATGTCGATGAAGTCGATCACCACGATGCCGCCGATGTCGCGCAGCCGCAGCTGACGCACGATCTCCTCGGCCGCCTCGAGGTTGTTCTTGGTGACCGTCTGCTCGAGGTTGCCCCCGGACCCGGTGAACTTGCCGGTGTTGACGTCGACCACCGTCATGGCCTCGGTCCGGTCGATCACCAGCGTGCCGCCCGACGGCAGCCAGACCTTGCGCTCCATCGCCTTGGCAAGCTGCTCATCGATGCGATGCACCGCGAACACATCCGGCCCGGCCTGCCCCTCCGGACCGGCTGGCGCGTCGTACTTCGTCAGCTTCGAAACCAGGTCGGGGGCAACGGAATTCACGTAGTCGTTGATGGTGGTCCAGGCCTCGTCACCGGAGACGATGAGGCCGGCGAAGTCCTCGTTGAACAGGTCGCGGATGACCTTGACCAGCACGTCGGGCTCTTCGTAGAGGGCCACCGCGGCGCCGGCGGCCTTCTCTTTGATCTCGATCGCCTTGGCCTCGATCTGTTTCCAGCGCTCCTGCAGGCGGGTGACGTCGCTGCGGATGTCCTCTTCTTTGACGCCCTCGGACGCGGTCCGGATGATCACCCCGGCGTCCGACGGCACTACTTCACGCAGGATCTCTTTGAGCCGCTGGCGTTCGGTGTCGGGCAGCTTGCGGCTGATCCCGGTAGACGACGCCCCCGGCACATAGACCAGGTAGCGCCCAGCCAGCGACACCTGCGTGGTGAGCCGCGCACCCTTGTGCCCGACCGGGTCCTTGCTGACCTGGACGACGACATAGTCGCCGGGTTTGAGCGCTTGTTCGATCTTGCGATCGGATCCGCCGAGTCCGGCGGCTTCCCAGTTGACCTCGCCGGCGTAGAGCACCCCGTTGCGGCCGCGGCCGATGTCGACGAACGCCGCCTCCATCGACGGCAGCACGTTTTGCACGATCCCCAGGTAGATGTTGCCCACCAGCGAGGCCGACGCGGCCGACGTGACGAAGTGCTCGACGACGATGCCGTCCTCGAGCACCGCGATCTGGGTGTAGCGCGACCCCTGATGCGGCTGCTCGGTGCGGATCCGGTCGCGCACGACCATCATCCGCTCGACGGCCTCGCGGCGGGCCAGGAATTCGGCCTCGGTCAGCACCGGGGGGCGGCGCCGGCCGGCGTCGCGGCCGTCCCGGCGCCGTTGTCGCTTGGCCTCCAGCCGCGTGGAGCCGTTGATGCCCTTGATCTCGTTGTTTGCGCCGGCGGAGTCATCTCCGCCACCCTTGCCGTTGCGTGGCGGCCGCTCGTGCACCACCGTGTTGGGCGGGTCATCCGGCGATGACCCCTCCTCGTTGTCGTCGCCCGATCCGGATTTGCGCCTCCGGCGCCGGCGGCGACGGCGATTGCCGCCGTCTGCCGAACCGTCGTCACCGTTATCCGAATCGTCGGAGTCATCGGAGTCGTCGGAGTCTGGTCCGTCGGGGTCCTCGGAGTCGGCGGACTCCGCTTCACCGCCCTTCTTGCCCCGCGGTTGTCCGTCGTCGTCGTCGCCGTCGTCGCCCGGGCCGTCGGATCCGCCCTGCTCACCGCGCCCGCGGCCGCGGCCACGACGGCCGCGGCGCCGCCGCCGATTCGACGGCCGGTCGGCCTGCTCGTCGTCGTCACTGTCGGAATCGTCGCTGTCGGTGTCGGCACTGTCGTCGGTGCCGGCGTCTTCCTCGCGGGCATCGATCGGCTGCGGCGCGACGAACAGCGGCATGTAATGCGGCCGCTCGGCGGAGTTGTCCGGGCTCTCGAGCAGCAGCCGGGACTCGGGTTCGTCGGCGGCGCTCGCTCCGGTGGCGGCCGCCGGCGTGCTCACCGCGTCCTCCCCGGTCGCCGGGGGCTGCGCGGACGCCAGCAGGTCCCGTACCCGGACCGCGTCGTCGCGGTCCACCGTGGAATGTGCGCTGCGGATTCGCCCGTCCAACTCGCTCAGTGCGTCCAGCACCCGCTTGCTGGTGGTTCCCAGCGTTCGGGCCAGCGAATGAACTCTCAAGCGGTCCGGCAGTTCCTCGGGCCGAGTCGATTCTTCTGATGGGTCTGCAGTCGGTGCACCGTCTACCACGTATTCTCCTCAAGCCCCCGGGCGCGTCATTGCGACGCGGCCACGCGAGGGCTTCGCTATGGACCCGGGTCACTTCTCCCGGGCTTGTGATGGTCTCGCCCCGAGCGGCCCAGGATTAGGACACACTCGGCGCCGTGCTGAATGACGGCCTGACATGCAGCGAACCAAGGCGACGGGGCTATGGTCGCGCTTGTCTAAGTCTTCATTCGAGTGTCTGACGCCGGTCCGGCGACGTTCACCCGAGACCAGTATCCCACATCACGTCGCCGCCCCAGCCACACATGATGCAGGCGCTTGCGCAAAGTTGCTCAGGACCGCGCCGCGGCTGCCATCGCCGCAGGTCTAAGCGTTGGGAAACCAGAGCGCGATTTCGCGCTTCGCGGACTCGACCGAATCCGACCCGTGCACCACATTGAACTGGGTCTCCAGCCCGAAATCGCCGCGGATCGTGCCGGGGATCGCCTTGTCCACCGGGTCGGTACCGCCTGCGAGCTGCCGGAATGCGGCGATCGCCCGCGGCCCCTCGACGATGGCGGCCACCACCGGTCCCGACGTGATGAACTCCAGCAGCGACTCGAAGAAGGGCTTGCCGTCGTGTTCCGCGTAGTGCTGGGCGGCGAGGTCGCGGCCGACGGGCCGGAGCTCCAGCGCGGCGATGGAGAGGCCTTTGCGCTCGATGCGGCCGATGATCTCCCCCACCAGCTGCCGCTGCACGCCGTCGGGCTTGATCAGTACCAATGTCCGTTCGGTCACGGCGGACAGCGTACATAATCCGCCGGCACTGGGTCGGGTGGCGGCAAGGGGTCCTGCTCGGGCCGTCACACCACCGTGACTGCCGCCCTATCCCTGCCTGCGCCGGACCTCGGCCCGGAAGTAGGCGATCAGCCCCCACAGCCCGGTGAACAGCACGCCGATGAAGCCCACCCCGGGGTAGACCGCGAAGCCGGCGAGCAGAATCAGCTGCACGCCGAGGTTGGCCCAGATCGCCCAGGGTTTGCGCTGCACGCCGGCCATCAGGATCAGCAGTACGGCCAGCCCGATCAGGTAGACGAGCGACGCTGTCGTCAGGCCGCCGCCGACCGCGCCCACCACCGGGATCGCGAGCAGCACCACGATCGCTTCCAGAAACAGCGTCAAGGCCATCACCGCGCCGAAACTCCGCCACGGGTCGGCCGGTGGCGCCGGGGCCTGCTCCTCGGGGTTCTCGGGCACGTCGGTCATTGCGGATCACGACCAAACAGGGTCCGCGCCGCCCCGGCGGTGACCACCGAGCCGGTGATGACGATGCCGGTGCCGGAGAAGGCTTCGGCTGGTCCGTCCGCCGCGGCGTCATCCACCAGGGCCGTCGCGACGTCGATGGCATCGCGCAGGTTTTCGGCGGTGCTCACCCGGTCGGGCCCGAACCGCTCGCGCGCCGCCAAGGCCAGCGACTCGACGTCGACTGCCCGCGGCGATCCGTTGTGGGTCACCACGACAGCGTCGAACACCGTCTGCAGGGCGGCCAGGATGCCGTCGACGTCCTTGTCCGCAAGCACGCTGAGCACCCCGACGAGATAGCGGAAGTCGAATTCACCGGCCAGGGTCTGCGCCAGCGCCGCCGCACCGGCGGGATTGTGCGCGGCGTCGATGAACACCGTGGGCGCGCTGCGCATCCGCTCCAGCCGGCCGGGGCTGGCGACGGCGGCGAAACCGGCACGAACCGCCTCGACGTCGAGCTGGCGCTGCGCACCGGCCCCGAAGAACGCCTCAACCGCCGCGAGGGCCAGCACAGCGTTGTGCGCCTGATGTTCGCCGTGCAGCGGCAGGTAGACATCGGAATACACCCCACCCAGACCCTGCAGCTGCAACACCTGCCCACCGATCGCTACCTGGCGGCCCAAGACGGCGAACTCCGAATCCTCGCGAGCCAGCGCGGCATCGGCTAGGACGGTCTCGGCCAACAGCACCTCCATCGCCTCGGGGGCCTGGCGCGCGATGACCGCGACGGTATCGGGTGCGCCCTCGGGCGCCCTGGTGATGATGCCGGCCTTCTCCCCAGCGATGCCGGCGAGATCGTCGCCCAGGTATTCGACATGGTCGATGGAGATCGGGGTGATGACCGCTACCGGAGCGTTGATCACGTTGGTGGCATCCCAGCGTCCCCCCATCCCCACCTCGATCACGGCGACGTCGACGGGGGCGTCCGCGAACGCGGCGAACGCCATCGCGGTCAGCACCTCGAACTTGCTCATCGCGGGGCCGCCGTCCGCCTGCGACTGGGCGTCAACCATTTGCACGAACGGCTCGATCTCGCGATAGGTCGCCACGTACTGCGCCGGGCTGATCGGCTTGGAGTCGATGGAGATGCGTTCCACCGCCGATTGCAGGTGCGGGCTGGTGGTGCGCCCGGTGCGGCGCTGCAGCGCGGTGATCAGTGCGTCGACCATCCGCGCCACCGAGGTCTTGCCATTGGTGCCCGCGACATGGATCGACGGGTAGGCCAGTTGCGGCGAGCCCAGCAGGTCCAGCAGCGCGCTGATCCGGGTCAGGCTCGGCTCGATCTTGGTCTCCGGCCAGCGCTGGTCCAGCAGGTGCTCGACCTGCAGCAGCGATGCGATCTCGTCCGGCGTGGGGGCCGGGTCGGGGATGTCGCCGGCAACCTCGTCCTGCGGCCAGTCGGGGTCCTGCAACCACTCGGGCGGCTCGGTCATCGGAAACTCATTGCAGCCCGACTAGCCGCGCGTTGATCCGCTCGGTTTCCTCCTGGGCCAGGCGCTGACGGTCCCGGATTTTGTCGACGACGTTTTGCGGGGCTTTGCCCAAAAAGTCGTCGTTGGCCAATTTGGCGGTGGTCGATGCCAGCTCCTTGTGCGCCGCGGCCAGATCCTTTTCCAGCCGGCGACGTTCGGCTGCGATGTCGATGGTGCCCGAGGTGTCGAGCTCGACGACGACGGTGCCGGCGCTGAGCCGCACTTCGACCGACGCCGAAGGGCGAAACTCCGGGTCGTCGGCGGTGAGCCACGCGAGCGACGTCACCGCGCTTACCTGGGTGCCCAGATCGGATTCGTCGACACCGCTCATCCGGGCCGGCACCTTCTGGCGGTCCGCCAGGCCTTGATCGCTGCGGAACCGCCGCACCTCGGTCACCAGCTTCTGCATGTCGGTAATCCGCTGTGCGGCAACCTGATCCAGGCTGATTCCGGACGACTGCGGCCAATCGGCGATCACCAGCGACTCGTGTTGAGCCTCATCGCCCGTCAGCGCCTGCCACAGGGCCTCGGTGATGAACGGGATCATCGGGTGCAGCAACCGCAGCAGGGTGTCCAGAGTCGCCGCCAGCACGGCCGTGGTGTTCGTGATCCCTTCGGCCAGTTGCGTCTTGGCCAATTCGACGTACCAGTCGCAGAATTCGTCCCACGCGAAGTGATAGAGCGCCTCGCAAGCGCGACTGAACTCGTAGCTATCGAAGGCCGAGTCAACCTCCGCGCGAACCTCTTCCAGTCGTCCGAGAATCCATCGGTCGGCATCGGTGAGCTCGGCCGGCTCGGGCAGCGGGGCCAGCTTCGCGCCGTTGAGCAGCGCGTAGCGGGTGGCATTGAACAGCTTGGTACAGAAGTTGCGTGACGCCCGGACGTGGTCCTCACCGATCGCCAGGTCACCGCCGGGACTGGCACCGCGGGCCAGCGTGAACCGCAGGGCGTCGGCTCCAAAAATCTCCACCCAGTCCAGCGGGTCGATGACGTTACCCTTGGACTTGCTCATCTTACGGCCGGCCTCGTCGCGGATCAGGCCGTGCAAGAAGACGTCGGTGAACGGGACCTGCGGACCGCGGCGACCGTCCAGGGTGATGGCCTCGTCGTCACCGACAAAGGTGCCGAACATCATCATCCTGGCCACCCAGAAAAACAGGATGTCATAACCGGTAACCAGAACGCTTGTGGGGTAGAACTTTTCGAGTTCCGGAGTCTTTTGCGGCCAACCCAACGAGGAGAACGGCCATAGGCCCGAGGAAAACCAGGTGTCCAGCACATCGGGGTCCTGCTCCCAGCCCTCTGGTGGTGCTTCGTCGGGACCCACGCAGCGCTGTTCGCCATTGGGGCCGTACCAGATCGGGATGCGGTGGCCCCACCACAGCTGGCGCGAGATGCACCAGTCGTGCATGTCGTCGACCCAGGCGAACCATCGCGGTTCCAGGCTGGTGGGGTGAATCACGGTGTCCCCGTTGCGCACCGCGTCGCCAGCGGCCTTGGCAAGCGATTCCACCCGGACCCACCACTGCAGGGAAAGGCGTGGCTCGATCGGCTCGCCGCTGCGCTCGGAGTGTCCGACACTATGTAGGTACGGCCGCTTCTCGTCGACGATCCGGCCCTCGTCAGCCAGCGCTTCACGCACCGCGACCCTGGCCTGGAATCGGTCCATGCCGTCGAATTGCGTTCCGGTGTCGGTTATTCGGCCCTTGGCGTCCATGATCGAAATCATCGGCAGCTGATGCCGCAGGCCGATCTCGAAGTCATTGGGGTCGTGGGCAGGCGTGACTTTGACTGCGCCGGTGCCGAATTCGGGGTCCACGTGCTCGTCGGCGACCACCACGAGCTGACGATCCACGAAAGGGTGCGGCAGGCTGGTACCGACCAGGTGTCGGTAGCGCTCGTCGTCGGGATGCACCGCGATCGCGGTGTCACCGAGCATCGTCTCCATCCGGGTGGTGGCCACCACGATGTGTGGCTGCGAATCGTCCATCGACCCGTACCGGAAGGACACCAGCTCGCCTTCGACTTCTTGATAGTCGACCTCGATATCCGAGATCGCCGTCTGCAGCACCGGCGACCAGTTGACCAGCCGCTCGGCCCGATAGATCAGTCCGGCGTCGTAGAGGCGCTTGAAGATCGCCCGGACCGCCCGCGACAGACCCTCGTCCATGGTGAAGCGCTCGCGGCTCCAGTCCACGCCGTCGCCGAGGCGCCGCATCTGTGCACCGATGGCGCCGCCAGACTCCCGCTTCCAGTCCCAGACCTTTTCGATGAACAGCTCTCGCCCGAAGTCCTCTTTGGTCTTGCCGTCGACCTCGAGCTGCTTTTCCACCACGCTCTGCGTCGCGATGCCGGCGTGGTCCATCCCCGGCTGCCAGAGCACCTCGTAACCCTGCATCCGCTTGCGGCGGGTCAGGGCGTCCATCATGGTGTGTTCGAGTGCGTGGCCCATGTGCAGGCTGCCGGTCACGTTCGGCGGCGGCAGCACAATCGAATACCCGGGCTTGGCGCTGTTCGGGTCCGCCGCGAAGTACCCCGCGTCCACCCATTCCTGATAGATCGCGCTTTCGGCCGCAGCGGGATCCCACGACTTGGGCAGGTCGGTAGCGGGGCTGCGGCTGGCGGTCACCCGTCAATTCTAGGGAGCGATGTTTGCCCTCGTGTAAGCGCCCGAATGCGTGAGCCGGGTCACTAACCCAGCCGTTCGACCTCTAATGTCACGCCCGCGGCGGGGAATCGATCAAGCAGCGCGTCGCCCATCGCGGCCGCAGGGGTGAGAACGCCGTGCAGATCCGGTAGCTTGTCGCGGTCTGCTGCCAGCGCAAGGCCGCACTCCCCCAACAACACCGAAGTCGCCTTGTAGCCGGGGTCGCCGCGCTGCTCCATGCGGGCCACGTAGCGGGCCCCGGTGGATGTAGTGGTGAAGGTCTCGATCCGGTAGTAGCCGCGTTCCCGGGCGACCTCACTCGGGCCCGTTCCAGGCTTGGGCACGATGCGCTCCACCAGTTTGCGCGGCAGCAGCCGGAAATACCGGCTGCCCAATCCGAAGGTCGCCGCGCCGACCCCGCCCACCACAGCGGACGCCACCGGCGCCAGCGGTGACGAGCCCAAGCTCATGCTTTCGCTGTAACGCAACTGGCGCCCGTAGGCCCAGTGCAGCAATGCGTTGCTGCGGCGCACGATTCGGGTGTTATACGGCGCCATCGGAAAGCCCGACGTCCACAACCCGGTCAGCTCCGGCGCGATCCGACGACCACGGCGCCACGGCAAATCGGGCTGGGGGCCGATTTCGGGTTCGGCGCTGCGGTCGGTGGTCAACGTGTACGGGTCGGCGAGCTGGCGGCGGGCGTCCGGATCGCGCGAGGCGGTATCGAGCACTTCCAACATCGACGCGACGGTTCCGCCGGACACGCCGCCGGAGAAGGACCGGACCACCAGGTCGGTGTCGCCGAGTTCTCCGGCGCCGCCGTCTCGCACCGCCCGGTAGAGCGCATACACGCTGAGGTCCGAAGGGACCGAATCGAATCCGCACGCATGCACGATGCGGGCGCCGGTATCCGCGGCCTGTTTGTGGTACAGGTCGATGCTTTCGCGGACGAACATCGCCTCGCCGGTCAGGTCGGCGTAGTCGGTGCCCGCGGCGGCGCACGCGGCCACCACCGGCAGCCCGTAGCGGGTGTAGGGCCCGACCGTGGTGATGACGACTTGGGTACGGGCCGCCATCTCATTGAGCGTCGAGGGCGACGAGGCGTCGGCGTTCACAATGGGCCACGACTGCGCGGCGTCGCCCAGCGTCTCCCGGACGGCGCGCAACCGGTCGGTCGATCTGCCGGCCAGCGCGATCCGCTTGTCCGGCGCCGAGCCGGCCAGGTATTCGGCGGTGAGTTTCCCGACGAAGCCGGTCGCCCCATACAGCACAATGTCGAATTCGCGCGGCGTTGCGGTCACGCGCCCGACGCTACCCGAAGCCGGAGGCCGCACCCCCTGGAGCTAAGAAGTGCCGGGCACAAGG
>NZ_DASUHS010000181.1:0-16989 GCF_036273375.1 Mycobacterium sp. | reverse complement strand
GGGGGGTCTTGACAACCCAGCGCGACCGGACGATTATTCATCGCATGATGAGTTCATCGCACGATGAATTAATTGCCGGGCCGGCGGAGCCGGCGGTGCACATCGAGCACCTGCGCGTCATCCGCGGCAAACGCCCAGCCCTGCACGACTTTTCGGTGCAGATCGCCAAGGGCAGCATCACCGGCTTGCTCGGACCGTCCGGCTGCGGCAAGACCACGCTCATCCGCTGCATCGTCGGCACCCAGATCATCTCCAAGGGCACCGTCACCGTGCTCGGCGAAGAGGCCGGCAGCGCCGAATTGCGCCACCGCATCGGTTACCTGCCGCAGGACCCGACCATCTACCACGACCTGCGGATCGTGGACAACGTTCGCTATTTCGCGGCGCTCTACGGGTTCGACGGCCAGGCCGCCGATGCCGCCATCGACCGCGTCGGATTGACCGATCACCGGACCGCCTTGTGCGGCAACCTCTCCGGCGGTCAGCGCACCCGGGTGTCGCTGGCGTGCGCGCTGGTCTGTCAGCCCGACCTGCTGGTGCTCGACGAGCCCACCGTGGGCCTGGACCCGGTGCTGCGCGCGGACCTCTGGGGACAGTTCACCGAGCTGGCCCGCACCGGGACCACGCTGCTGGTCTCCAGCCACGTGATGGACGAAGCCGACCACTGCGGCGACCTGCTGCTGATGCGCGACGGGCGGTTGGTCGCCCACACCACCGGAACCCAACTGCGAGAGGACACCGGATGCACGTCACTGGAGGACGCGTTTCTGTCCATCATCAAGCGCAGCACCATGCGCGAAGCGGGCTGAGCCTGCGCGGCTACACCGCGACCACCGCGCGAATCTTGCGCCAGTTGGTCGCCGATCACCGCAGCGTCGCGATGATCCTGTTCGTGCCGGTCCTGGTGATCAGCCTGATGTACTTCATGTTCCAGAACGCCCCGCACCGCCCCGGTGGGCCAACCCCGTTCAACAACGCCTGCCTGATCCTGCTGGGCCTGTTCCCACTGTTCGTGATGTTCATCATCACGGCGATCACCATGCAGCGCGAACGTGCCTCCGGGACGCTGGAGCGCATTCTGACCACGCCGCTGCGCCGCCTGGATCTGCTGATCGCCTACGGCACGGCCTTCTCCATCGCCGCTGCGGCGCAGGCGATTTTGGCGTGCATCGTGTCGTTTTGGCTGTTGGATTTCGACACGGCCGGCAGCCCGGCGTGGGTGTTCGTCATCGCGATCGTCAACGCCGTGCTGGGCGTCGGTTTAGGCCTGTTGTGTAGTGCGTTCGCCCGCACAGAGTTTCAGGCCGTGCAGTTCATCCCGCTGGTGATGGTGCCGCAGCTGCTGCTGGCCGGCATCATCGTGCCGCGCGCGCTGATGCCACACTGGCTGCAATGGATCAGCAATGTGCTGCCGGCCAGCTACGCGCTGGAGGCCTTGCAACAGGTGGGTGCGCAACCGGAACTGACGTTCATCGCGGTGCGCGACATCGTCGTGGTGCTGGGCTTCGCATTGGCGGCACTGTGCCTGGCCGCGGCGACGCTGCGGCGACGGACGCCCTAGTGGCGATCGCAAGCGCGGCGCGGGCGGGCGCAGCGGGTCGCCACGGACGGTCCGAGTGACAGCTACCAGCGCCGGGCGCCGGCGGCGGGGGCGGCCGGCCGGGAACTCCGACACCCGCGACCGCATTCTGGACAGCGCACGGGAGCTGTTTGCGCGCAATGGGATTCGTAACACCTCGATCCGCGCGGTGGCCGCGGCGGCCGCGGTGGACTCGGCGTTGGTGCATCACTACTTCGGCACCAAGGAGAAGCTGTTCGCCGCGGCCGTGAACATCCCGATCGACCCGATGGCCATCATCGGCCCGTTGCGCGAGGTGCCGGTCTCCGAACTGGGCTACCGGATCCCGTCAATGTTGTTGCCGCTGTGGGATTCCGAGGTCGGTACTGCGTTCATTGCCGCGCTGCGATCAATCCTGGCCGGCGAAGAGGTCAACCTGTTCCGGACTTTCATCGAGGACGTGATAACAGCGGAAGTTGGTCCGCGCGTGGACACCCCACCGGGAAGCGGTACCACCCGCATCCAGTTCGTCGCGTCACAGCTGGTGGGCGTGGTGATGGCGCGCTACATCCTGCAACTGGAGCCGTTCAAGTCGCTACCGGCCGAGCAGATCGCGCTGACCGTCGCGCCGAACCTGCAGCGCTACCTCACCGGGGATCTGCCGGACGGCCTTGCGCGATGAGCCGAGCGTGCTCGTCGTCGCCAACGTCGCGGGCCTCGTCGATGAGCAGCACCGGGATGCCGTCCTCGATGCGGTAGGCGCGCCGCAACCGCGGGTTGTAGAGCAGTTCGGACCCCACCAGTACCAGCGGGCCCCGGTCGTCCGGGCACACCAAGATGCTCAGCAGTGCATCGTCGATCATGACTGCGCTCCACTCAGCTCGGAACGGGCCCCGCTGGTCAGGCGGCGGTACTGGTTGGCGTCGGCGTCGAGGTACCAGACTTGACGCCCGGCCTTCGGAATCCCGGCCGCCCGTAGCGCACTGACAGTGGGCCGGAACGTCGCGCTCAGGTTCATCTCCGGCACCACGCACACGACGTCGGGCCCCAGACCGATCGGAATCTTGGCAAAGGCCTCGGTCAGGTCGGCCGCGGTGATGGAGGCCCCCGGCGACAGCGTGACCGCCGACACCGCCACCTCGTGGTCGCCCACCGGAACGTTGTAGGTCACCGCGAGGTCGACGCCGTTGATGCAACCCAGCGCGTCGGTCACGGGCTCGGCGAAGACCAGGCCGCGCATGGTGCGCACCACCGAGCCGCGCCGGCCCGCCAGCCAGAAGTCACCATCGTCGTCGCGGTAGAACAGGTACTCGGTCGAGATCCATGTGTCGCCGGCGGCGAAGACGCCGCGCTTGACCGACGCGCTCGGATCGATTGGGCCGTTGGACGCGGCGAGCAGGACGCCGACCTGGTTGGGTTCGGCGATCTGCACGAAGCCGCGCTCGTTCTCCAGGATCAGGTCGTGCTCGACGTCATAGGCGCCCAACTCGATTCGCCCGGCGCCCGGCAGCGGGCGGCCCTTGCTGCCCACCTTGGCGCCGGACACGTTGGCGAGCACCGCCTGTCCGTCGGTGGTGGCGAAGAACTCGACGACGTGGGCGGGCGCGAACGCCTCGACGACGCGCCCCCATAGGCCGGTGGGCATGCCGGAACCGATGAACAGCCGCACCGGGTGGTTGCCCAGCAGCACGAACGCGGGATCGTCGACGATCTCGCGGAGCATGGCCCAGGTGTAGGACACCACGGTGACGCCGTACTGACGCACCTCCTGGACGAATCGGTCCCGGTCCAGGCCGCGCGACAGCGCGATGCGAGTGCCGCCGACCACGGCGCCACCAAGACTGACCAGCAGCGCCGACTCGTGGTGCAGCGGCGTCAGGCAGTAGACGGTGTCGCGGCGGTCCAGCGCGGCCGTCGATGCGGTACCAAAGGCGGACACCGCCCAGCGATAGTTGGTGATCTGCCTGGCCACCAGTTCGCCACCCGCCGCGCTGAACGCGATGAACGCCAAGTCCCGGGCCAGCCCCGGGTTGGGTCGGTACCACCCGGGCAACTCGACGGCATCGGGGTCGATCTGCTCCATGTCGATCACGTCGGAGTCGTCGGGCAGGTGCAGATCACGCGACTCCCCGCCGCCGAGGACCAGCACCTGCCGCAGCCCCTGGCGGTCGGACCCTCGCACCGCGTCGAGGTTGGTGGGGTCGGTGAGCAGCTCAGTCACTCCCCCGAGCCGCACCGAGGCGGCCAGATCGGCGTCGGGCCGCATCACCACCGCGATGGCACCGAGCCGGGACAACGCGGCGATGGCCACGAGTGCGCTGGGCCGGGTCTCCATCAGCACGCCGATGCGGTCCCCCTGCCGGACCCCGACCTCGATCAGGCCGCGAACGACGTTGTTGACGCGCCGGTTGACCGCGTCGTAGGTGTGCACGCGACCGTCGAACAACAGAAATTCGCCCTGGGGCGCGTCGTGGGCCTGTTCTTCGATGATGCGGCCCAGCGAAATCCGGGTGTGGTCGTTGATCTGGCCCAGGCGGACCAGTCGCGGAATGGTGCGGGCCGTCTCGATGGCCAGGGTGCGCACCGACTTGTTGGCGGTGACGACGGTGTTGGCCGCGCCGCGCACCAGCCCAAGCGCCGCCTCGGAGACTTCACCGACTCCGTGCGCGAGCCGGGAGCTCAAGGCGACGCCGCTGTCGGTGTGCTCCGCCGGCTGATCGGCCATCAGGTCGATGCTGTCCGGTTTGTCGCCTCCGATGGACAGCCACTTCACCCATTCGGCGACAGTCGGCCAACTCTGTTGCGCCGCCTTGGATCCGACAACCAAACCGAAATGACCTGTGCGGATGGTGGATTCGTACACTTCGGCGTCCGGTGCCGCCCGCCGGATACCACGCACTGAGGCCGGCTGCCCGATGTCATCGACTTCACCGACGAAGGCCAGCACCGGGCAGGTGATGTCGGTGAGCGTGACCATTTGCCCGTTGACGGCGAACCCGCCGGTCATCATCCGGTTGTGGGCGATGAACTGCTTGAGCAGTTCGGAGATCGCCGGGCCCGACCAGGCGATCCAGCCTTCGCGCTCGAGAAACCGGCGCTGCTGCTCGCGCGGGAGCAGCGCCTCCCGGTCGTGCAGCTGGCGCACGAAGTCGACGCGCGCCTTGGCGGTCTTGAGCGGATCGAGCATCTGGAAGCCGGTCCGCGCCATCCAGCTCGGGATGTCCAGCCGGCTGAAGACGTGGTCGGCCATGAAGTTGGCCGCGGGCGCGGCGAAGTTTGCCGGAATACCCATGGGCAACGCGGCCAGGGTGTCCACTGGCGAACCGAAGGTGACGATGCTGGCCAGGCTTTTCGAACGCCGGTAGGCGGCAACCTGGTAGCACCACATGCCACCCTGCGAATAGCCGACCAGATGGATGTCGCTGCCGGTGGTTTCCCTCACCGTGTCGATGGCCTGACTGAGCGCGACGATGTGGTCGGCCAGGGTGCGACGCATACCGCCCTCGACCTTGTCGGGTTCGCCGAAGTCGATGACCCAGGGGTCAAGCCCTTGGGCGTGCAGGATTCCCACCGCGCCTTCGTCGCGCGTGACGTCCCACATGTCCGCGGACATCATCATCGGGTGCACCATCAGCACCGGCGGCCCGACGGGCGACCGGCCACCCCGGCTGTCCGGCGGGAAATATCGCCGGAGCTTGTACATCGGCACGCTCTCGACGGTCTGAGCCGGCGACGGGACACTCCCGGTTTCCAAGCCGCCCAGTCGCAAGACTTCCAGCCCGTTCTGCGCTGTAGCGATCAGCCGCTCGACCGGTCGCGTGACCATCGAAAAATTGAGATCCACTGCTGCTCCCTGAGTCTTGACAGCTTGGACATCATGGCACATCAGGCCAGCTAGAAGGGCAGTGGTTCCCTAAATGGGCGTCAACGGCCGCGGCTCGGCAGGAGGCGGGCACCCGGGACTGGGCCCCGTGAGAACGGTGGCGGATCCTCGTCGAACCCGTGGGTGATGGGCCAGCCCTGGATCACCGGTGGGGCCGCTTGGGCCGCCCGTGCGTCGCGGTTTTGCCGACGTTCGGTGGCGACGCGATCCGTGCGGTTTTGAGCGCGGGTGCGACGCCGTTTGGGCATCATCGCGGTGCGGTCGGCGCAGTAATCCAAAGGCGGGTCGGCCTCGGCGGCGGGTATCGCGACGGCGGCATGGCTGCGCTCCTTAAAGCACGCTGAGAACCAGCTGCGAACTCGTTTGCGCAGTATGGCGGGGGGTACACAGCCGATGCGCTTCGGTCGCGACGCGTCGTCGAGACCACTTCGGTTGAAAGACACAGCTGGGCGCGTGGGGTTCTCTGGGCAGCTTTCGCGACCAGTACGGCAGTGACAGTGCCGGGACCGGAGCCCGCCGGACCGTGTTCCCTTCTAGCCCGAAGGCGAGGTCGCTTCATGGACACGACGACGGAATTCGTCGGCGCGGCCGCCACCGAAGTCATCACCGCATTGCGGTCACCGAACCACGGTGTGGTCGGCGTGGTCGGCGCGCAAAGCGCCGACAAGTTCTCCACCGAAATCAGCCGGCACCGGTAATCGCCGGCCTGGGCAAACGCGCGAGAAAGGGAGACAAATGTTGTTGCTGGGCAACGGCGGAGGTCGAAAAGGCCGCACCGCCGGCAGCGATGGACTGGGCGAGGTCCAACATCTGGCCGGGCGAGCTTTGTACGACGTCGCCCACGGCCGGTTCGAACGCTCGCTGTCCGGGCTGACCGCGGTGGCGGCACTGGTCACGACGGCCGAAATCTACTTCGAGCACTACAAAGCCAGCTTCGGTAACAAATGGATGTGGAGCCCGATCGTGGTGACTCCCCCGGTGGTCGTCGCGGGAATCGGTGGGGTGTTCTCGCGGCGCTGGGCCAAACTCTGGCTGCCTATCACCGCGGGCATTTACACGGCCAACGGGCTGATGGGCGAATACCTGCACGCGCGCGGGGTTGCCCGCAAGCCGGGCGGGTGGAAGAACGCGTCTTACAACGTGCCGATGGGGCCGCCGATCGCGGCGCCGGGGCTGATGTGCATGGTCGGCGGAATGGGGTTGCTGGCGTCGATCCTGCGCCGCGAACGGTTCCGGGACCAGGGGCGCTCGGATTCCTGAGATGGCCAACACCTCACGCCCCGACCACCTGCCCAACCTGCGCCCCGATGGCAAGCCACCGCACCCGTCGTGGCTGCCCAAGCAACGCCGCGGCACCACGCCGCAGATGATCGGGCGCTACCCCGATTACGACGTGCTCCAAACCGCCGACACGTGGGACGAGGCCACCAGAAAGGTGGTGCTGGCCCGGCTGGAACCGCCCGGCCCGCTGCGGTTTTTCACCCCAGAAGACGAGCCGTGCCTGCGCGCGTTCTGCGACACGGTGCTGGCGCAGGATGTCGAGCCGAGAGTGCCGGTGGCCGAGTCCGTCGACTCCAAGCTCGCAGACGGGCGCCTCGACGGTTACCAGTACGCGGACATGCCCGACGACCGCGACACCTGGCGGCTGGTGCTGCGCGGGCTCAACGAGACCGCATCGGTCCACCACGGCGGATCCTCATTCGCCGAGGCCGATGTCCTTACCCGCGAAGCGATCATCGACAAGTTCTCACAGGCGGATCTGCAGGGTGGGGCGTGGGAGAGCCTGAACGTCAAGCGCGCGTGGTCGGTGTGCATGCGGATGACCTTGTCGGGCTTCTACTCCCACCCATGGGCGTGGAACGAGATCGGGTTCGGCGGCCCCGCCTACCCGCGCGGTTTCATGCGCCTCGGTGGCGCCACCGGCCCGGCGGCCGCGCGCGAACCGTACGAGACCCGCGGCGCCACCGACGAGGATCCGGTGCAAATCGTGAGCAACGGAGAGTTGTGATGGGCGACCTCCTGCGGGGCCTGTTCAAGGGAGCGGTCGAACCGAAGGACAACGATTCGCGATTCCTGCTCGACGTGCACACGCGCGACCTGCCCGGCGAGAAGACCATGCGCCGCTACGCCGACGACGACGAGGTCGATCTGGTTGTGGTGGGCGCCGGGGCCGGCGGCTCGGTGCTGGCGCAACGGCTGGCGCGTGAGGGCTGGCGGGTCGTGATCCTCGAGGCCGGCCCGTTCTGGCACCCCGACGAGGACTGGGTCTCCGACGAGGCCGGTTCCCATGCGCTGTACTGGACACAGAAACGCATCATCGGCGGCGACGACCCAATCGAGCTGGGCAAGAACAACTCCGGGCGTGGGGTGGGCGGCTCCATGGTGCACTACGCCGGGTACACCCCGCGGTTTCACCCCAGCGACTTTCAGACCTACACCCGGGACGGGGTCGGGGCGGACTGGCCCATCCGCTACGAGGACATCCGGCGCCACTACGAGCAGGTCGAGCTCGAGCTGCCGGTGGCCGGCCAGAACTGGCCCTGGGGCGATCCGCATCGCTACCCCTTTGCCCCACATCCGATTTCGGGTGCGGCCGCCAAGATCTGGCGGGGCGCGATCAAACTGGGCATCGAGATGCGGGTGGGGCCCGTCGGCATCGTCAACGGCACCTTCGGCAACCGTCCGCACTGCATCTACCGGGGCTACTGCCTGCAGGGCTGCAAGGTCAACGCCAAGGCCAGCCCGTACGTCACGCACCTTCCCGACGCGCTGGCCCACGCCGTGGAGATCCGCGCCAACTGCATGGCCTCGCGCGTCGAGCTCGACGAGAGCGGCGCGGCGCGCGGCGTGGTCTACTACGACGAGGTGGGCGGCAAGGAGCGCCTGCAACGCGCCAAAGTGGTTGCCGTTGCCGGGTATTCGATCGAAACACCGCGGCTGCTGTTGAACTCCGCCAGCGACCGCTTCCCGAACGGGCTGGGTAACAACGACGATCAGGTCGGGCGCTACGTCATGGTGCAGGGCGCCACCCAGTCCGCGGGCCGGTGGTCCGAGGAGGTGCGGATGTACAAGGCGCCGCCCCCAGAGGTCACCTCCGAACAGTTCTACGAAACCGACCAGTCCCGTGGCTTCGCCCGCGGCTTCGCCATCCAGACCGTGTCGCCCATGCCTATCGGCTGGGCCGAACACGTGCTCGCCGAAGGACATTGGGGCCGCGCCATGCGGGAATACATGCGCGACTACAACCACTGGGCGACGGTCGGCGTACTCAACGAGTTGTTGCCACTGCCGGAAAATCGCGTGACGCTGGCCGACGAAAATGACCCGTACGGCATCCCGGTGGCGCGCTTCGATTACACGCTGTGCGACAACGACAAGGCCAACATGGCCTACTCCACCAAGGTGATCAACGACATCCTGCACGCCGCCGACGCCCAGGATTTGCTCACCATCGAGCGCTTCGCCCACCTGATCGGCGGCGCGCGCATGGGCACCAGCCCGCAAAACTCGGTCGTCGACTCCGATCAACGCGTGTGGGGCGTACCCAACCTGTTCCTCGCCGACGGCTCGGTGTGCCCGACCCAGGGGTCGGCGAACCCCGCACTGACCATCATGGCGCTGGCCTCGCGGCTCGCCGAGCGGCTGGCCGGCGGGAAGATCGATACCGCCGCGGGACGGAGGTCGGAGGCGGGAGCGCGTGGCTGACCGAACGATCGACATCGAGACGACCTTTGCGCCCCGGGTGCTGCGTGAATACGCGCTGCTCGCCGACGGTGAACGCGGCGCGCTGATCGGCCCGCAGGGCGACGTGGCGTGGATGTGCGCGCCGCACTGGGACTCCGATGCCGTTTTCTCCAATCTCATTGGCGGCGGCGGTATTTACGCGATCACCCCGACCGACATCCGGCACGTGTGGGGTGGCTATTACGAGCCGGGCACCCTGATCTGGCGCAACCGCTGGATCACCCGCGACGGCACCGTGGAATGCCGTGAGGCGCTGGCCTTTCCGGGCGACCGGGACCGGGTAGTGCTGCTGCGGCGGCTCACGGTGTGCCGCGGGACGGCGCGCGTGCGGGTGCTGCTGGCGCCGGGCGCGGGCTTCGGCCGGCACGGCCTCGGCCAGCCGACTTCCGATGGCGGGGTCTGGAGCGGCCGGTCGGGCCGGTTGCGCTGGCGCTGGCTGGCCGGCTGCGACGCGCGCACCGTCAAAGCCGCGCACGACAAAAGCGAGTTACTCACCTGTGAGATCACCCTCGAGGAGGGCCAGCAACACGACCTGGTGCTGGAGCTGTCCGAACGCGCGCTGCCCGACCAGCCACCCGACCCCGATCTGGCCTGGGACGCCACCGCGGCCGCCTGGCAGCGCAGCGTGCCCCGGCTGGATTGCACCATCGCCCCCCGCGACGGTCGCCACTCCTATGCGGTGCTGCGCGGGCTGACCAGCAGTGGCGGTGGCATGGTGGCCGCGGCCACGATGAGCCTGCCCGAACGCGCGCACACCAATCAGAACTACGACTACCGGTATGCCTGGATCCGGGACCAGGTCTACGCCGGCTTGGCCGCCGCCGCCGTCGGCACGACCGAATTGCTGGACCGGGCGGTCGAATTCGTCGGCGGCCGACTGCTCGAGGACGGCCCGAACCTCAAACCCGCCTACACCGTCACGGGCGGCGCGGTGCCCGGCGAAGAAGCGCTCGACCTGCCCGGGTATCCCGGCGGCACCGACAAGGTCGGCAACTGGGTGAATCAGCAATTCCAGCTCGATGTCTTCGGTGAGGCGCTGCAGCTGCTGGCCAAGGCGGGTGCCGCCGACCGGCTCGATGCCGATGGGTGGCGCGCGGCGCAGACCGCCATCGGGGCAATCGAGAAGCGCTGGCGCGAACCGGATGCCGGGGTCTGGGAAATCGACGACGAGCACTGGACGCAGTCCCGGTTGGCCTGCGTAGGCGGGCTGCGCGCCGTCGCCAAGCTGGCCGGCGCCGGTCCCGACGTGGCGGCCTGCGCCTCGCTGGCCGATGCGATCCTGGCCGACACCGCGTCGAGCAGCCTGCACCCGCACGGCTATTGGCAACGCAGCCCGCGGCTGACGGGGGTCGACGCCTCGCTGCTGCTGCCGCCGGTGCGCGGCGCCGTTCCCGCCGAGGATCCCCGCACCCGGGCCACCCTGGACGCCGTTCGCCGGGAACTCACCGAGGACGGGTTCGTGTACCGCTTCCGGCACGACGAGCGCGAACTCGGCGACGCCGAGGGCGCCTTTTTGCTCTGCGGATTCATGATGGCGCTGGCCGAAGATCAACTGGGCCACGGCCATTGCGCGATGCGCTGGTTCGAACGCAACCGCGCCGCGTGCGGGCCGCCGGGGCTGTTCTGCGAGGAATACGACGTGCGGCAGCGCCAACTCCGCGGCAACCTGCCGCAAGCGTTCGCACACGCGCTGATGCTCGAATGCACGGCCACCCTTACCGACGACGATGCTCGCCATGAGTGATTGCTCCAACCAAGCGAAAGGCAGTTCTGCGATGACACAGACAGTGGTGATCACCGGAGCCAGCGCCGGCATCGGCCGCGCCACCGCCCAGCAATTCGGACAGCGCGGCGACAATGTCGTCCTGCTCGCCCGCGGCGCCGCGGGGCTCGACGGCGCCGCGCGCGACGTCGAAGCCGGTGGCGGCAAGGCGCTGGCCATTCCGACCGATGTGGCCGATCACTCGGCCGTCGCCGCCGCCGCCGACGAGGCCGAAGCCGCCTTCGGTCCCATCGACGTCTGGGTCAACGTCGCGTTCACGTCGGTGTTCGCGCCGTTCAGCGAGATCAGCGCCGAGGAGTTCAAACGCGTGACAGAGGTGTCCTACCTCGGGTACGTGCACGGCACCATGGCGGCGCTGGCCAAGATGCGCCCCCGCAACCGCGGCACCGTCGTGCAGGTCGGTTCGGCGCTCAGCCAGCGATCGATTCCGTTGCAGTCGGCCTACTGCGGTGCCAAACACGCCGTCAATGGGTTCACCGAATCGGTGCGCTGCGAGCTGTTCCACGAAGGCTCGAAGGTGCGGATCACCGTCGTCCAGATGCCCGCGGTCAACACCCCGCAATTCTCCTGGGTGCTGTCCCGGCTCCCCCGCCATCCCCAGCCGGTGCCGCCGATCTATCAGCCCGAGGTGGCCGCCCGCGGCGTCCTGTATGCCGCCGATCATCCAGGGCGAAAACAATATTGGGTCGGCGACTCCACCCTGGTGACGCTGCTGGGGCAGAAGTTCGTCGCGCCGCTGCTGGACCGCTACCTCGGCCGCACGGGATACGACTCCCAGCAGACCGACGAGCGCGTCGACCGCGAGCGGCCCAACAACCTCTGGCAGCCGCTGGACCAGGAGCCGGGCACCGACCACGGCCCGCACGGCCAGTTCGACGACAAGTCGCATGCCCACAGCCCGCAATTGTGGGCATCCCAGCACCCGATAGTCAGCGGTGGCGGCGCGCTGAGCGCCGCCGGGCTGGGCGCATGGCTCGCGGCGCGGGCGGGCCGCCGGTGGGCGCGATGACACCCGACGCGCGGATCGAGGACGTCACCGCGCAGGTCTATGAAATCCCCACCGACGCACCGGAAGCCGACGGCACCCTGTCCTGGTCGTCAACCACGCTGGTCCTGGCCGAGGTTGTGGCCGCCGGCCGACGCGGAATCGGCTACACCTATGCCGACGGCGCGTGCGCCAAGCTGATCGGCGGCAAGCTCGCCAAATCCCTCACCGGACACAGTGCCATGGACATCCCGGCCCGGTGGCAGTCGATGGTCGTGGCGATGCGCAACAACGGGCGGCCCGGTTTGGCGTCCTGTGCGATCTCGGCGCTCGACACCGCGCTGTGGGACCTCAAGGGCAAGCTGTTGGAGCTACCGGTATGCCGGTTGATCGGCATGGCGCATCCCGAAGTGCCGATCTACGGCAGCGGCGGTTTCACCACCTACGACGAGCGCACCACCCGCGCCCAACTCGAACGCTGGGTCGACGAGTGGACGATCCCACGCGTCAAAATCAAGATCGGCGAGTCGTGGGGCTCCGATGTAGGTCGCGACCTGGATCGGATTGCTCTGGCGCGCAAGGTGATCGGGCCGGACGCCGAACTGTACGTGGACGCCAACGGTGGCTACCGCCGTAAACAGGCGATCCGGGTGGCCCACGCCATGGCCGACCACGGTGTCACGTGGTTCGAAGAACCCGTGTCCTCCGATGATCTGGACGGGCTGCGGGAAGTGCGCGACCAGGTCAGCCCGGACGTCACCGCCGGCGAGTACGGCTACGACCTGGCCTACTTCAACCGGATGCTCGCCGCCGGCGCGGTCGACTGCCTGCAGATCGACGTCACGCGCTGCGGGGGCATCACCGACTGGGTGCGCGCCGCGGCCGTTGCCGCCTCCTACAACGTGGACGTCTCGGGGCACTGCGCTCCCAACCTGCACGCCCACGTCGCCAGCACCATCCCCAATTTGCGGCATTTGGAGTATTTCCACGATCACCACCGCATCGAACAGATGCTTTTCGACGGCGCGTTGTCCCCCGAGGGCGGTGCATTGCGACCCGATCAAGATCGCCCAGGGTTCGGCCTGGAGTTCAAACACCAAGACGCCGAGCGGTACCGAGTGGCCTGATAGTCAGGTATCGCCCATGCGCGCCGCATGAGGAGTGAACGCGCGCAAAAACGGGAATCGATATGCCATGGTTTTCACAAAGGGGATTGGGGAAATGCGCGATGACGGTGCACTCCAACGACGAGACTGTTGAGCGCCGCGAGGCGCTGGTGTCTGACGTCGTCGAGGAAAGCGACCTGAGTGCGGTCGACCTGGTGCTGGGTCTCGGCGAGCCACAGCGCGTCGGCCGGTTCTGGTTCTACATCGACGGGCATCGCTGGGAATGGTCGGATGCGGTGGCCCGGATGCACGGCTACAAGCCGGGACAGGTGGAGCCCACCACGGAACTGCTGCTGGCACACAAGCATCCAGACGACCGGGAGCGGGTGGCCGCCGTGCTGGACCGCGTGACGAAGGGAAAGCCGTTCAGCAGCCGGCACCGGATCATCGATACGGCCGGACGCACCCGCTGCGTCGTCGTCGCCGGCGATCGGATGGTCGACGGCAACGGCGCGCTGGCCGGCACGTCCGGGTTCTACGTCGACGTCACCGACTCCCTGCATACCGATATCACCAACGTGTTGTCGGCGGTGGCCGATGCCCGTGCCCGCATCGAGCAGGCCAAGGGCGTGCTGATGATTGCCTACGGCATCTCGGCCGAGCGGGCGTTCGACATTCTGGTGTGGCGTTCCCAGGAGGCGAACCTCAAGCTGCGCGACGTCGCGAGCCGCTTCCTGGACGCCGTGGCCAGCACAGCGTCGGCGGAAACGCAAAGCCAAGTGGACCAGGCTCTGCTGACCCTCGGCTAGCGACAGGACGCTAGGGTCGGCCCAGTGGCGCACCTACTTGGAGCCGAGGCCGTACACCTCGAATATCCGACTCAGGTGGTCTTCGACTCCATCACGCTCGGGGTCAACGACGGCGCACGCATCGGCATCGTCGGGCGAAACGGCGACGGCAAATCCAGCCTGCTGCGGCTGCTGACCGGACAGCAACAGCCAGATTCCGGCCGGGTCACCCAGCGCAGCGGGTTGCGGGTCGGCGCGCTGAGCCAGGCCGACACCCTGGACCCGGACCGCAGCGTGGGCTACACGCTCGTCGGCGAGGCGGCCGAACACCACTGGGCCGGTGATGCGCGGATCCGCGACGTGGTCGCCGGGCTGGTCTCCGACATCGCTTGGGAGGCAACGGTTGCCACGCTGTCCGGCGGCCAGCGCCGCCGGGTGCAGCTGGCCAGGTTGCTGATCGGGGAATGGGACGTCATCGCGCTCGACGAGCCGACCAACCATCTCGACATCGAGGGCATCACCTGGCTGGCCGGCCATGTGCGACAACGCTGGGCGCGCAACACCGGCGGCCTGCTACTGGTGACCCACGACCGCTGGTTCCTCGACGAAGTCGCCACCACGACGTGGGAGGTGCACGACGGGATCGTCGAACCGTTCGACGGCGGGTACGCGGCCTACGTCCTGCAACGCGTCGAACGGGACCGGATGGCCGCCGCCTCCGAGGCCAAGCGGCAGAACCTGATGCGCAAGGAGCTGGCGTGGCTGCGCCGCGGGGCGCCGGCGCGGACCTCGAAGCCCAAGTTCCGGATCGAGGCGGCCAACCAGCTCATCGCCGACGTGCCGCCGCTACGCAACACCGTCGAGCTGGCCAAGCTGGCCACCGCCCGGCTGGGCAAGGACGTGGTCGATCTGCTCGACGTGTCGGTCACGTTCGGGGGCCGCCCGGTGCTGCGCGACATCGAGTGGCGGATCGCTCCCGGCGAGCGCACCGGCATCGTCGGCGCCAACGGCGCCGGCAAGTCGACCCTCCTCGGATTGATCGACGGCACCATCTCCCCCGACACGGGACGCGTCAAGCGCGGCAAGACCGTGCGGCTGGCGGTGCTCGACCAGCAAGACGATGCGCTGGCCGCGGTCGGCCGCGACCGGATCGCCGATCTGCTGGGCGGGCTGCAGGGCGGCTATCAGGTCGACGGCCGCGAGGTCACCCCGGCGCAGCTGCTGGAGCGCCTCGGGTTCGGCCGCGGCCAGCTGTCCTCCCGCGTCGAGGACCTCTCCGGCGGTGAGCGGCGGCGGCTGCAGCTGATGCTGACGCTGCTGTCGGAGCCCAATGTGTTGCTGCTCGACGAGCCGACCAACGACGTGGACACCGACACCCTGACCGCGCTGGAGGATCTGCTCGACTCGTGGGCGGGCACCCTGATCGTCGTCTCGCACGATCGCTACCTGCTGGAGCGCGTCACCGATCAGCAGTACGCGGTGCTCGACGGCCGGTTGCGGCATCTGCCCGGCGGCGTCGACGAGTATCTGCGGCTGGCCGAGCAGCGGACGAGCGAGGCGATCGCCGGATCTTCGCGGACTACGGGGCCCGCCGACCCAGCGCCACCGGCGATGTCCGGCGCGCAACGGCGAGCCGCGGAAAAAGAGGTCGCCTCCGCCGATCGCCAGCTCGCGCGGTTGGCGGACCGGATCGAGGACAAGCACAACGAACTCGCCGCGCACGACCAGTCCGACCACGTCGGCATCACCCGGCTCACCCAGGAGTTGCGCGCGCTCGAAGACGAGGTCGCCGAGACGGAGAGCCGCTGGCTGGAGCTCTCCGAGCTGCTGGAGTAAGCCTGCGGCGATCGCAAGCGCGACGAAGCCGGGCGCAGCGCAGCGGGTCGACGCCGGTGTATTGAGCTGCAGCAGGTTTCGCGATGCGGTCAGCGACTCAGTCCCGACTTGGCTCAAATTAGTGCGTAGGTCAGCGGGGATATTGTTGCGGGCGTGGCGTAGATCGTCGGGTGGTGGGCGAGCGGGGTTGCGGGTTTGGTTGTCGGTCTTGATTTCAAGATCCGATGGCAGCAGGTACCGTGCACGAATTCCTTTATTTATCAACCCGTTTGGGCTTTGGAGCAGTGACGGTAACGACGGGCCTTGGTAACCAACCTAGTTGTTTATCGGTGGCGGCTGCGGCTGGAACGGTTGGTACCACCACCAGTCGGCGCGCTCGCCGGTGGGCCCGGGGCACGGTGGGACAGCGGGCGGGGGAAGATTCGGAGGACGCGCGAGCGATCCTGCGCTGAGCCGTTGACCGGAGCTGTCGGTGACGATGAGATCGTCCGCGGGTCCGGCAATGGTGATGACACCACGATGGTGCGACCGATGGTGATATGGGCAAACCAACACCAGATTGAACAGCTCGGTCAGACCGCCGTCTTCCCAGTGCCGGATGTGGTGGGCGTGCAGACCGCGGGTGGCCCCACAGCCGGGAACAGCGCAGGTGGGATGGCGGTGCTCGAGCGCGCGGCGAAGCCGCCGGTTGATCACACGGGTCGCGCGGCCGGCACCAATGACCTCGCCGTGACGTTCGAACCACACTTCACACGTGGCATCACACGTCAGGTATCGGCGTTCGGCGTCGGTGAGCAGCGGACCCAGATGCAGCGCCGCAGCGCGCTGCTCAACGTCGACATGCACCACCACAGTGGTGTGCTGCCCCTGTGGCCGGCGGGCCGCCTCGGCGTCCCATCCGGCCTGCACCAGGCGCATAAACGCCTCGACGGTGGTAGGCAACGGGGGACAATTCGGTGCGGTGCGCTCGCCCTTGGAGTGATCCTGCTTCCACTCGGCCAACAGCGCATCACGATGAGACGCCAGTGCCGCATCGAACTTCGCCGCGTCGTCGTGGGGAAGTTGGATCCGCCAACAGCGGGAGAGCTCGTCGGCGGTCGTGGTGATCGAGCGCTGCGGTTCGGGCCGAGAATCGGGTTCAGGTCGCGGTTCCAGCTTGACCGCCGTGCGCAGCTGGTTGACCGTGGCGCAGCCCGCCAGCTGCGCGTAATGCTCATCGGAACCCTTGCCCGCCCGTGCGGCGATGACGCCTACCTGATCCAGCGACAGTCGACCCTCCCGCATGCCCGCCGCGCAGCGAGGAAAC
>NZ_DASUHS010000180.1:0-14499 GCF_036273375.1 Mycobacterium sp. | reverse complement strand
CAGGGCTACGGCCATGCAGGCGACGGCCAGCGTCCAGTTTCGTGCCCGGAAGGTGTCGCCGACGCCGATCGCGTCAGTACGCTGGTGCTGGTCAGACGGGACGAGGGTTTCGACCATGCGATGCGCCTCCTTGTGAGCGTGCAAAGTTTCGAGACCAATAGTCTTGTAGGTAGACCAATAGTCTCGTTCTGAAACAGGAGGTGGGTCACTATTACCGCCGGGACGTCGGACCCGCGCCCCGCGAGGTCGCGGGCCAGGCTGCTGGAAGCCGCTGTCACGTTGTTGCGTGCCGGGGGTCCCAGCGCGGTGACGGTCGACGCCGTCACCCGCACCGCCAACGTAGCCAGGGCAACCCTGTATCGCCACTTCCCGAGCGGAAACGATCTACTGGCAGCCGCTTTCAACAGCCTTATCCCGGCGTCGCCCACCCCACCGGCCGAGGGTTCGCTGCGCGACCGCCTGATCGCGGTGGTGCTGGCCCAGGCCGAATCCGTGGCCCAGGCGCCTACTCTCATGACCGCCATGTCCTGGCTCGCGCTGGGGCGCGATCTGGAGGGACTGCCCGAGCCCCGGCACAGCGGCAACGCCGACAGCTCGGCGATCACCACCCTGCGGGAGCGCATCGCCCAGCAGTACGCGGAGCCCTTCGACGCGATTTTCGACAGCCCGGAGGCGGCCGAGCTGGGGGAGGTGGACCGGTCGCGGGCGATCGCCCTGCTCATCGGCCCGCTGGTGTTGGGCCGCCTGTCCACGCTGCCTGATTTCGACTACCGCCAATGCGCGCTGGCGGCCGTCGACGGCTTCTTACATGTGCAGTGCGGCAGGGCCGGCGCGGCCGATATCGAATCGGCGGGAGCCTGAAGGGTCCCGCGGCCCGCTGCCTCAAACCCTCTGACCAGCACGTTTACGCCCCGGTGCTACCGTCCTTGAGCCGGGTGCGGTGGATTCGGCCGGAGATCGCGGCCGAATTTTGTTGGGGCACGATCTTCAGGCATACTGTTCAGGTTGCCGTGAGCCGGGTTTGCCTGGTCGGGCATACGACCAGCGTCCAAACGGGCGCGTCCGGTCCCATCCTTTGAGAGCGACGAATTTCGATCGCGGATGAGGCTGCGTGAGGGTGACACGCCCGACCGCGGGGGCCGGTGGACCACGACAGGTAAACAGCGGCGCAGTATCCGGCGCAACGCTCGATCGGCCCAGAGTTGGCCGGCCCGATCGGCGCGCCGGTGGCACCAGGCCCGGATTCGGGCCTCAACAGGAGTGAGGGTAGGAGAAGCGTGGCGGGACAGAAGATCCGCATCAGGCTTAAGGCCTACGACCATGAGGCTATTGACGCGTCGGCGCGCAAGATCGTCGAGACCGTCGTCCGCACGGGTGCCAGTGTTGTAGGTCCGGTGCCGCTGCCGACTGAGAAGAACGTGTATTGCGTCATCCGCTCTCCGCATAAGTACAAGGACTCGCGGGAGCACTTCGAGATGCGCACTCACAAGCGGCTGATCGACATCCTCGACCCGACGCCGAAGACCGTCGACGCGCTGATGCGCATCGACCTTCCGGCCAGTGTCGACGTCAACATCCAGTAGGAGATCCAGACTCATGGCAAGAAAAGGCATTCTGGGTACCAAGCTGGGCATGACGCAGGTGTTCGACGAGAACAACAGGATCGTGCCGGTGACGGTCGTCAAGGCCGGTCCGAACGTGGTGACCCGCATCCGTACCCCCGAGCGCGACGGCTACAGCGCCGTGCAGCTGGCCTACGGCGAGATCAGTCCCCGCAAGGTCAACAAGCCGGTGACCGGTCAGTACGCCGCCGCGGGCGTGAATCCGCGCCGGTTTTTGGCCGAGCTGCGGCTGGAGAACCCCGAGGCGGCCGCCGATTACGAGGTCGGCCAGGAGCTGACGGCGGAGATCTTCGCCGACGGCGCCTACGTCGACGTCACGGGCACCTCGAAGGGCAAGGGTTTCGCCGGCACCATGAAGCGCCACGGTTTCCGCGGTCAGGGTGCCAGTCACGGTGCCCAGGCGGTGCACCGCCGTCCGGGTTCCATCGGTGGCTGCGCCACCCCCTCCCGGGTGTTCAAGGGCACCCGGATGTCGGGCCGGATGGGTAGCGACCGGGTGACCGTCCAGAACCTGTTGGTGCACAAGGTCGATACCGAGAACGGCGTGCTGCTGATCAAGGGCGCGGTCCCCGGCCGCACCGGTGGACTCGTCGTGGTCCGCAGCGCGGTCAAACGAGGTGAGAAGTGATGGCAGAAGGCTCCAAGACGCTCAAGATTGACGTCAAGACGCCGGGCGGCAAGGTCGAGGGCTCGATCGAGCTGCCGGCCGAATTGTTCGACGCCCCGGCCAATATCGCGCTGATGCACCAGGTCGTCACCGCGCAGCGGGCGGCGGCGCGTCAGGGCACGCACTCGACCAAGACGCGCGGCGACGTCAGCGGCGGTGGCCGTAAGCCGTACCGGCAGAAGGGAACCGGCCGGGCCCGACAGGGTTCGACGCGTGCCCCGCAGTTCGCCGGCGGTGGCGTCGTGCACGGTCCCAAGCCCCGCGACTACAGCCAGCGCACCCCCAAGAAGATGATCGCCGCGGCGTTGCGCGGCGCACTGTCCGACCGGGCGCGCAACGGCCGCATTCACGCGATCACCGAGCTGGTCTCCGGTCAGACGCCGTCCACCAAGAACGCCAGGGCGTTCTTGGGCACGCTGACCGACCGCAAGCAGGTGCTGGTCGTGATCGGCCGCAGCGACGAGGCCGGCGCCAAGAGCGTGCGCAACCTGCCGGGTGTGCACCTCCTGACCCCCGACCAGCTCAACACCTATGACGTACTGCGCTCCGACGACGTGGTGTTCAGCGTTGAGGCGCTGGGCGCCTACATCGCCGGGGCCACCAGCGCTGACAACCACAACGCCGGAGACAAAGATGTGGAGGTAACGGCGTAGATGGCCACCATCACTGACCCCCGCGACATCATTCTGGGCCCGGTCATCTCGGAGAAGTCCTATTCGCTGCTCGACGACAACGTGTACACGTTCGTGGTGCACCCCGATTCGAACAAGACGCAGATCAAGATCGCTATCGAGAAGATCTTCTCCGTCAAGGTCGCGTCGGTGAACACCGCGAACCGGCAAGGTAAGCGGAAGCGCACCAGGACCGGATTCGGCAAGCGCAAGAGCACCAAGCGGGCCATCGTCACGCTGGCGCCGGGTAGCAAGCCGATCGATCTGTTCGGGGCACCGGCGTAGCCGCCGCGAGAGGAAACCTGATTAGACATGGCAATTCGTAAGTACAAGCCGACGAGCCCGGGCCGTCGCGGCTCGAGCGTGTCCGATTTCTCCGAGGTCACTCGTTCCACCCCGGAGAAGTCGCTGGTGCGTCCGCTGCACGGCCGCGGTGGACGAAACGCGCACGGCCGCATCACGACCCGCCACAAGGGTGGTGGCCACAAGCGCGCCTACCGGGTGATCGACTTCCGTCGCAACGACAAAGACGGCGTCAACGCCAAGGTCGCGCAGATCGAGTACGACCCCAACCGGACCGCCAACATCGCGTTGCTGCATTTCCTGGACGGGGAGAAGCGTTACATCATTGCGCCGCAGGGGCTTTCGCAGGGCGACGTGGTGGAGTGCGGTCCGAACGCCGACATCAAGCCGGGCAACAACCTGCCGTTGCGCAACATCCCGGCCGGTACCGTGATCCATGCTGTGGAACTGCGACCGGGCGGTGGCGCCAAGCTGGCGCGGTCGGCCGGGTCGAGCATCCAGCTGCTAGGTAAAGAGGGCACCTACGCGTCGCTGCGTATGCCCAGCGGTGAGATCCGCCGCGTCGACGTGCGCTGCCGCGCCACGGTCGGCGAGGTCGGCAACGCCGAGCAGGCGAACATCAACTGGGGCAAGGCCGGCCGGATGCGGTGGAAGGGCAAGCGCCCTTCGGTCCGTGGTGTGGTCATGAACCCGGTGGACCACCCGCACGGTGGTGGTGAGGGTAAGACCTCCGGTGGTCGGCACCCGGTGAGCCCGTGGGGCAAGCCCGAGGGCCGCACCCGCCACCCGAACAAGGCCAGTAACAAGCTCATTGTCCGACGCCGGCGCACCGGCAAGAAGCACGGTCGCTAGGAAGTCAGGAGTAGCACATGCCACGCAGCCTGAAGAAGGGCCCGTTCGTCGACGGCCACCTGCTCAAGAAGGTGGACACGCAGAACGAGAAGAACACCAAACAGGTGATCAAGACATGGTCGCGGCGTTCGACGATCATTCCTGACTTCATCGGCCACACCTTCGCCGTCCACGACGGACGCAAGCACGTCCCGGTGTTCGTCACCGAGTCGATGGTCGGCCACAAGCTTGGTGAATTCGCGCCCACCCGCACCTTCAAGGGACACATCAAGGACGACCGGAAGGCCAAACGGCGATGACCACAACGGAATTCCCATCGGCGGTGGCCAAAGCACGTTTCGTGCGGGTGTCGCCGAGAAAGGCGCGCCGGGTGATCGACCTGGTGCGCGGCCGCTCGGTGGCCGACGCGCTGGACATCTTGCGCTGGGCGCCGCAGGCCGCCAGTGAGCCGGTGGCCAAGGTGATCGCCAGTGCCGCGGCCAACGCGCAGAACAACAACGGGCTGGACCCGGCGACCCTGGTGGTCGCCACCGTCTACGCCGACGGGGGACCCACCGCCAAGCGCATCCGTCCGCGGGCCCAGGGCCGCGCATTCCGGATCCGCAAGCGCACCAGCCACATCACGGTCGTGGTGGAAAGCCGGCCGGGCAAGGACCAGGGATCGGCGAAGTCGACCCGGGCCCGTCGCGCCGAGGCCAGCAAGGCCGCCGCGAAGGCACCCGCCAAGAAAGCGCCGGCCAACAAGGCACCAGCCAAGAAGGCCGCCAAAAAAGCGCCCGCGAAGAAGGCCGCACCGAAAGCCGAAGCCAAGACGTCTGAGACCTCTGACGCGAAGGGAGGCTCAGACTAGTGGGCCAGAAGATCAATCCGCACGGCTTCCGGCTGGGCATCACCACCGACTGGAAGTCACGCTGGTACGCCGACAAGCAGTACGCGGACTACGTCAAGGAAGACGTCGCGATCCGGCGGCTGCTCTCAACCGGCCTCGAGCGGGCCGGGATCGCCGACGTGGAGATCGAGCGAACCCGTGACCGAGTCCGGGTGGACATCCACACCGCGCGTCCGGGCATAGTCATCGGCCGTCGCGGCACCGAGGCCGACCGGATCCGTGCCGACCTGGAGAAGCTGACCGGCAAGCAGGTGCAGCTCAACATCCTCGAGGTCCGAAACCCGGAGTCCCAGGCGCAATTGGTGGCCCAGGGCGTCGCCGAGCAGCTGAGCAACCGCGTGGCGTTCCGCCGGGCGATGCGGAAGGCCATCCAGTCCGCGATGCGTCAGCCCAACGTCAAAGGCATCCGGGTGCAGTGCTCCGGCCGTCTCGGTGGTGCCGAGATGAGCCGCTCGGAGTTCTACCGCGAGGGCCGGGTGCCGCTGCACACGCTGCGCGCCGACATCGACTACGGCCTGTACGAAGCCAAGACCACCTTCGGCCGGATCGGCGTGAAGGTGTGGATCTACAAGGGCGACATCGTCGGTGGGAAGCGCGAATTGGCCGCCGCCGCCCCGGCGGGCGCCGAGCGTTCGCGTCGCGAGCGTCCGTCGGGCACCCGTCCGCGTCGAAGTGGCGCGTCGGGCACCACGGGCACCGGCACCGAGGCCGGCCGCGCCGCGGCGAGCGCTGAAGAGGGCGCAGCGGCCGCCGCGACCCCGTCCGCACCCGCTGCAGAACCACCAAGCACGGAGAGCTGAATCATGTTGATTCCCCGCAGGGTTAAACACCGCAAGCAGCACCACCCCCGCCAGCGCGGCATCGCCAGTGGCGGCACGGCGGTGAACTTCGGTGACTACGGCATCCAGGCTCTGGAGCACGCCTACGTCACCAACCGGCAGATCGAGTCCGCTCGTATCGCCATCAACCGGCACATCAAGCGTGGCGGCAAGGTGTGGATCAACGTGTTCCCCGACCGCCCGCTGACCAAGAAGCCCGCCGAAACCCGCATGGGTTCGGGTAAGGGTTCGCCGGAGTGGTGGGTCGTCAACGTCAAGCCGGGCCGGGTGCTGTTCGAACTCAGCTACCCCAACGAGCAGACCGCGCGGGCGGCGCTGACCCGCGCAATCCACAAGTTGCCGATCAAGGCACGCATCGTGACTCGAGAGGATCGGTTCTGATGGCAGTGGGAATTTCGCCGGGCGAACTGCGTGAGCTCACCGAAGAGGAGCTGGCCGAGCGGTTGCGCGAATCCAAGGAAGAGCTGTTCAACCTGCGTTTCCAGATGGCGACCGGACAGCTCACCAACAACCGCCGGCTCCGCACGGTGCGTCAGGAGATCGCGCGCGTCTACACCGTGCTGCGCGAACGAGAACTGGGCTTGGCTTCCGGGCCCGACGGTAAGGAATCGTGATGGCAGAAGCCAAGAAGGCTGCCCCCAAGAAGACGGCCGCCAAGACCGAGGCCGCGTCGAAGGACAAGGGCCCCAAGAACACTCCGGCCAACCCGAAGGTGCGGGGCCGCCGCAAGGTGCGCATCGGCTACGTGGTGAGCGACAAGATGCAGAAAACCATCGTGGTCGAGCTCGAAGACCGCGTGCGTCACCCGCTGTACGGCAAGATCATCCGGACCACCACCAAGGTCAAGGCGCACGACGAGAACAGCACCGCCGGGATCGGGGACCGCGTCTCGCTGATGGAGACCCGCCCGACGTCGGCGACCAAGCGTTGGCGGCTCGTCGAAATTCTGGAAAAGGCGAAGTAAGCCCTCGTCGCTAGCAGCACCAAGCGCCCTGATCCGGGTGTAGTCTTCACGCACGTTCGGCAAGTCCGCTACGAGAGTGAGGCTGACGATGGCGTCTGGGTCGGGACAGTCCGCGGAGTTCACCGGCAAGATCGAGCTCGACATCCGGGATTCCGAACCGGACTGGGGGCCCTACGCCGCACCGACCGCTCCACAGAACGCGCCCAACGTCCTGTATCTGGTGTGGGATGACACGGGCATCGCGACCTGGGACTGCTTCGGCGGCCTGGTCGAAATGCCCGCCATGTCGCGCATCGCCGAGCGCGGCATCCGGCTCTCGCAATTCCACACCACCGCGCTGTGTTCGCCCACCCGGGCCTCGTTGCTCACCGGCCGCAACGCGACGACCGTCGGCATGGCCACGATCGAGGAGTTCACCGAGGGTTTCCCCAACGCCAACGGTCGTATCCCGTTCGAAACCGGCCTGCTTTCCGAGGCTCTCGCCGAACAGGGATACAACACCTACTGCGTGGGCAAGTGGCACCTGACACCCCTCGAGGAATCGAACCTCGCCTCGACGAAGCGGCACTGGCCGACCTCGCGCGGCTTCGAACGGTTCTACGGGTTCATGGGCGGGGAGACCGATCAGTGGTATCCGGACCTGGTCTACGACAACCACCCGGTGTCTCCGCCGGGCACCCCGGCGGACGGTTACCACCTGTCAAAGGACATCGCCGACAAGACGATCGAATTCATCCGCGACGCCAAAGTGATTGCGCCCGAGAAACCTTGGTTCTCCTACGTGTGCCCCGGCGCGGGGCACGCGCCGCACCACGTGTTCTCCGAATGGGCGGACCGCTACGCCGGCAAGTTCGACATGGGCTACGAGCGCTACCGCGAGGTGGTGCTGGAGCGGCAGAAGTCACTGGGCATCGTGCCGCCCGACACCGAATTATCGCCGGTCAACCCGTATCTCGACGTGAAGGGGCCGAGCGGCGAACCGTGGCCGCTGCAGGACACGGTGCGGCCGTGGGATTCGCTGAACGACGAAGAGAAGAGGCTGTTTTCCCGGATGGCCGAAGTGTTCGCCGGGTTCCTGAGCTACACCGACGCCCAGATCGGAAGGATCCTGGACTATCTCGAGGAATCGGGCCAGCTGGACAACACCATCATCGTGGTCATCTCCGACAACGGCGCCAGCGGTGAGGGCGGCCCGAACGGCTCGGTCAACGAGGGCAAGTTCTTCAATGGCTACATCGACACCGTCGAAGAAAGCATGAAGCTGTTCGAACACCTCGGCGGTCCGGAGACCTACAACCATTACCCGATCGGGTGGGCGATGGCGTTCAACACGCCCTACAAGCTGTACAAGCGCTACGCCTCCCATGAGGGCGGCATCGCCGACACGGCAATCATTTCGTGGCCCAACGGCATTGCCGCGCACGGGGAAGTTCGCGACAACTACGTCAACGTCTGCGACATCACCCCGACCGTCTACGACCTGCTGGGCATGACGCCGCCGGAAACCGTCAAAGGTATCGCCCAGAAGCCGCTGGACGGTGTGAGTTTCAAAGCGGCCCTTGCTGATCCGGGGACCGACACCGGGAAGAGCACCCAGTTCTACACCATGCTGGGAACCCGCGGGATCTGGCACCAGGGTTGGTTCGCCAACACCGTACACGCGGCCACCCCGGCCGGCTGGTCGCATTTCGACGCCGACCGCTGGGAACTGTTCCACATCGAGGCCGACCGTAGCCAGTGCCACGACCTGGCAGCCGAAAACCCGAACAAACTGGAAGAACTCAAGGCGCTGTGGTTCTCGGAGGCGGCCAAGTACAACGGGTTGCCGCTGTCAGATCTGAACATCCTGGAGACGCTGGGACGGTCGCGGCCATATCTGGTCAGTGACCGGAACAGCTACCTCTACTATCCCGATTGCGCCGATGTGGGCATCGGTGCCGCCGCGGAAATCCGCGGCCGGTCGTTCTCGGTGCTGGCCGAGGTGGCCGTCGACACCACCGGCGCCGAGGGTGTGCTGTTCAAGCAAGGCGGCGCGCACGGCGGGCATGTGTTGTTCATCCAGGACGGCCGGCTGCATTACGTGTACAACTTCCTCGGCGAGCGCCAGCAGGAGGTTTTCTCGTCCGATGCGGTGCCCCTTGGCAGATATCTGTTCGGCGCCAGCTATTCCCGCACCGGAACGGTCGAGAACAGTCACACGCCGCTGGGCGACGTCACGCTGTTCATCGACGACCAGGTCGTCGGCACGCTGGCCGGGGTGACCACCCACCCCGGGACCTTCGGGCTGGCCGGTGCCGGTATCACGGTCGGGCGCAACGGCGGGTCGGGAGTGTCCAGCCGGTACAAGGCGCCGTTCACGTTCACCGGCGGCACCATCACTCAAGTCACCGTCGACCTGTCCGGCCGGCCTTACGTGGACGTGGAAGCCGAGATTGCGCTTGCCTTTTCGCGAGACTGATGTGTCGGCGCGCGAAGGGCGCCGCTGCCGTGATCGGCGCAGCAAACTGGCGGGGTCCGAAGCCCTTGTCGTGATCCGCTGAAAAGTGGGGTCGGCGCTGCTAGCATCACGCTGCGTGATGCCCCAATGACCGCCGGGCCCCCGGCGCCGCCGCCGACCGGTGCACGAGGCCGGCAAATCGCGATCACGTTCGGGATCGTCGCCTCGCTCATCGTTATTTACGTGCTGTCGCTGATCGCCGTGCACCTGCTGGCCAAATCGGCGCCCCCGCTGCCCGCGGTGGACCTGAGTAAGGTCGAGGCCGAAGACAGCGTCGTGCAGGTGCGGCTGGAGAAACTGGATACCATCGCGAACCGGCTGACGGTCAATGTGCTGGTCTATCCCAAAGATGCGTTGTACGACAAGAACTTCGGCGTGTTGAAGAGCGATGCGGCGGTGCGGCTGTATCCCGATAACGACCTGGGTGACCTGCAGTACCCGGTCGGCAAAGCACCCGCGCAGGTGAGCACGACCATCGAGGCGCACGGCGACCCCGCGAACTGGCCGTTCGATTCCTACCGAACCGGGGTCATCTCGGCCGATGTGTTCACCGGTTCCGGCGCCAGCAAGGAGAAGACGGCGGCCCGCGTCGAAGCCGCTGGAGGGCTGGACGGGTGGGATGCCACCGTCACTCGCGTCCACGATGCGGAGGAGAACAATCCAGATCTCAAGGACGACTTGGTGATTACGTTGCACCGGGCCAAGGGGCAGCTGATCTTCGACGTCGGCATCTGTTTGGTTTTGATCGCGCTGCCCGTCTTGGCGCTTTGGGTCGCCATTCCCGTGGCGCTGGGCAGGACGTCATTCCTGCCGCCGCTCACCACCTGGTACGGCGCAATGCTTTTCGCCATTGTCCCGCTGCGCAACATCCTGCCGGGCAGCCCACCGTACGGTTCGTGGGTCGACCAGGCCATCGTGCTGTGGGTGTTGATCGGGCTGGTCGCCGCGCTGACACTGTTCCTCGTCGGCTGGTGGCGACAGCGCGATCGAAAAACGCCTACCAAGACCTGAATTCGCCTCGCTCGGGTTTCGGCGCGTCAACGGAGCTGATCGCGTCGACCGCGCCGGAGACCCTCGCCTGGAAATCGGCGGACAACGGAATGTAGCCGCTCCTGGCCAGTTCCATCTGGCCGGGACCGATGGCCGCCTGCAGAAAAGCCTTGACGGCCTTGGCCACATCGTAGGTCGGGTACTTCGAACGAACGATCTCGTAGGTGGCCAACACGATCGGGTAGACGTCGGGCTGGGCGGGGTTGTAGAACGACGACAGGTCGAGCACCAGATCGTTGCCGACGCCGGTGTTGCCGACGGCTCCGGTACCCACACCCGCCGTCGAAGCTCTTGCCCGCAGCCTTGCCCCAGGCTTTACCTGACGCGGCCTGCAGGTAGGCCTGAAAGTTGTCGGTGGTGCCCGAGCCGTCGCTGCGGTAAATGACGTGAATGTCCTCGGCCGGCATGGAGGCGATGAGTTAGGCCAGGGCCGGGTCGTCCCAGCGCGTGATGGTGCAGTTGAAGATCTCGGTCGCTGCAAGCGGAGACCAACATGGCGCTGGCCGCCAGGACGCCTACGGCCAGCATCGAAAGATTGGGCTTCACACCCGGCACACCTACCGCCACTGGCTTAACAGGCAAACAAACGCTGGATGAACTGGTGGGCCAATCGGCGGGTCATCGAGAGTTCGCACGTTTGGGCGGACCTGGTGTCACCGAAGCCTCCGCGACGATTTCGCTGGCTATCGTGCGGCGCCCGGCGACGGGGCGAAAATTACCTAAACATGACGAATTTTCAAAGAACCACCGCGGTGCCCGGGAGTTCGCTAGCATCCGTCCTCTATGTCCAGATTCCCACGGAGGTGTTGACCGATGACCCACCAAGCGCCACCCTCGCCACCGCCCCCGGCGCCGTCGGAGCAACCATCCGCGACACCTCCTTCCGCGGCCGCGTCTCACCGCCGCAAGCGGCGCAGGGTCATTGCCGTGGCCGCCGTCGCTGGCTTTATCGCCGTGTACGCCCTGTCGCTGTTCGGCGTGCACCTGCTGGCGAAGTCGGGGGGCCCACTCAAGCCGCCCGACCTCAATGCCACCAATGACACGGTCGTGCTGGTGCGGCTGGAAAAGCTGGACACCACTGCGAACCGATTGACGGTGAAGGTGCTGGTGATCCCTGAGGAGTCGATGTTCGATAAGCGCCTCGAGGTGCTCAAGACCGACACCGCAGTCCGCATGGATCCCCCGAACGACCTCGGCGACTTGCAGTACCCGGCCGGCAAGTCGCCGGCGCAGGTCGCGACCACCATCGAGGCACACGGTGACCCGAATAACTGGCCGTTCGATTCCTACCGCACCGACACGCTGTCCGCCGATGTGCTTGTCGGCCAGGGTGATGCGCGCCGCTACGTACCCGCGCGGGTGGAGGTGACCGGCGGCTTGGACGGCTGGGACGTCAGCGTTCAGCGCGTCGGCGAAGCCAGCCAGGACTCGGATCGCGCCGACAATGTCATCATCACCTTGCACCGCGCCAAGGGGCCGCTGATCTTCGACCTCGGAATCTGCTTGGTCCTCTTCGCGCTGCCCGCGCTGGCTTTTGCCGTTGTCATCCAAATCGCCTTGGGCAGAAGAAAATTCGTGCCTCCGTTCGTGACGTGGTTTGCCGCCATGTTGTTCGCCGTCATCCCCATTCGCAACTTTTTGCCAGGGGCGCCTCCGCCGGGCGCGTGGATCGACCAGGTCCTGGTGATCTGGGTGTTGATCGCGCTGGTTGCGGCGATGGCCCTCTACATGCTCACCTGGTATCGACAATCCGACTAGGGCGCCTGACCGGCGTAGCCTGACGGGGTGCTGAGCGAGCTGGTTGACCTGCCGGGCGGGTCATTCCGCATGGGCTCGACCAGCTTCTACCCCGAAGAGGCGCCGATCCACACCTTGACGGTGGGACCCATTGCGGTGGAACGGCACCCAGTGACCAACGCGCAGTTCGCCGAATTCGTCGACGCCACCCGGTATGTGACGGTGGCCGAGCAGCCGATCGACCCGGCGCTGTACCCGGGAGCGAACGCGGACGATTTATGCCCGGGCGCAATGGTTTTCCGGCCGACACCCGGGCCGGTCGACCTGCGCGACTGGCGACAGTGGTGGCAGTGGGTGCCGGGGGCGAGCTGGCGCCACCCGTTCGGGCCCGGCAGCGCTGTCGCGGACCGCGGCGATCATCCGGTCGTACAGGTGGCGTATCCGGACGCGGCGGCCTATGCGCGCTGGGCCGGGCGGCGGCTGCCGACCGAGGCCGAGTGGGAGTATGCGGCCCGTGCCGGATCCACAACGACGTACGCGTGGGGCGACGAGGCCACGAGCGACGGCCGGCTGATGGCCAACACCTGGCAGGGCGACTTCCCGTACCGCAATGAGGGGGCGCGCGGCTGGGCGGGAACGTCGCCCGTTGGGACGTTCGCCCCCAACGGCTTTGGGCTTGTCGACATGATCGGCAACGTATGGGAGTGGACGGCCACCGAGTTCGCCGCGCATCACCGGCTCGACCAGCCGCCCAAGTCCTGCTGCACCCCGTCGGGCCCCGCCGATCCGTCGGTCAACCAGACGTTGAAGGGGGGCAGCCACCTGTGCGCGCCGGAGTACTGCCACCGCTACCGTCCGGCGGCCCGGTCACCGCAATCGCAGGACTCCGCGACGACGCACATCGGATTTCGCTGTGTGGCGGACTCGCCACCCGGCTAGCAAATCCGTAGCGGCGTGTCGGCCGGTTGCTTTAGGTGCGTTTCGACCAGTGAAGTTAAACGGCCGCTCCAGCCGGATCTCGCCAGCGGTGCCGGCCCGGTTTCAGCAAGCATCACGACGCATTCCGCGCACCATTGCTCGCGGCGGCGGCCGATGACGACGGAGGCCCCGACCCCGGTTGCACCGGCTCCGGCGGTGCCCACGAAGAAGAAGCGCGAGGCGCCGCGGATCGCAATCGGCGTGTGCATTCTTGCGGCAGTCATCATCGTCTACGTGCTGTCGCTTTTCGGTGTGCATTTTCTGCAGCGGTCGGAGGGTCCGCTGCCCCCACTGGACCTGAGCCAGGGCGGCGGCGACGCCACGATCGTGCAGCTGCGCCTCGAAGAGTTGAAGCCGGTCGCCAACCGCCTGTCCGTCGAGGTGCTCGCCTATCCCGGAGTTGCCCAGTACGACAATCGCTTTGACGTGCTGGCCAACGACGTCGCGGTACGCCTGTATCCGACAAGCGACCTGGGCGATCTGCAATACCCGAAGGGCAGGGCGCCGGCCCAACTGAGCACCACCATCGAGGCGCACGGCGAACCCGGCAACTGGCCGTTCGACTCCTACCGGACCGAGCCGATCGCGGCCGATGCGTTCGTCGGGACCGGCGACAACCGCAAGAAGGTGCCCGCCCGTGTCGAAGTGACCGGCGCGCTGGATGGCTGGGAGATCAGCGTCAACCGGGTGCACGACCCCAGCGCGCTGCCCACCTCCCGCGCGACCGACAACGGCAACGTGGTGATCACGCTGAAGCGGGCCAAGGGGCCGCTGATCTTCGACCTCGGGATCTGCCTGGTGCTGATCAGCCTGCCCACCCTGGCCCTGCTGGTCGCCATTCCGATGGCGCTGGGCAGAAGGAAGTTTCTGCCGCCGTTCGCCACCTGGTACGCCGCGAACCTGTTCGCGATCGTCCCGCTGCGCAACATCCTGCCGGGGGCGCCACCGCCCGGGTCGTGGATCGACCAGGCGATCGTGCAGTGGGTCCTCATCGCGCTGGTGACGGCCATGACCTTGTACATCGTGGCCTGGATCCGGCAGGGCGACTGATCGCGGCTGTCGCCCCCAGGTGGCATAATCGAACTCATGTTCGAGTGGTGGTACGCCTCGCGGGAGACGCCGGAGTCGGCGGCGCTGCTGGATCGGGTGCGCGAGGCCGGGAGCGCGGAGGCGCGGGCGGCCGCTGAGCGCTTGGTGGCCGCCGGTGAGTTGTTGGTGTTGCGCTGTCGCGAATCAGGGGAGTGCGCGGAATGGTCGGCCGATGCGTGGGAGGCGGTGGCCGCGCAGTTGGGTGCGGCGTCGGGGTGCAGCGTCGCGATGGGCCATAGCTACTTGCGGTATGCCATGGCGATGCGGAATCGGTTGCCGCAGGTCGGTAAGGTCTTTCGGGCCGGCCACATCGACTATCGGGCGTTTCAGACGATCGTGTT
>NZ_DASUHS010000179.1:0-11910 GCF_036273375.1 Mycobacterium sp. | reverse complement strand
CGGTCATTGCCGCGCAACAAAGAGACGAGAAGCATGCAACGACTCAGTGGGTTAGACGCGTTCTTTTTGAACCTGGAATCGCCGACGCAGCCATTGAACATTTGCTGCGTCATGGAAGTGGACCCCGCGACGATGCCGGGCGGCTACGCCTTCGATCGCTTCCATGAGGCGTTGTCGGCGCGGGTGGACGCCGTGCCCGAATTCCGCCTCAAGCTGGCCGACAACCAATTGAACTTCGACCATCCGGTGTGGGTGGACGACGATCGTTTCGATGTGGCTCGCCACCTTCACCGCGTCGCCCTGCCCTCGCCCGGAGGGCCGAAAGAATTAGCGGACATCTGCGGCCATGTCGCGGCACTTGCGCTCGATCGGGATCGCCCGCTGTGGGAAATGTGGGTGGTCGAAGGCCTGCACGGCACCGACGCACTGTCCGTCGTCCTCAAGGTCCACCACGCGGTGGTCGACGGCGTGGGCGGAGCCAACCTGCTCGCACAGTTGTGCAGCGCCGTGCCGGATGCCGCGCCACCGAAACCGGCCGAACGCACTGGCGCGGCGAATCCGCTGCAGATCGCCGCCAGCGGGCTGATCGGGGCGGCATTGCGGCCCTGGCGCCTGGCCAAAGTCGTGCCGTCAACGGCGCTGACCCTGGCGCAAACGGTGCTGCGTGCCCGCGGCGGTAGCCAGACGATGGCGGCTCCATTCGCGGCACCCCCGACGGCGTTCAACGGCTCGTTCACCCGCCGCCGCAACGTCGCCCTGACCAGCGTCGACCTCGAGGACGTGAAAACCGTCAAACGCCGGTTCGGGGTGACCGTCAACGACGTTGTGACGGCGGTGTGTGCGGGGGCGCTGCGGCAGTATCTCCAGGACCGCGACGCGCTGTCGGACCTCCCCCTGGTCGCCAGCGTGCCAGTGTCCGTCCGCGATCAATCGACTCGGGCGGGGCGCAACCAGATGACCTGGATGCTCTGCCGGCTCGAAACTCACATCGACGACCCCGCGGAACGGCTGGCCAGCATCGCCGCCGGAAACGCCGCGGCCAAGGACCACTCCGCGGCGATGGGCCCGACCCTGCTACACGACTGGACACAGGTGGCCGGACAGACCATGTTCGGCGCGGTCAGGAAACTGCTGCCACGCATCCCCCTGCCCGACAAGCCGCCACACAATCTGGTGATGTCCAACGTGGCCGGTCCACCAGAGCAGCTCTACTTCCTGGGGTGCCGACTCGACGCGATGTATCCGCTCGGCCCGATCATTGCCGGCGCGGCGCTCAACATCACCGTGATGTCGCTCAACGGCCGACTCGGCGTCGGCATCATCTCCTGCCCCGACCTCGTTCCCGACCTGTGGGACCTCGCCGACGCGTTCCCCGCCGCGCTCAAAGAGCTGTTGAATTGCGGCGAGCCCGCCCACGGTCCACTCTGAGCCGCCCGGTCAGCGGAACCCTGTCCACCCTCGCCGCCGCGGCATGGCAGGGTGACATCCGTGGCAGACACTTCTGAACCGACGACCAGCACAGCACAAGATCTGCGTGAAATCAGCACTGAAAAGGGCGCTTTGCGCTACTACGACAGCGGCGGCTCGGAGTCCGGTCCGGTACTACTGTTCCTGCATGGTTCCGGTCCCGGTGTCACGGGCTGGCGTAACTTTCGCGGCGTGCTGCCCGCCTTCGCCGCCCACTATCGGTGCCTGGTCCTGGAATTCCCCGGTTTCGGCGTCAGCGACGACTTCGGCGGCCATCCGATGGTTACCGCGTTCGGCACGGTGACGCCCTTCCTGAACGCGCTCGGCGTCGACAAGGTGCACATCGTCGGCAACTCGATGGGCGGCGGCGTCGGGATCAACTTCGCAACCCACAATCCGGAGCGCGTCGATCGGTTGGTGACCATCGGCGGCATCGGCACCAACATCTTCAGTCCCAGTCCCAGCGAAGGCATTCGGCTGCTACAGGAGTTTGTCGAGGACCCCACGCGGCAACGCCTGGTCGACTGGCTCAAGTCGATGGTCTACGACCAGGCGCTGGTCACCGAACAGCTGATCGAGGAACGGTGGCAGCTGGCCACCGACCCGGAAACCCTGGCCGCGGCGCGGCGTATGTACGGCAAGGCCGCGTTCGCCGGCATGAACGCCGCGCTCAACGCCTCCGACCGCCCACTGCCGTGGGCGACCATGCACAAGCTCACCGCCCCCACCCTGCTGACGTGGGGCCGCGACGACAGGGTGAGCCCGCCGGACATGGCGCTGATCCCGATGCGCACCATCCCCAACGCGGAGCTGCACGTCTTCCCCAATTCGGGGCACTGGGCGATGATCGAGGCCAAGGACGCGTTCGAAAGCACCGTGCTGGCCTTCCTTTCGCGCAGCTAGCTGGCGGCGATCGTGAGCGCGGCGCTCATCGCTGCGTGGCCCCGGCGTCGACGGGCAGGACGATCGCGGTGATGTAGCGCGCCTCGTCGGAGGCCAGGAACAGGGCGGCGTTGGCCACGTCCACCGCGTCCACCCACGGCACCGCAAGCATATTCATCGAACGTGCGGCCTCGGCGAATTCCGCGCGGGTGGGCGGGCGGTCCAAGTCGGGCCGGAACGCCATGCTGACAACGTCGTTGTGAATCATGGGCGTGTCGACGTTGGTCGGGCTGATGCAATTGACCCGAACATTGTGTGGTGCAAGCTCATTGGCCAGGCTGCGCATCAAGCCGATCATGCCGTGCTTGGCGGCCGTGTAATGCGCGACGCCGACCAGCCCACGCAGCCCCGCGATGGAACTCGTCAGGATCATCGAACCCGCCCCGCGCGCGATCAGGTGCGGCGCAGTGGCGCGGCAGGTATGCCACACCCCGGTGAGATTGACGTCAAGCATGGTGCGCCAGGCGTTTTCGTCCAGGTCGACCGTCATGCCACGCGATGTGATTCCCGCGGTCGCGCAGACCACGTCCAGGCCACCGAACCGCTGGACACCACGATCGGTGGCAGCCTGCACACCGGAGAGGTCACGCACGTCGACGATTTCGGTGTGGACCCGCCCGCCCGCCTCGCTCACCAGCGACGCGGTGGTGTCGAGGTCGGCCGGGGTGCTGTGCGGGATGACCACCGTGTCGACCGGGCCGCACACGTCCAGCGCCACGATGTCGGCGCCCTCCTGCGCGAACCGCACCGCCTGCGCGCGACCGATCCCCCGCGCCGCACCCGTGATCAGGGCGACCTTGTTGTGGAGCCGTCCGGTCATGTCGTCTTCTGCGTCAGGCCGGCGTCGACGACGAGCTGGGTGCCGGTGATGTAGCGGGCCGCATCCGAGGCCAAGAACAGCACGGCGTTGGCGATGTCGACGGGCTCGACCCACGGCACCGGGAGCAGGTTACGTGCCTGCAGCACCTCGGCCGCATCGGCCGCGGTCGGGTTGTCCAGGTCCGGTCGCAGGCGCCGAAACGTGGCCTCGTTCAAGACCATTGGAGTGGCTACCGGGCCGGGGTGCACGGTGTTGACCCGGATGCCGCGCGGCCCTAGCTCGTTGGCCAGAGTGCGCGCCAGTCCCACCACCGCATGCTTGCTGGCGGTGTAGTGCGCAGTGTTGGGCAGGCCGCGAAGCCCGCTGGTGGAGCTGATGATGACCACCGAGCCACCGCGGTCACCGATGTGCGGCACGCTCGCCCGGATCGTATGCCAGACGCCGGTGAGGTTGATGTCGAGCGTGCGCTGCCACACGTGGGGGTCGAGTTCCCAGGACGGCGCGCCGGGGAGGTGGACTCCGGCGTTGGCCACGACGACGTCGAGCCGGCCCAACTCGGCCACGCCGGCGTCGATGGCGGCCGTCACCGCCGCGAGAATCCTGACGTCGGCCAGGCCGGTCGCACACCGTCGACCGCGGTCCTCGACTTCCCTTGCGGTGTCGCTCAACTCGCCGGCCGTGCTTTCTGCGTCGAGTGCTATCACGTCGGCGCCCTCGTCCGCGAAACGCGCACAGTGCACCCGCCCGGTGCCTTTGGCGGCGCCGGTGACCACGACAACCTTGTTCAGCAATCCCGTCATCGTTCGATCAAATCGAAGCCGCGGTAGCCGGCGTCGGCGACCTCGGCGCAAACATCGTTGTACGTGGCGAAGCCGCCGGTGAACAGCATGAAGCCGCGTGGTTTGCCCGGCACGTTCGCGCCCATGTACCAGGAGTTCGCCTTGGTGAACAGCGTCGCCTCTGCCCGGCGGGCGCATTCGGCGCCCCAGCCGTCCACGCTGTCCACGCTGGCCTCCAGCCCGGCGTAACCGCGCTGGTCGAGGTGGGCGATGGCGTCGGCGATCCAGTTCACCTGGGCCTCGGCGTGCAGCACCATGTTCGCCAGGACGGCGGGCGCCCCCGGGCCCGAGATCAAGAACAGGTTGGGGAAGCCGTCCACCCCCAGGCCCAGATACGTGCGGGGCCCGTGCGCCCAGTCGTCACGCAGCGCGGTGCCGCGGCGCCCGATGATATCGATCTTGTCCAGCGCACCGGTCATCGCGTCGAAACCCGTTGCCAGCACGATCATGTCGACGTCGTAATGGACTTTGGTTTTATCAATCCCGGTGGTATTGATCCCGGTGTCGTCGACGGATTCGATCGGGGTGGCACGCACGCTGATCAGTGATACGTCTGCGCGGTTGAACGTCTGAAAGTAATTGGTGTCGGTGCAGATTCGCTTGGTGCCGATCGGGTGGTCGGTGGGGATCAGCAGGTCGGCCACGGCCGGATCGTCGATGACGGCCCGGACCTTATCCTCGTAGAACCTGCGGGCCGCCTCGTTGGCCTCCAGATCGGTCATCTGGTCCGGGAACGTCTTGGAGAACAGCACTCCCCCTAGCTGCCAACGCCTTTCAAAGGCCGCGCGACGCTCGTCGGCAGTGAATTGCATCGTGGGCTTTGGGGCGGTGATGTGCGGTGAGCCACCGCCGCTGCGCCACGACAGCGCACGCCGCTGGGCGTAACCGGCCTTGATCTCGTCGAGCTCGTCGGCGGTCAAGGGTTTGTTGCCCGCCGGGACACTGTAATTGGGCGTCCGCTGGAAGACGTACAGGTGGGCGGCGCGCTCGGCGATGACCGGGATCGACTGAATGCCCGAGGATCCGGTGCCGATGACCGCCACCCGCTTGCCGGTGAAGTCGACGGGCTCGTGTGGCCAGTGTGCTGTGTGGTAGATCTCGCCGGAAAAGGTGTCCAGGCCGGCGAAGTCCGGGGTCAGTGCGGCCGACAGCGGGCCGGTCGCCATGAGACAGAAACGCGCCGAAAACTGTTGCCCTGCTTCGGTGGTGACCGTCCAGCGCAGCGTCGCCTCATCGAGTTGGGCCGAGACCACGCGGGTGCGCAATGCGATGTCGCGGCGCAGATCGAGCTTGTCTGCGACCCAGTTCAAATACGTCAGGATCTCGGCCTGGGTGGCATACCGCTCGGTCCAGTCCCACTCCTGTTGTAGTTCATCGGAGAACGAATAGCAGTAGTCGACGCTCTCGACGTCGCAGCGGGCACCCGGATACCGGTTGTGGTACCAGGTGCCGCCCAGCTCGGGCGCCGCTTCCAGCACCCGCACCGAGAGGCCCTGACTACGCAGCTTGTATAAGGCGTACAAGCCGGCGAACCCCGCGCCGACCACTATGACGTCCAGAGACTGTTGGCCGGCATCGTTCACAAGCAGTCACCGTAGGGCCTTGCGCATCGCGGACCGCCGCCCCTCCCGGTCACCGGACGGTTCGCACGAGATTTCCCGGCCACCGGGCGGGTACGCCCACCGCCCGACCCTGATGGCTGACCATCGACGGATGCCGGAAGTCGCACATGTCAGCGTCGAGCTGGACGGCCAGCGGCATCGTTTGCGCTGGCCGCACGGGCAGACCCTGGTCGAGACACTGCTGGACGCGGGAATCGCCGTGCCGCACTCGTGCCGGGAGGGCCGCTGCGGCTCGTGCGTGGCGACCGTGGTCACCGGGCGGGTCGACATGGCCCCGTGCGACGTCTTGGACGCGGCAGATCTCGAGGACGGCCTGATACTGGCCTGCCAGGCGAGGGCGGCCAGCGCCGATGTTCACGTCGAATTTTGATTGCCGGGTGTCCGCTCATCGGGATTTCCTTTGGGACGGCCCGGGACTGCGGTAGACCATTACTAGGCCCACACACGTAAGGACAACGATATGAGCGACCGGGTACTCGACCGGGTAGTGGCCATGGCCGACCAGTTGCGCGACCAAGCCGCGGAAGCCGAAGGCATCGGCCGGCTCACCGACGACACCGTCAAGCTGATGAAGGGTGCCGGCCTGATCCGGCTGCTGCAGACCAAGCAGTACCAGGGCTTCGAGGTCCACCCCCGCGAGTTCGCCGAGACGACGATGGGCACCGCGGCGCTGGATCCGGCGGCCGGCTGGATCGTCGGCGTCGTCGGCGTGCACCCCTACCAGTTGGCTTACGCGGACCCGAAGGTCGCCGCCGAGATCTGGGCCGACGACGTCGACACCTGGATGGCGTCCCCGTATGCGCCGCAGGGTGTGGCCATGCCCGTCGACGGCGGCTACATCTTCAACGGCCGCTGGCAGTTCAGTTCGGGCACCGACCATTGCGACTGGATCATCCTGGGCGCCATGCTCGGCGACGAGAAGGGCATCCCGTTGATGCCGCCGCAGATGCTGCACATGATCCTGCCGCGCAAGGATTACGAGATCGTCGACGACTCGTGGAATGTGGTGGGGCTGCGCGGAACCGGCTCCAAGGACGTGATCGTCAAAGACGCGTTCGTGCCGAGCTACCGGACCATGGATGCCACCAAGGTGATGGACGGTACCGCGCAGCGCGAGGCCGGCATGACCGAGCCGCTGTATCTGATGCCGTGGTCGACGATGTTTCCGCTGGGCATCTCCGCGGCCACCATCGGCATCGCCGAGGGGGCGCTCGCCGCGCATCTGGACTATCAGCGCGAGCGCGTCGGCGCCACCGGGACCGCGATCAAGGACGACCCCTACGTCATGCACGCTATCGGCGAGGCGGCCGCCGACATCAATGCCGCCCGCCAGGAGCTGCTGGCCAACGCCGACCGCATTTACGACATGGTCGCGGCCGGCAAGGAGGTGTCATTCGCCGATCGGGCGGCCGGGCGCCGGACGCAGGTGCGCGCGGTGTGGCGCGCGGTGTCGGCGGTCGACGAGATTTTCGCCCGATCGGGCGGCAACGCGGCGCGAATGGACAAGCCGCTGCAACGGTATTGGCGTGACGTGCACGTCGGACAGATGCATGCCATCCATGTCCCCGGCACCACCTATCACGCGTCGGCGCTGAGTTCCATCGGCATCGACCCGCCCGAGGGTCCGCTGCGGGCCCTGATCTGAGCAGGAGACGCATTAGTGAGCGACCTGAAAAGCCTGGGCTACATCACGATTTCGACCAACGACATCGATCGCTGGCGACAGTTCGCCTTTGGCGTGCTGGGTTTCGCCGAGGGCAAGGGTCCCGACCCGTCGGCCCTGTACCTGCGGATGGACGAGCGGGCGGCCCGGCTCATCGTGGTGCCCGGTGACACCGACCGGGTGCTGACCGTCGGCTGGGAAGTGCGCGATCACCCGGCATTGCAGCGCGTGCAGACCGCCCTCGACGGAGCCGGCGTGGCGTACAAGCAGCTGTCCCCCGACGAGGCCGAGGCTCGCCGCGTCGAAGAGGTGATCACGTTCGAGGATCCCGCCGGCACCACGCTGGAGGTGTTTCACGGCGCGGTGCTCGACCACAGCCCGGTCGTCACGCCGTTCGGCGCGAAGTTCGTCACCGGCGACCAGGGCCTGGGCCACGTGGTGGTGCCGGCCACCGACCCCAACGGGCTGTTCGACTTCTACACCGAGGTGCTGGGCTTCCGCGCCCGCGGCGCGTTCCGGGTGCCGCTGCCGAAAGAGTTCGGCCCGGTGCGGGTTCGATTCCTGGGCATCAACGAGCGACACCACAGCCTGGCGATCGTCCCGGCCGCACACCAGCGTGACCCGCGCCTGGTCCACATCATGGTGGAGGTCGACACCCTGGACGCCGTGGGGCAGGCGCTGGACCGGGTCAACGCCGAGGGATTCCAGCTCTCGTCCACCCTCGGGCGGCACACCAACGACAAGATGGTCTCGTTCTACGTCCGCGCGCCCGGTGACTGGGACATCGAATTCGGCACCGAAGGCATGCGGGTCGACGAAACCTTTTACATTGCAGAGGAAATCACCGCCGACAGTTACTGGGGCCACCAGTGGGTCGGCGAAATGCCCGCGGCCATGCGGCTGTGACGCCCGAATCGGACGTGACGCCGGTCGCGGCGTCGTCGATCACCTCGTGGGATGACGAGGCCGACGTCGTCATCGCCGGCTACGGCATCGCCGGTGCTGCGGCGGCGGTGGAAGCGGCCCGGTCCGGTGCCGACGTTTTAGTGCTGGAGCGCACCGGGTCCTGGGGTGGCGCGGCGTCGATGGCCGGTGGCTTCATCTATCTCGGCGGCGGCACGCCCATCCAAAAGGCCTGCGGCTTCACTGATTCCGTCGACAACATGGCGGCCTTCCTCAACGTCGCGATGGGCCCCGGCGCCGACGAGAACCGGATCGCCGATTACTGCGCCGGCAGCGTCGCCCACTTCGAATGGTTGGTCGGCTGCGGTGTCCCGTTCAAAGCGGAGTTCTTCTCCGAGCCCGGCTGGGAGCCGATGGGCGATCAGGGATTGATGTACAGCGGCGGCGAAAACTCCTTCCCGTTCAACACCATCGCCTCCCCCGCGCCGCGCGGGCACGTCCCGCAGATGCAGAACAAGAAGCAGGGCGAAGCCAGTGCCGGCTACATGCTGATGAAGCCCCTGGTCGAAACCGCGACCGCGGCCGGCGTGCGGGCGCGCTACGACGTGCGGGTGCAGCGACTGATCACCGAATCCGACGGCCGGGTGGTCGGCATCCGCGCCCGCCAGTACGGGATCGAGATGAGCATCCGAGCGCGTACCGGGTTGGTCCTGGCGACCGGCAGCTTCGCCTACAACGACGCGATGGTCGAGCGCTACGCGCCGCGGATCGCCGGCCGGCCCGCCGCCTCGATCGAGCAGCACGACGGCCAGGCGATCCGGATGGCGCAGGCGCTGGGCGCCGACCTGGCCCACATGGACGCCACCGAGGTCGCGATCTTCATCGACCCGCAGCAGCTGGTGCGGGGCATCCTGGTCAACGGCCGCGGTCAGCGCTACGTCGCCGAGGACACCTACCCGGGCCGGATCGGACAGCTCACCCTCTACCAGCAGGACAACGTTGCCTATCTGATCATCGACGGCGATGCGCAGGAGGAGGCGATGGCCTCGTGGTCGCCGAAGTTCATGCTGCGCCCGGCGACCTGGGTGGCCGACACCGTTGCCGACCTGGAACGCGACATGGGCCTGCCGACCGGCTCGCTGCAGGCGACCGTTGCCGCCTACAACGAGGGCGCCGCGCGCGGCGAGGATCCACTGCTGCACAAGAAGCCGGAGTGGATCAAGCCGATCGGCTCCCCCGTCGGCGCCGTCGACCTGCGGGAGAACACCGGCGGGTTCACCCTGGGCGGGCTGGCCAGCACGCTGGACGCCGAGGTGTTGCACGTCAGCGGCGCGCCCATTCCGGGACTCTTCGCCGCCGGCCGGTGCACCGCCGGCCTGGCCGCGTGGGGTTATGCCAGCGGGGTCTCGCTGGGTGACGGCAGCTTCTACGGCCGCCGCGCGGGCCGTTCCGCGGCCAAGGGCTGACTTGTACTGATCCAGTCGATCGCCGTCGCGTCGTGAGTGCGCTGACGGCTTTGGGTGTGCCTCCTGGGCCGGATGCGCGCCCATATTTCACCCTCAGCGCACACTCGGCAGACTCTCATGTCCGTCCTCGAGTTTCGCGTGTCGTGTGACAGCGACCACAGCGGTGTGGTACAAACAGGTATTCCTAATAGGAATATGACAGCCAGATAGCTCTAGCCGGGAGGGCCGGATGCCAAGGACCGCGGAATCAGCCACGCCCACGGCGGTCATCGACCGCATCTCGCTCGTCCTGGACGCATTCGACGGCCCCGGGCGCCTGACGCTGGCTCAGATCGTCCGGCGCACCGGCCTGCCGCGCTCGTCGGCGCACCGGATGCTCGAGCGCTTGGTGCAGTTGCGCTGGCTACGCCGCAGCGGCCGCGACTACGAGCTGGGCATGCGCCTGGTCGAGTTGGGCTCGCTAGCCGTGCATCAGGACCGCCTGGTGCGCGCGGCCCGCCCCCTGCTGGGCGAATTGCACCGCGCCACAGGGCTCGTCGTGCACCTCGCGGTACTGGACGGGCCCGACGTGGTCTACCTCGACAAGGTCGGCGACTCGCCGCTGGCGCCGATACCCACGCGGGTGGGCAGCCGTCAGCCCGCGCACTGCACCGCCGTCGGCAAGGCGATCCTGGCCTACCGAGACGACGATGCCCCGGTGGACCTGCGGGTCCGCAAAACGAAGTACTCGATCGCCACCGGCTCACAGCTGGCCGTCGAGTTGTCCCGGGTGCGCGCGCACGGCGTCGCCTTCGAACGCGAGGAATCGCTGCTCGGATTCGGTTGTGTGGCAGCACCAATCGGTGGGGCCGGCGATGGCCAGGAAGTCATCGCCGCGGTGTCGGTGTGCGGTCCGATGAATCGGATGAAGTTCGACCAGCGATTGATCGCCCCGGTCCGGATGACCGCGATGGGCATTTGGCGGCACACCGAGGGCGGCCCGCAACTCGTCGCACCGACCCTGCAGCCGTTACGTCCGCTGCGGCCCGCGCCGCGGCCCGTGTTGCAGTACGCGTGAACCCGTTCTCGGGTGGGATCGCCGTTATCACGGGCGCCGGCTCGGGCATCGGGGCGGGGTTGGCGCGCTACGCCAGCCGGCTGGGCATGACCGTGGTGCTGGCCGACATCGACACCGACGCCATCGATGCGCTGCGCGGCGAACTCGGCGCGGCCGGGGCTTCGGCCGTCGCCGTGGGGTGCGACGTGCGCGACCCGGATGCCGTTCATGAGCTCGCCGAGCGGACCTACTGCGAAGTCGGTCCGGTGCGGCTGCTGGTAAACAACGCGGGCGTCGAGCAATTTGGCTATCTGTGGGACACGCCGGTGGTGAACTGGCGTCGCGTCGTCGACATCAACATCAGCGGGGTGTTTCACGGGGTGCGCGCGTTCCTTCCCAAGATGATGGCCACCGACGAGCAGGCCTGGGTGTGGAATTTGTCCTCGGTCGGTGGCGTCCTGGCGACGCCGCTGCAGGGGCCCTACATCATGAGCAAGCACGCGGTTCTGGCGTTGGCCGAGTGCCTTTACCTCGATGTCGCGTCGGCCGGGCACGCGCATCACATTCATGTGCAGGCGGTGTTGCCGGGGGCGGTGGTGTCCAACATCTTTGAGTCCGCCGGCGGCGTCGACCCCGCCGAGGGCACCGATATCGCCGTCGCCGAAGCGCAGCGATCCGCGATGCTCGATGTCAAGGCCGCGGCCATGGATCCGCTGGCGGCCGCCGCGACGATCTTCGAGCAGGCCGCCGAGGACCGGTTCTATCTACTCACCGAGGAATCGGTCGGTGCGGCGATGACGGAACGGGCGAATGTGCTTGCCGTGCAACGGTATCCGTCGCCCCGGTGACGTGCAGTAGCATCACTGAATTGCACCCACCCACACCAGGAAGCCCGTCAGACATGTTTGCCCGCCTGCTCGTCACTTCGGGGGCCGCGTCGGTCGCCCTGCTGGCGGCCGCGCCGATCGCCTATGCCGACACCACCGACCAGAAATTTTTGGCAGCCCTGGAGGCGCAGGGCATCATCGACCAAGCCTCGGCCGGACACGCGATCGAAGCCGCTCATTACGTGTGCGCGCGACTCGACACCGGCGAAACGCCCATGGAGGTGATGCAGGAAGTGCTGGCCAGCAGCAGTTTGCCCGAGTTTCA